>CBHFOL010000215.1:0-13840 GCA_965995405.1 uncultured Saccharothrix sp.
ATCCGCGAGTTCACCGGGGCCTTGTAGATCAGGTACGCCTGCTTGTCGTCGGTGCCCGCGCGGACCAGCAGCGCCTTGTTGCCGTCCAGCAGCGTGCCGCCGCTCATGCCGGCCAGGACGGTGGTCTCGAACCGGCCCTTGGCGGACGGGTTGTTCAGAGACTCGTCCAGGTCGAGCGTGTCGCACACCGACCACTCCGGACCGATCCGGTCCTCCGGCTTGCCCGGCAGGACGTCCGGCCCGTCCGGGATGCCGGTCAGCCGGCCCTTGGGCAGCTTCGCGAGCGCCTTCTCGCTGACCAGCTTCGGCTCGCCGCCCGCCGCGCCGCCGGCCTGGGCCGCCTGGCCCGCCTGCGCGTCACCGCCGCCCACGTTGTTCTGGGCCTTGTCGGGGCTCTGCTGGTTGAGGATCAGCAGCCGGGCGGACGCCAGGTTCGTCATCGGGATCAGCTGGGTCGGGGAGCGCCGGACCACGTAGACCTGGCCGGTCTCCTTGCTGATGGCGATCTGCGTCTCGTCGTCGATCTTCGGGTCGGGCGAGAAGAAGCCGAAGATCAGGAAGCCGATCATGCCGATGATGCCGAGGATCACGCCCACGGCGGTCGCGCGCGAGTGGGTGCGCATCGGGTCGTGCAGCATCACCGCGTCTCTGCGCACCAGGGCGGACTGCATGCGGCGCAGCACGAAGCGGTAGGCCTGGACCTGTGACTTGGTGGTGGGTGTTGATGCCATTCTCGGCTCGCTGCTCTCCCAGTCGCGGTACGGTCTGCACGATAGCCGGACGGCGGGTGGCGCGGGTGCGGGTTGGTCAGACCCGATCGGCACGCCGGCCGAACGCCGACGGGAAAGAGAACCAGATCGGATGTCCGTGACCACCCCACATCCGGGCCCACCCAACCCCGCCGCCGCACGCCCGCAAGGCGCGGGTGGCGCCATGCGCGCCGCACTGCTCCGGGCGCGTCGCCGTGCCACCGGCGCCAGCCTCGGCGCGCTGCCGGTCGCCAACGTGGTGGTCCTCGAAGTCGGCGTCGCGGCAGGTCTGATCCTGATCGCGATCGGCGCGACCGGGGACAAGATCCCGCCGTCCCTGCTGTACACGGCGGGCGGCATCGTGCTGATCGCCCTCATCCTCGCGTTCACCCGCTCGCGCGGCCGGTGGCTGACCCAGTGGATCGGCCTGGTCGTCCGCTACAACTTCCGCGGCCACTCGCGCAGCGCGAAGCGCGCCGGCCCGGTGGAGATGAAGCCCCCGTCGGAGGAGGAGACGTCGGTCATCGGACCGGACGACCCGCGGGTGGCACTGCTGCGGCTGGCCGTGCCGGACCTGGTGGTGGCCAAGGGCGTCGACCACGAGCGCCGGCCGCTGGGCATGGCCTGGCACCAGGGCGCGTGGACCGCCGTGCTGCTGGTCGACCCGGCTCCCGGCCTGATCACGGCGGTGGGCAGCGCGCCCGCGCTGCCGCTGGGCGCGCTCGCGCCGACCCTGGAGGACCGGGGTGTGGTGCTGGACGCGATCTCGGTGATCTGGCACTGCTACCCGGGCAGCGCGGCACTGCCGGCGAACTCGCCGGCCCTCAACTCGTACATGGAGGTGCTCGGCCCGCTGCCGGCGGCGTCCCGGCGCACCACGTGGATCGCGGTCCGGCTGGACCCGAAGCGGTGCGCGGCGGCGATCCGGGAGCGCGGCGGCGGCGTCGTGGGCGCGCACCGGGCGCTGATCGGCGCGCTGTCCCGGGTGCGCAACGCGCTGGAGTCGGCGGGCGTGGCGATCCGGCCGCTGGACTCGGACGAGCTGATCCGGGCGGGCATCTCGGCGGCCGAACTGACCTCGGTGGCCGGCTCCAACAACGCGGTGTCGCTGCGTGAGAAGTGGTCCGGCGTCACGGCGGGCGGGGTCGGGCACGCGTCCTACGCGATCACCGGCTGGCCCGCGAAGGGGATGCGGAACAACCTGAACGCGCTGACCGGCGTCCGGGCGCTGTCCTCCACGCTGTCCATGACGATCTCGCCGAGCAGCGAGCAGGGCCAGGTCGGGCTGCGCGGGCTGGTGCGGGTGTCCGCCCGCACGCCGTCCGAACTGGACCGCGCCGACGACCGGCTGAAGGCGTTGGCGGACAAGCTGGACATCACGCTGACCCCGTTGAACGGCCTCCAGGTCGCGGGCCTGGCCGCCACCCTGCCGCTGGGAGGTGTCGCGTGAGCAACTCGCGACTGCTGGACACCAGGGGCCAGGGGCGCGGTGTCGCGCCCGAGTTCCTGGTCGCGCCGCAACTGCTGGACGTGGTGTCGCCGTCGGGCGACCGGGGCGGCATGGTGCTCGGCTCCGGCCTGAAGGGCGAGCCGCTGACGATCTCCGTGCTGCGGTCCGCGCCGACCAGGATGGTCGTGGTCGGCGGGCTGTACCTGGCGCGGCAGATCGCGTTGCGGGCCATGGCGACCGGCGCGTGGATCACCATCGCCACCGGCCGGCCGCAGGCGTGGCAGCCGGTGGTGCGGGCGGCGGGCTCCGGCCAGGACGGGCGGCCCTCGCCGCTGGTGCAGCTGCGCCGGCTGAGCCCGGTGGAGCTGCCCCGGCCGTCCGAGGACAGCCCGCTGCTGGTGGTGCACGACGGCGGGCACGTGCCGCAGGAACTGTTCCCGCCGCGATCCCCGTGGCAGACGACCATGTACGTTTTGCCCTATCTGCACCCGCAGGCGGCGACCACCGCGAATTCCGCGGACCTGGTGCTGTTGCAACGGCTGCCGGTCGGGCAGGCGCAGCTGGCGAGCCAGATCTGGCGGCTGCCGCCGCAGATGGCGCACCAGCTGACCACGTTGAAGGACGACCAGGTGATCGCGCTCGGCGCGAACCTGTGGCGGCCACTGCGCCTGGTCACCACCCCCGGTGAGCAGCAGATCCTGGGTGCCGTGCGGCGCGGCGACTGAGCCGGCCGCTCGGCCCGTGCCCCGGACACATCGTCCGGGGCATATTTTTTCCGCGACGTCCAGTCACTCTCCGCAGTTTTTCCTTCACAGGGCGATGAAATTCTGTGGAGGGGCCATTCGTTGGATATTCCGCGCGATTTCTTGCGTGTCCCCCGCAGGGCTCACTAGGAACTTACTCACCGTGTCCGACCGGTTTCGGAGGCGTAGCCGGTGGGGCACCACCCTGCGAAGAGGAGACCCCAGCCATGGGAGACGTTCGCGCGTCCTGGAGCAAGCGCCTGGTCGGCATCGGCCTGGCCACCGGAACGGCGTTCGCGGTGACCGCCGCACTCACCACCTTCACCGCCACCGCCGAAGGCGACATCCGCGGCCTCGGCGCCGAGAACTCGGTGAAGGACAGCTACATCGTCGTGCTGAAGGACACCGGCAGTGTCGGTGCCCTGAGCGCCAAGTACAGCGCCGACGTGAAGCACACCTACAGCAGCGCCCTGCGTGGTTTCTCCGCGACCATGTCCGAGGCGCAGGCCCGCAGGCTCGCCGCCGACCCGGCGGTGTCGTACGTGCAGCAGGACGCCGAGGTGAAGCTCTCCGGTGTCCAGTCGCCCACTCCGTCCTGGGGCCTGGACCGGATCGACCAGGCCGCGCTACCGCTGGACAGCTCGTACACCTACCCGAACGAGGGTGAGGGCGTCACCGCCTACATCATCGACACGGGCATCCGCTTCACGCACACCGACTTCGCCGGCCGGGCCACGTCCGGGCGCGACACCGTGGACAACGACGACGACGCCACCGACTGCAACGGCCACGGCACGCACGTGGCGGGCACCGTCGCGGGCACCAAGCACGGCGTGGCGAAGAAGGCCAAGCTGGTCGGCGTCCGGGTGCTGAACTGCGCCGGTTCCGGCTCCTACGCCGGCGTCATCGCGGGTATCGACTGGGTGACGGCGAACGCGGTCAAGCCGGCCGTGGCGAACATGTCGCTGGGCGGCGGCGCGAACGAGACCGTCGACCAGGCGGTGCGCAACTCCATCGCGGCGGGCGTGACCTACGGCCTCGCGGCGGGCAACGACAACGGCGCGAACGCCTGCAACGGCTCGCCCGGCCGGACGGCGGAGGCGATCACCGTCGGTTCGACGACGAACACGGACGCCCGGTCGTCGTTCTCCAACATCGGCACCTGCCTGGACATCTTCGCGCCGGGTTCGGGCATCACGTCGTCCTGGTACACCGACGACAACGCCACCAACACCATCAGCGGCACCTCGATGGCCACGCCGCACGTGGTCGGCGCGGCGGCCGTCTACCTGGCCGCGAACCCGACGGCGACCCCGCAGCAGGTGCGGGACGCCCTGGTGAACGGTGCCACCAACGGCGTCGTGACCGACGCGGGCGCGGGCTCGCCGAACAAGCTGCTCCGTGTCGTGGGCGACTCGACCCCGCCGCCCGGTTGCCCGGCGAAGACGAACGCGACGGACGTGAACGTGCCGGACAAGGGCACCGGGACGAGCACCATCGTGATCGCCGACTGCGCGGGCAAGGCGGGCTCGGCGGCGACGATCGAGGTGCACGTGAAGCACACGTACCGGGGTGACCTGTCGGTCGAGCTGGTCACGCCGAGCGGTGCGGTGCGGCAGTTGAAGGCGCAGAGCGGCACGGACGGGGCGGACAACGTCGATGCGACGTACACGCTGAACCTGTCGACCGAGAACGCCACCGGCACCTGGCAGCTCCGCGTCCGCGACTGGTACGCGCAGGACACCGGCTACATCGACACCTGGACCCTCGACCTGTGTGGTTCCGATAGCCCGGCAGTTTCGGCGGCCCCCACCGGCTTCGCGGGTGGGGGCCGCTTCACACCCTCACTCGTCAGCGTTCCGGAGCAGAGGTCGACGCCGTGCCGGATCGGAGACGTTCGAGAGCCGTCTCGAAGATCGAGCGAGGCAGACCTTCACCGGCCGGGTGGACCTCGATCCCGCCGCCCTCGTTGAGGACGATCCGACGGCCGGGAAAGGCTCCCTGCGCGGTCACGATGTCCCGTTCGTCGAACTCGCCCGAGAACACCAGGACGCCTTCGATCAGCTCGGCCTTCCAGGTCCCGCTGGGCCAGCGGTACTGCCAGGCATCGATGTCGAACAGTTCGTCCGGGGCGGGCAGATCGGGGCCGCTCATGGGTTGGCCTTCTCCTCGGTGCGGTGTGCGGGTTCGTTGTCGGAGCAGAGTGCCCGACTTCGCCGCGCCGCGCTCGCCCGGTGGGCGGTCCCTAGCCCCGGCCGGCGGGCTGTGCGGCGTGGGTTGCCTTGTCGCGGCACGCCCGCAAAGCGTCCAGCACCCGGGGCCACGTGCAAGGCGGGTCGGTTTCCCGGTTGTGCTCGGCGATCCGCCGCCGTTCCTCACCGTCCGCCGCCAGCCGGGCCAGGCCGCCGGCCAGGTCGTCGGTCAGCAATCCCTCCACCCCGTCCCGCACGAAGTCCGCCGCCCCCGTCCCCGGACGGGCGATCACCGGCACGCCCGCCGTGCGCGCCTCCAACGTCGCCAGCCCGAACGCCTCCGCCAACGTCGGGTTCACGAACACGTCCGCCCCCGCCAGCAACCGCCCGATGGCCGGCCGGTCCAGCCGACCGGGCAACTGCACCCACCCCATCCCGTGCCGCTTCAGGTAGCGCCGCATCGCGGGCATCTCCGGACCCGCGCCGGCGATCGTCGCCCGCAGGTTCCCGACCCGCCCCTGCGCCTCGCGCAGCACCTCCAACAGGTGCAACGGCTGCTTCCGCGACGCCAACCGCCCCACCGACACGACGTGCACCGAATCGTCCGTCCGCTCGACCGGCTCGCTCCGCCACAACTCCGGCGCGATCCCGTTCGGCACCACCGACACGTCCACACCCGGCAACGCCTGCCGCATCCGGTCGGCGGCGGCCGTGCTCACCGCGCCCAGGACGAGCGGCGTGCGGCTCCAGCCCGTCGCGCGGTCCAGCCAGCGGTAGGTGCGCTGCACCGCCGGGTCCCACATGCTGTGCACCACGGCGACCGTCGGCAGCCCGAGCTTCAGGGACGCGCGGATGCCGGACCACGCGAACGGCGAGATGGCGCCGACGTGCACGTAGACCGCGTCCGGCCGCAGGTCGGTCAGGATCCGGTCGATGTGCCTGCCCGCCCGTGGGTGCACCGGCAGGTTCCACGGCAGGCGCATCGCGACCCGGTGCACGGAGTAGCCGTCGGGCTGCACGGCGTCGCGCGTCGCCGTGATGACGTGCACCCGTTCCCCCGCCGCGCGCTGGGCCTCGGCCAGGCCCGCGACCTGCACCTCGATCCCGCCCAGGCGCGGGAGGAAGCAGTCGGTGACGTGGATGGTCGACACGTGTACTCCCGTCATGCCTCCGGACAGCGCAACTGACACTCTTACACCTGTGAGCCGAACCTGCGTCTTCTTCCACGCCCACCCGGACGACGAAGCCCTGCTGACCGGCGGGACGATGGCCCGCCTCGCGGCCGAGGGCCACCGGGTGGTGCTCGTCGTGGCGACCGCCGGCGAGCGCGGGCTGTCGGCGGCCCGGGACGACCTGGGCGCGGTCCGCACGCGGGAGGCCCACGTCTCGGCGAAGGCGCTGGGCTGCGCGCGGGTCGAGTTCCTCGGGTACGAGGACTCGGGCCTGGACGGGACGACCGGGTTCGCGAAGGCGGACGTGTCGGAGGCGGCCGGGCGGCTGGCCGCGCTGCTCGACGAGGAGCGGGCGGACCTGCTGACCACCTACGACGAGACCGGCGGCTATGGTCATCCGGATCACGTGCAGGTGCATCGGGTCGGCGCGCTCGCGGCCGAGTTGGCGGGCACACTGAGGGTGTGGGAGGCGACGGTGGACAGGACGCTGCTGCTGCGCGGCCTGCGCCTGGCGCGCCTGGTCCGCGACTTCGACCTGACGCCGTTCAAATCGGCCTACGCCCCCCGCTCGGAGATCACCCACACGGTCAACGTACGCCGGTACACGGAGCAGAAGCGGGCCGCCCTGGCGGCACACGCGACCCAGACCACCGGCGGCGACCAGGAGCGGACCCTGACCTCGCTGCTGAGCCTGCCCGGGCCGCTGTTCCGCCTGGTCATGGGCACCGAGTGGTACATCGAACGCAAACGTTTGCGAGCACGGTGAACACCAAGACGGAAACCGCTCCCGAACCCACGAACGGACGGGAGCCCACACCGGCCGTGCAGCCCTCCGAGCCGAACGCCGCGTCTGCCGGCCGGAAGTCGTCCAAGGCTCGCAGCCTGCTGCGGATCGGGGCGTCGCTCGCCTCGCTCGCCCTGGCCGGCTGGCTGGTGGTCGCCATCGTCCCGGCCATCGGCGGCGTGGACTGGGCCGCCATCGGCAACCAGCTCGCCGACGTCGGGGCGACCGGCTTCATCGGCCTCACCGTGCTCTGGCTGGCGGGTCTGTGGGCGTACACCTACGTCCTCACCGGCTCGCTGCCCGGCCTGCGCAACACCCAGGCGTTCAGCCTCAACGCGGCGGGCAGCGCGGTCAGCAACCTGCTCCCGTTCGGCGGCGCGGCCGGGGTCGCGGTGACCGCCGTCATGGCCGCCAGCTGGGGCCACTCGGCCCGCGCGATCACCACGTCCACCATCGTCAGCGGCCTGTGGAACGCCCTCGGCCGGGTCGCCCTGCCCGTGGTCGCCCTGGGCATCCAAGGCGCGGCCGTGCTCGGTCAGGGCGTCCTGGCGGCCACCACGGCCACCGCGACGGCCCTCGCCCTGGTCACGATCGCGCTGACCCGCCTGCGCTGGCTCAGCGGCGTGCTCAAGGGCCGCGCCCGCCGGTTCGTGGTCCGGCTGCGCAAGCAGAACGCCCAGGTCGTCCGGGACGGCTGGGCGAAGATGACCCTCGGCATGATGGTCTACCTGGCGCTCCAGGCGCTGCTGCTGTGGTGCTGCCTGGCCGTCACCGGCAGCCAGCTGTCGCTCCCGGCGCTGATCGCCGCGTTCGCGGTGAGCCGCCTGCTCACCCTGGCCGTGATCACCCCGGGCGGCTTCGGGGTCAGCGAGAACGGCACCATCGCCCTGCTGATCGCGCTCGGCACGCCCGCCGCGCCGGCCGTCGCGGGTGTCCTGCTGTTCGCCTTCTTCACGTTTCTCATGGAGATCCCCGTGGGCGGTGTGGCGTGGCTCAGCTGGTCGGTGCGCCGCGCACGTTCCGCGTGACGGACGCCCGCGCGGCCAGTTCCCCGTCCGCCGGGTAGTCGACCCGGACCAGCGACAGCCCGTGCGGCGGCGCGACCGTCACCCCGCTCGAACGGGCGGTCAGCGTCAGCAGCGACGCGGGCCACGAGACCGGCTTGCGGCCCTCCCCGACGGCCAGCAGCGCACCGACCAGGCTGCGCACCATCGAGTGACAGAAGGCGTCGGCGGACACGAACGCGGTCAGCACGTCCCCGTCCCGCTCCCACACCAGCCGCTGCAACTCGCGGATGGTCGTCGCGCCCTCGCGGCGCTTGCAGAAGGCGCAGAAGTCCCGCTCCCCCAGCAGCGACGCCGAAGCCTCGTTCAACGCGTCCAGGTCGAGCGGACGCGGCCAGGCCAGGGTGTCCAGCCGCCGCAGCGGATGTGCCCCGAACGGGGCGTCGGTCACCCGGTACTCGTAGTGCCGCCGCAGCGCCGCGAACCGCGCGTCGAAGGCCGCGGGCACCACCCGGGCCGAGAACACCCGCACGTCGGCGGGCAGCACGCGGGCCAGCCGCCGGGGCAGCCCGGCGACGTCCACCGAAGCGGACAGATCGGCGTGCGCGACCTGACCGGACGCGTGCACCCCGGCGTCGGTCCGCCCCGCCACGGTGAGGTTCACGTCCTCCCGCAGCACGGTCGACATGGTGTCCTCCAGGACACCGCACACGGTGCGCCGCTCGGGCTGCCGCGCCCACCCGGAGAACCCCGTCCCGTCGTAGGCGAGGTCCAGGCGCACACGAACGAGCCCGTCGCCCCCAACGGGAACGACGGGCTCGTCAGCGGAGGAATCCGTCAGGACTCGTCCTTCTTGTCCTCGGCCTTCGGCGCGTCGTCCGAAGCGTCCTCGGCCTTGGTCTCCTCGGCCTCGGTCGCGTCGGCTTCAGTCGCCTCGGCAGCGTCCTCGACGACCTCGTCCGTCACCTCGGCGGCCTTGGGGGCCTCGTCCTTGGCGAACTTGGTCTTGCGGGCGCGCTCCGCCTCGGCGGTGACCGTCTGCTCCCGCACCAGCTCGATCACGGCCATGGGGGCGTTGTCGCCCTTGCGCGGCAGCGTCTTGGTGATGCGGGTGTAGCCACCCGGACGGTCCGCGAACTGCGGTCCGATCTCGGCGAACAGCTTGTGGACGACGTCCTTGTCGCGGATGACCTTGAGGATCTCGCGACGGTTGTGCAGGTCGCCGACCTTGGCCTTGCTGATCAGCTTCTCGGCATAGGGACGCAGCCGCTTGGCCTTCGCCTCCGTGGTCGTGATCCGACCATGGGTGAACAGCGACGTGGCCAGGTTGGCCAGCATGAGCCGCTCGTGGGCCGGCGAGCCCCCGAGACGGGGTCCCTTGGTGGGGGTAGGCATCGTATTGCTCCTCGGATTACTTACTGATCCTCTGCTCCGGCCCGGCCGCTGAGCGGCCTCAGAGCTGCTCGGTCTCCGCGTAGTCCTGGCCGTCGTCGTGGGAGTCCACGCCCGTGTCCGCAGCGCCCCAGCCTTCGGCGGGGTAGTCGGACGCGGCGGCCGAGGGGTCGAACCCGGGGGGGCTGTCCTTCAGCGCCAGGCCGAGACCGACGAGCTTCATCTTGACCTCGTCGATCGACTTGGCGCCGAAGTTGCGGATGTCCAGCAGGTCCGCCTCGCTGCGCGAGACCAGCTCGCCCACCGTGTGGATGCCCTCGCGCTTGAGGCAGTTGTAGGACCGGACCGTGAGGTCCAGGTCCTCGATCGGCATCGCGAACGCCGCGATGGTGTCGGCCTCGGCGGGCGACGGTCCGATCTCGATGCCCTCGGCGTCGACGTTCAGCTCGCGTGCGAGACCGAACAGCTCAACCAGCGTCTTGCCCGCCGAAGCGACGGCGTCGCGCGGCGTGATGGACGGCTTGGTCTCGACGTCGAGGATCAGCTTGTCGAAGTCGGTCCGCTGCTCGACACGGGTGGCCTCGACCTTGTAGGTCACCTTCATGACGGGCGAGTAGATCGAGTCGACGGGGATGCGGCCGATCTCGGCACCGGCCTGCTTGTTCTGCACGGCGGGGACGTAGCCGCGACCGCGCTCGACCACGAGCTCGATCTCCAGCTTGCCCTTGCCGTTCAGGGTCGCGATGTGCAGGTCGGGGTTGTGCACGGTGACACCGGCCGGGGGCACGATGTCGCCTGCGGTCACCGCACCGGGCCCCTGCTTGCGCAGGTACATGGTCACCGGCTCGTCCTCCTCGGAGCTGACGACCAGCTCCTTGAGGTTGAGGATGATGTCGGTGACGTCTTCCTTCACACCGGGGACGGTCGTGAACTCGTGCAGCACACCGTCGATGCGGATGCTCGTCACGGCCGCGCCGGGGATGGACGACAGCAGGGTGCGGCGGATGGAGTTGCCGAGGGTGTAGCCGAAGCCCGGCTCCAGCGGCTCGATGACGAACCGGGAACGGGTCTCGTTGACCGCGTCCTCGCTGAGCGAGGGGCGCTGGGAAATCAGCATCGGGTTCTTCCTTCCTCAACCCGGCGCCCGCTATTTGACGCCGGGAATGCCGGTCGCGGAGACCGGCGAACGCGTGCGGCACACCATTCCGTGCCGTCGCGGGACCCGACCGGAGGGCCGGCCCGAAAAAACGGGTACAGCGGACCGCCCTCCGGGAGGATCACTTCGAGTAGAGCTCGACGATGAGCTGTTCGGTGACGGGCGTGTCGATCTGCGCCCGCTCCGGCAGCTGGTGGACCAGGATGCGCAGGTTGGACTGCACGACCTGGAGCCACGCCGGGATCGGCCGGTCGCCGAAGGAAGCACGCGCGGCCTCGAAGGGCAGCGTGGGCAGCGACTTCGGCTTCACGTCGATGATGTCGAACTTCGACACCCGGAAGCTCGGGATGTTGACCTTGTGGCCGTTCACGATGAAGTGACCGTGGCTGACCAGCTGCCGCGCCTGGCGACGGGTGCGCGCGAGACCCGCGCGGTACACCACGTTGTCCAGCCGGGTCTCCAGGATCTGGAGCAGGTTCTCACCGGTCTTGCCGGTGCGGCGGACCGCTTCGTCGTAGTAGCGGCGGAACTGCTTCTCCAGCACGCCGTACGTGTAGCGGGCCTTCTGCTTCTCCTGAAGCTGGGCCAGGTACTCGGTCTCCTTGATCCGACCGCGGCCGTGCTGGCCGGGCGGGTAGGGACGACGCTCGAAAGCCTGGTCACCGCCGACGAGGTCGACCTTGAGCCGGCGCGAGATGCGAGTGGCCGGTCCGGTGTAGCGAGCCATGTGTGCTTACTCCTCCCCGTGCCTCAGACCCGGCGCCGCTTGGGCGGGCGGCAGCCGTTGTGGGGCTGCGGGGTCACGTCCTGGATGGTGCCGACCTCAAGACCGGCTGCCTGAAGGGAACGGATCGCGGTCTCGCGGCCGGAGCCGGGACCCTTGACGAACACGTCCACCTTGCGCATGCCGTGCTCGGCGGCCTTGCGTGCGGCGTTCTCGGCAGCCATCTGCGCCGCGAACGGCGTGGACTTGCGCGAGCCCTTGAAGCCCACGTGGCCGGCGGACGCCCAGCTGATCACGTTGCCCATCGGGTCCGTGATGGACACGATGGTGTTGTTGAACGTGCTCTTGATGTGCGCCTGGCCGTGCGAGACGTTCTTCTTTTCCTTGCGCCGGACCTTCTTGACCCCGGCGCCCGTACGGGACTTGGGTGGCATCTCTGGGTGATCTCCTACTTAAGTTCGCGAGGTCTTACTTCTTGCCGGCCTTCTTCTTGCCCGCCACGGTCTTCTTCGGACCCTTACGAGTGCGCGCGTTCGTCTTGGTGCGCTGCCCGCGGACGGGCAGGTTGCGACGGTGGCGCAGACCCTCGTAGCAGCCGATTTCCATCTTGCGGCGGATGTCGGCCTGAACCTCGCGGCGGAGGTCACCCTCGACCTTGAAGTTGTTCTCGATGTAGTCCCGCAACTTCGCGAGGTCGTCGTCACCCAGGTCCTTGACCCGCAGGTCGGCGGAAACCCCGGTGGCGGTCAGCAGCTCCTTGGAGCGAGTGCGACCAATGCCGAAGATGTAGGTGAGCGCGATCTCCATCCGCTTCTCGCGGGGGAGGTCGACGCCAGCGAGTCGTGCCATACGGCGCTTGCTCCTGTCGGTTTCACTCCAGGTCTGCTCCTCGCCCGATTCCGGGACTGACTCGCTGTGTCAGTTCCGACCGTTCTCACGGCCGGTGTCCCGGCCCCGGCCTGGAGTCCGGGGGTGTGCCTGGTCGGGTGCCGACCGGGCAGGTGCGAAGAGGCTTGCTTCTCTTGTCGCGTCCGTTGGAGGACCGCGAGGTCGTGCTCGGTGCTGATCAGCCCTGGCGCTGCTTGTGGCGCAGGTTCTCGCAGATCACCATGACCCGGCCGTGACGGCGGATCACCTTGCACTTGTCGCAGATCTTCTTGACGCTCGGCTGGACCTTCACGCCTGAGCTCTCCTGCTGCTAGCCAGGTGTCCCCGAGGCTTCGTGAACACCGTGGAGGTCACTTGTAGCGGTAGACGATGCGCCCACGGGACAGGTCGTAGGGCGAGAGCTCCACGACAACCCGGTCCTCGGGGAGGATTCGGATGTAGTGCTGGCGCATCTTGCCGCTGATGTGTGCCAGGACCTTGTGCCCGTTCTCCAACTCGACGCGGAACATCGCGTTGGGAAGCGGCTCGACTACGCGGCCCTCGACCTCAATGGCCCCGTCCTTCTTGCCCATGTCCTCCGCGTTTCGTGACGGTGGGTACTTCACTGGTGGATGCGGGCACGCGGCACCCCGACTCCTCCAAGGCCCTTGCGAACCCTGCCCGCCGTGGCTGATGGCGTCACGGACATGGCGGAATCGGCGCTACGTGTGCGCCACCCGTCCATAGTACGCGTGTGGGGTGGGATGCCCAAATCGGCCCTGGTTCCGGCGTGCGGAGGGCGTTTCGGGGGCGGTTCGGGGGGTGGGTTTGTCAGGGTGCGATGAGGACCAGGAGGCCCCAGAACAGCGCGACCCAGATCCACCACGGGTGCAGGACGAAGTCCAGGGACAGGCTGAGGATGCCCCACACCAGGAAGTTGAGCCCGGTCACCACCAGGTACAGGACGTACCGGCGCTTCTTGGACCTGGCGGGGCGGGGTGCGGGTGCCTGTTCGCGGGGCAGGTCCGCGGTGAGCGCCGCCAGGTCGGCGTAGTTGCCGGCGGACGCCACCAGGCCGATGCGCTGCTCGTACTCGGCTTCGGTCAGCCGGCCCTCGGCTCGGGCGCGGGCGAGTTCGTCGGCGACGAGCGCGCGGTCGTTGGCCTGGAAGTCGGTCACCTGTTCCGTCCGAGAGCGAGCCAGATCACGCCCAGCACCGACCCGGAGGGCAGCGCGACCCAGAGGAACCACGGGTGCACCAGGCCGTTGCCGCCGGAGAGATGAGCTGATGACGTTTCACCAGCAATTGCTAGCCGACCTGGTCGAGTTCGCGCCGGACGCCATGCTGATCGTCGACGGGTCGGGCCAGATTCTGTACGCAAATCAGCGGGTGACGGACCTGTTTGGCTATCAGCGCGACGCCATCGTCGATCGCAGCGTCGACATTTTGCTCCCTGAGCGGTTCCGTGCACGGCACGCCAGTCACCGCCGTAACTTCGCCGAAGATCCGCGCACGCGGCCGATGGGCGCCGGTTTCGATTTGCTGGGCCGGCGTTCGGATGGCAGTGAGTTTCCTCTGGAGATCAGCCTGAGTCCGCTGCGCGATG
>CBHFOL010000216.1:0-13840 GCA_965995405.1 uncultured Saccharothrix sp.
GGTCAGGTCATGTTCTCTGCCCAGTACTGGGCGCAGACGAGGGAGCAGACCCGGCCCTCGCCGGCTACCGTGCGGTGGCGGCGGATCTGCTTGCCGCACACCATGCACTCGTCCTTGCCCGCCTGTTCCGGCAGCGCGCCGCTCGCCCAGGCGCGGGCGTTCTTGACGACCTTGGCGTCCATCCACTTGATGCCCATCGCATACCTCCCAGACAGGTCTTACAAGGAGTGATGATCCCAGCACTCGGGGTATCCGCCAGTGCTGGGATCGGACATCACCGGGTTGTGCTAAGCGAGGGGGACTCGACCAAGACCAACAGAGCGGCCTGTCACGTGTCCGGGCCGTTCGGGTGAACGCAAAAGTGCGGTTTCCTTGTGGGGCAATGGATTTCCAGTTGGGGTGGATACTTCGGGTCAAGGGGCCGAAAGCGTGGCGTTGATCAGCTTCCGGTCACGCTGCGGAGCTTCTCGTTGCTCCGCTTGGCCCAACTCCACTAGCCCGTGATCAGCCACTGTGGACAGAACGGCTGACCATTGTGGACAGCTGCACCTGAAAGTGGCACCGTTGGTGTTGTGTCGGACCTGAACGCGACTGCCGCCGCCCTCCTCGGGCTGCTGCACGACGGACCCAAGACCGGTGGCCAGCTCGTGGCTGAGGCCGGGGAGCGCTTCGGAGCGTTCTTCAGCGTCACCCGCAGCCAGGTCTACCGCGAGCTGCCCGCGTTGGCTGACGCGGGTCTGCTGCGCCTCGGAAAGCAGGGCCCACGCTCCAGCCAGCAGTACGTCCTTACGGCCGCGGGCAAGCGGGCGTTCAAGAACTGGCTGCTGTCCGAGCCCGGCCCCGACCACCTGCGCAGCCCGCTGATCCTCCGGCTGGTGCACGCCGGTTCGCTCACCGCCAAGCAGCGCCAGGCGCTGGTGGACGCGGCACGGGCGAGCTACGGCGCCGACCAGGAGGCCGCCAAGACCGCCGTGAAGACGGCGGAGGACGCCTACGCCAAGGCGGTCGCGGAGTTCGCCCTCGCGCACGCCAAGGCGGTGCTCAAGCTGCTGGACGCCATCCCCACGGCCTGACGAGCGCCGACCGGTCGCACCAGGCGGCCGGTCCTGGCGTAATCTTCTGCCGTGAACCCGGACGTCGAAGCAGACATCAAGGACCTCTCCGCCACCCTCGCGAGCATCGAGGCGGTGATGGACCTCGCTTCACTGCGCGCCCAGGTCGCGGAGCTGGAGGAGCAGGCGGCCCGGCCGGACCTGTGGGACGACCAGGAGAAGGCGCAGCGGGTCACCAGCCAGCTCTCGCACAAGCAGGGTGAGCTGCGTCGGGTGGTGGCGTTGCGGGACCGCCTGGACGACCTGGGCGTGCTGTACGAGCTCGCCGAGGACGAGGGTGACGAGGGCAGTCTCGCTGAGGCTGATACGGAGCGCGCCAAGCTTCGGGACGAGATCTCGTCGTTGGAGGTCCGGACGCTGCTGTCCGGCGAGTACGACGAGCGCAACGCGCTGATCACCGTTCGGGCCGAGGCGGGTGGGGTCGACGCGGCGGACTTCGCCGAGATGCTGCTGCGCATGTACTCGCGCTGGGCGGAGCGGCACGGGTACCCCGTCGATGTTTTCGACACCTCTTACGCGGAAGAAGCCGGTATCAAGTCCGCGACGTTCCGGGTGACCGCGCCGTACGCGTACGGCACGTTGAGCGTGGAGCAGGGCACGCACCGGCTGGTGCGGATCTCGCCGTTCGACAACCAGGGCCGCCGGCAGACGTCCTTCGCGGGCGTCGAGGTGGTGCCCGTGGTGGAGCAGTCCGACCACGTCGAGATCGACGAGAAGGAACTGCGGGTCGACGTGTACCGGTCGTCCGGGCCGGGTGGGCAGGGCGTCAACACGACCGACTCGGCGGTGCGCATCACCCACCTGCCGACCGGGATCGTGGTGTCCTGCCAGAACGAGCGTTCCCAGTTGCAGAACAAGGCCACTGCCATGGCCGTCCTCCAGGCGAAGCTGCTGGAGCGCCAGCGGCAGGAGGAGCAGGCGAAGATGGACGCGCTGAAGGACTCCGGGTCCAGCTGGGGCAACCAGATGCGCTCCTACGTGCTGCACCCGTACCAGATGGTCAAGGACCTGCGGACCGAGCACGAGGTCGGAAACCCGTCGGCGGTCCTCGACGGCGAGATCGACGACTTTTTGGAGGCCGGTATCCGGTGGCGGAAGCAGCAGCAGGCTTCGTAGCCGGTTCGTGATCGGGTTTCCGGGGTCTCTTCGTGATCGGTCAAGGCCCCGTTTTGCCGTGGTTGGCCGGGTGAGACGGGGGCTTTACCACGGCCATGGGTAGACTCCCCGGTCGTGATTCGCCTCGAACACGTGTCCAAGGTCTACAAGACCTCCACGCGCCCCGCGCTCGACAACGTCTCGGTCGAGATGGACAAGGGTGAGTTCGTGTTCCTGATCGGACCGTCCGGGTCCGGAAAATCGACGTTCCTACGTCTGTTGCTCCGCGAGGAAGTGCCGAGCAAGGGCCGGGTGTACGTGTCGAACTTCGACGTGGCCAAGATGTCCCGGCGCCGGGTCCCCCGCCTGCGCCAGTCCATCGGCTGCGTTTTCCAGGACTTCCGCCTGCTCACGAACAAGACGGTGGCCGAGAACGTGGCGTTCGCGCTGGAGGTCATCGGCAAGCCGCGCAACACCATCGTCAAGGTGGTGCCCGAGGTCCTCCAGCTGGTCGGCCTCGACGGCAAGGCGGACCGGATGCCGCACGAGCTGTCCGGTGGCGAGCAGCAGCGGGTGGCGATCGCCCGTGCGTTCGTGAACCGGCCGCTGGTGCTGCTGGCCGACGAGCCGACCGGAAACCTGGACCCCGACACCAGCCAGGACATCATGCTGCTGCTGGAGCGGATCAACCGCACCGGCACGACCGTGCTGATGGCCACCCACGACCACTCGATCGTCGACTCCATGCGTCGCCGGGTGGTCGAGCTCGACCACGGCCGCATCATCCGCGACGACGCGCGGGGTGTGTACGGCGTGGGCCGTTAAGACACACCCCCTCATCCCCCGACCCTGAGGAACGTTCCCCCCGATGCGTACCAGCTTCGTGTTCAGCGAGGTCGTCACCGGTCTGCGCCGGAACGTCACGATGACCATCGCGATGATCCTCACGACCGCGATCTCGCTCGGCCTGCTCGGCGGTGGTCTGCTCATCGTCCGCATGGTCGACAAGATGCAGGACAACTACCAGAGCAAGCTGGAAGTGTCGGTCCTGCTCACCAACGACGTCAGCGCCAACGACAAGGACTGCGCGCAGCAGCCGTGCGCCGGTCTGCGCGAAGCGCTGGAGAAGACGTCCGGGGTGGAGACGGTGGTCTACGAGAACCGCGAGAAGGGCTACGAGCGGTTCAAGCAGATCTTCGAGGCCCAGCCGGAGCTGGTGAAGCTGGCCCGTCCGGAGGCGATCCCGGCCACGTTCCGGGTCAAGCTGGAGGACCCGGCGCGGGCGAACGTCATCGTGCAGGCGTTCACCGGCAAGGCGGGCGTGAAGGCGGTCAACGACCAGGGCGAGTTCCTGAGCAGGCTGCTGGACGTGTTCAACGGGCTGCGCAACATCGTGCTGGCGTTGGCGCTGGTGCAGGCGCTGGCGGCGTTGCTGCTGATCTCCAACACCATCCAGGTGTCGGCCTTCACCCGGCGGACGGAGGTGGGGATCATGCGGCTGGTCGGTGCCACCAGGTGGTACACGCAGCTCCCGTTCCTCATCGAGGCGGTGGTGGCCGGTGTGATCGGCGCGCTGGTGGGTGTGGGCGGTCTGGCGCTGCTGGTGTGGGGTGCGACCAGGGTGTCGGGTGACCTGTTCAAATCGCAGATCCTGCCGCAGATCGGGCTGCTGGACGTGGTGATCATCTCGCCGATACTGCTGGGTGTGGCGGTCTTCATCTCGGCGTTGACGGGGTACGTGACGTTGCGGCTCTACGTGCGGCTGTGAGTGCGGTCCCGATATTGGCTGGCCTGTTCACGTAAGGTTTTCGGCATGGTCAAGGAGCGCGGTCAGAAGGTGATCGCGTCGAACCGCAAGGCTCGGCACGACTACACCATCCTCGACACCTACGAAGCGGGTGTCGTGCTCGTCGGCACGGAGGTCAAGAGCCTCCGCATGGGTCGGGCGTCGCTGGTCGACGCGTTCGGCCAGGTCGACGACGGCGAGGTCTGGCTGCACGCCCTGCACATCCCGGAGTACGTGGCGGGGACGTGGACCAACCACGAGGTCCGGCGCAAGCGCAAGCTGCTGCTGCACCGCAAGGAGATCGAGAAGCTGATCGGCAAGACCAAGGAGAGCGGTCTGTCGCTGATCCCGCTTCAGATGTACTTCAAGGACGGGTACGTCAAGGTCGAGTTGGCGTTGGCGCGGGGCAAGAAGGCCTACGACAAGCGGCAGGACCTGGCCAAGCGGGACGCTCAGCGGGAGATCCAGAAGGCGCACGGGCGTGCGTTGAAGGGGCGCTACTGAGCGGTACCCGGCGGGGGCGCCCGGGGTCAGCCGAGGTTGAGGAAGGCCAGGACCGCCCGTACTCGGCGGTGTTCGGAGTTGCTGGGCTCCAGGCCCAGCTTGGCGAAGATGTTGCCGACGTGCTTCTCCACCGCGCCGTCCGAGACGACCAGGGACTTGGCGATGGCCGCGTTCGACAGGCCCTGGGCCATCAGGCCGAGGACCTCCCGTTCGCGTTGGGTCAGGGAGTCGACCGGGTTCCGCTTGCTGCGGACCATGAGCTGGGTGATCACTTCGTGGTCGATGCTCGTGCCGCCCTCGGCCACCCGGCGGACGGCCGCCACGAACTCGGAGACGTCGGCCACCCGCTCCTTCAGCAGGTAGCCGACGCCGCTCGCGCCGCCGGCCAGGAGTTCGACCGCGTAGCGCTCCTCCACGTACTGGGACAGCACGAGGACCGGCAGGTTCGGCACCCGCTTGCGGGCCTCGATGGCTGCCCGCAGGCCCTCGTCGGTGAACGTCGGCGGCATCCGCACGTCCACGATCGCCAGGTCCGGGCGGTGTTCCTCGATGGCGGTGAGCAGGGCCTCGCCATCCTCCACCGCCGCCACCGTCTCGATGCCCTCGTCGGCCAGCAGGCGTTCCACGCCCACCCGGAGCAGCACCGAGTCCTCGGCGATCACCACGCGCACGGCAGCTCCGTCCGGATCACGGTCGGCCCCCCGATGGGGCTGACCACCACGACCACACCGTCAATGGTCGCAGCACGGTCCGCCAAGCCCGCGAGCCCTCCTCCCGGACGGACCTGCGCGCCGCCGTGACCGTTGTCGGTCACCTCGACGACCACGGAGTTCTCGGTCCGCGTCACCCGCACCGCGGCCTGGGTGGCGCCGGCGTGCTTGGCGATGTTCGTCAGCGCCTCGGCCACGGTGAAGTACGCGGTGCTCTCCACGGCGGTCGACGGGCGGGGCTCGACGTCCACGGAGACGTCCACCGGGATCGGGCACTTCGCGGCCAGCGCGCTCAGGGCTGCGTCCAGGCCCCGGTCGCCCAGGACGCTGGGGTAAATGCCGCGTGCCAGGTCCCGCAGTTCGGAGATGGCCAGCTTGGCGTCGGCGTGCGCCTCGGCGATCAGCTCGGCCGCCCCGTCCGGGTCGGACTCCATCTTGCTGCGGGCCCGGCCCAGGCCCATCGCGACGGCGACCAGGCGCTGCTGCGCGCCGTCGTGCAGGTCGCGTTCGATGCGGCGGCGCTCGGCCTCGGCGGCCTCGACGCCGCGTGCCCGGCTGGCCGACAGGCGGTCCGTCTCGGCCTCCAGGAAGCTGGTGCGCGACGGGCCGAGCATCGCCTTCGCCAGTGCGGCGTGGCCCCGGCCGGTGGCCTTGACCAGGGGCAGGAGCAGCAGGCCGAGGACGATGCCGATGGCCGTGACGGGCAGGGCCTTGCCGAACGAGTCGATCAGCCAGATCGTGTCGCCGATCGTGACCTCGAAGGTGTTCGGCAGCCACTGGAAGTACAGCGGCAGGAACGTCAGGGACAGCACGGCCGGCCAGAGGACGACCACCATCGCGAACTCGATGATGCCCAGCGGCAGCATGAGCATCCAGTAGCCGAAGCTGCGCCACGTGGCCGGGTCGGCCATCATCGCCCGGGTCCTGGTGAACAGGCTGCCCTCGGGGAGCGGGCGGTACGGGCGGGGGATGTCCACGCCGAGGGCCGTCCGCAGCCACGCCCGCTCGATGGTCGCGCCGGACCGCGCCAGCAGCAGGGTCAGCGCGAGCAGCGGGAAGCCGACCCACACCACCATCGTGGCGATGCTGACCGCGAGCAGCGGTACCAGCAGGCAGAACCAGAAGAGTCCGGAGACCAGGTTGAGCAGGAAGTACCCGCTGGTCCGTGCGATGTCCGGGGTGTCCCGCGCTGTCATGTTCCCCACCTTCACGCCTGATGTACCCGACCAGCATCGCCCGTCCGAGTGGCCGGAACCATCAGGTCGACCGGCGTCCGGGGGGTGGGGGCAGCCCTACCAAGCTTATTCGGAATGTGTCCGGTGGCGGGGGCGCTATGATGTGTGGACGCAAGACCCAGACCAGGGGGTGAACGGTTTCGACTTTGTACGTTGATTCAAGGGAAGCGTGCCGGTGCAGGCGAGAGACCACCGTAAGCGTCATCGCAAACCAATAAGCGCCGAGTCTAACGACCAGGCCGCTTACTCCCTCGCCGCCTGAGGCTAGGAGAGTGAGCTGTCAGCCCGGGGGTGCCTCCGCTCCGGGATCTGGCATCAGCTAGGAGGCTTACCCGCCGCACCCGGTCACGGGGAGCGGCGGGGACACTCACAGTGACTGGGCCCGTCACGGCGACTTGTCCGCGTGACCGCCGGGGCCGAGCAGAGGCATAGCGGACTGCGCACGGAGAAGCCTTGATGAGCCGGCAGAGGACCCGGGTTCGATTCCCGGCACCTCCACGGAACGAGGGGTGAGGTGTGCCCGCCGAGAGCGCGGGCCGCCTCGCCCCTTTGTGCTTTCCGGGGGTGCGACCCCCGGGCCCCGCCCGGCGGGCTCTGCCCCCGGACCCCCGGGGGCTGGGTGCCGGAGCGTGGGGGCTGGGTGTGTGGGTGGAGGTGTGGGGTTAGCGGCGGGCTGGGGTGGCGGTCATCGGGTCTTCGGGCCAGCGGTGTTTTGGGTAGCGTCCTCTTAGTTCGGCTCTTACTTGGGGGTAGGTGGTTTGCCAGAAGGACGCCAGGTCGGACGTTACGGCTGTTGGGCGGCCTGCTGGGGAGAGCAGGTGGAGGACCAGGGGGACCTTGCCGTCGGCGATGTGTGGGGTTTCGGTCCAGCCGAAGACCTCTTGGATCTTGACTGGTAGGGCTGGGGTCGGGGTGGTGTAGTCGACTCGGATTCTTGAGCCGGAGGGGACTTCCAGGCGGTCCGGTGCGAGGGTGTCGAAGCGGGTTGCTTCGGGCCAGGGGAGTAGTTGGCGGGTCAGGTGGTCGGCGTTGATCTTGGCCAGGTCGGCGCGCTTTCTGGCGTTGGTCAGGTCGATGACTGTTAGTAGGGCTTCGTCGTCTACTGATGGCCATGGGGTGCCCAGGGTGCTGTGCAGGAAGGCCATGCGTTGGCGGGTGCGGGTGGCGTCCGGGGTCCAGTTCAGGAGGGTCAGGCCTTCGGTGCGCAGGCCGGTGAGGAGTGCCTGGCGGGTTGCTTCCCGGGTGTGGATTTGTTTGGTGGACAACGTGATCGCGCCCAGTTTGGTCAGGCGGTTGGTGATCACGTCGCCGTTCCAGCGGATGTCGTCCTCTTCGGTGAGGAGAGTGGGGGCGGCTTCTCTTGCCAGGTCTTCGGAGGCTCGGGCGGCCAGGCGGATTCGGCCGTGGGTTCGGCCTGGTTCGCGGTCCGCGATGGCTACCGCCAGCCATTCGGCGTCGGACAGGCGGCTGCCGGGTGGGAGTTCCACAGCGGTGCCGCCTGCCATCAGGTAGACGGGGGAGCCCGGGGAACGTCTGCGGGCCAGGCGTTCGGGGTGGGCCAGGGCTACTACGAGCGCCTGGGCGTCGGGGTGGGGGTGTTCGGGGCCGGTGATCAACCTGGTCAGGCGGCGGACTTCTCCCGGGTCTGCCTGGCGGGTGGAGAGTTCCACGTTGTCGGTGGTGCGGTCGTTGTCGAGGATGGCCACTACTTCGGCGGCGGTTTTGGGGCCTACCAGGGCTGCGCCGTCCAGGAGCGCGCGGGCCAGGCGGGGGTGCAGGCCTAGGTCGGCCATGTGGCGGCCTCGTTCGGTGATTCCTCGGGTGTCCAGTGCGCCGAGGGTTTTCAGGGTGGTTTGGGCGGCGTTCAGTGCGCCTGGCGGGGGTGCGTCCCACCAGGGGAGTCCTTCGCCGGACGGGACGCCCCAGCAGGCCAGTTCGAGGGCCAGGCGGGTCAGGTCGGCGGTGCGGATTTCCGGTTCGGGGTAGCGGGGGAGGGTGCTGTGTTCGTGTTCGGGCCAGCAGCGGTAGACCTTGCCCGGTGCTTCGCGGCCTGCTCGGCCCGCTCGTTGGTCGGCTACCGCTGCGCTTACCCGGACTGTGGCGAGGCCGGCCAGTCCTCGTCGGTGGTCTACCCGGGGTACGCGGGACAGACCTGAGTCGACCACGGCCCGCACGCCGGGGACGGTCAGGCTGGACTCGGCGATGGCGGTTGCCAGCACTACCCGTTGGTGTGGGCCGGGTTTCAGGGCCGCGTCCTGGGTGGTGGAGGTCAGGCGGCCGTGTAGTTGGACCACCGTTGTGTCGGGTAGGAGTGCTGCGCAGCGGCGGATTTCGGCTACGCCCGGCAGGAACGCCAGGACATCACCGTCTACTTCGGACAGTGCTCGGCGGATTGCCCTGGCTACGTTGGCTTCTACGCGTTCGGTGCGGGTGGGTGGTAGGTGGGTTACGTCGACCGGGTGGGTTCTGGCGGATACGCGGAGCACCGGGGCGTTGCCCAGGAGGGTGGCCAGGCGGTCGGCTGCGACGGTGGCGGAGGTTGCCAGGATGCGCAGGTCGGGGCGTAGGCCGGCGCGGGCGTCCAGGAGCAGCGTTAGGAGTAGGTCGGCGTCCAGGTGGCGTTCGTGGCACTCGTCCAGGAGGACGGTGTCCACGTTGGGGAGTTCCGGGTCGCGTTGGAGTCTGCGTACCAGGAGGCCTGAGGTCACTACTTCGATGCGGGTGTCGCGGGACGTCTTGCGGTCGCCGCGTACCGCGTAGCCGACGGTTTTGCCTACTGGTTCGCCCAGGAGGCCGGCCATTCGGGCCGCGGCTGCGCGGGCGGCGATTCGGCGGGGTTCGGCGACTATCACCCGTCCGGTGAGGGCCAGTGGGACGAGGGTTGTCTTGCCGGTGCCCGGCGGTGCCACCAGGACGCACGAGCCGTGTGCGGACAGCGTTCGGACCAGCTCGTCCAAAACCCCGGCGATCGGCAGTTCCACGGTGGGTCAGTGTGCCAATGTGGTCGCATGGGGAAATGGGGAGTCCTCGGCGCGGCGGTCACCCTGGCCCGGACGGCGTGGACGGTGCGGACCTGGCAGCAGGTGCGGCGGCTGCCGTTGGACCCCGTCTACGGCGGAACGGTGACGGTGGTGGTGCCGGCGCGGGACGAGGCGGCGAACATCGACCGGTGCCTGGCCGGATTGCGTGCGCAGGCGTACCGCTCGCTGCGGATTGTCGTGGTGGACGACGCTTCCGCCGATTCGACCGCGGACGTCGTACGGCGGCATGTGGCGGAGGATCCGCGGGTCGAGCTGGTGAGCAGTGGCGGGCCGCCGTCCGGGTGGGCGGGCAAGGTGCACGCGATGCACCTGGGCGCGGAGCGGGTGGAGTCGGACTGGCTGCTGTTCGTGGACGCGGACACCGAGGCCGCGCCTGATCTGGTGGGACGGCTGCTCGCGGCGGCGGCCCGGGACGATGTGGACCTGGTGTCGACCGCAGGACGTTCGACGACCGCCAATGCCGGGTGGTGGCTGTTGTTGCCGCCGACGAACGTGTTGCTGTTCGAGAGCACGTCGGTGGACGGGAGTCGGGGGCCGGCGATGGCCGTGGGGCACTGCATCCTGGTCAGTCGCACGGCGTACGACCAGGCCGGCGGGTGGCGGGCGATTGCCGGGACGCGGGCGGACGACGTGGAGTTCGCCACGTTGATCCGGGACGCGGGTGGGCGCACGCGGTACGTGGACGGGGCGGACTCGTTGACCACGTCCGGGCTGTCGACGTTCGGCGACACGTACCGGTCGGCGCGCAAGAGCCTGGTCGCGGGCACCTCGATGTACGCGAAGGGGCCGGCGAGCGCGTTCCTGGCGTTGGGGGCGGCGGGTGCTGGGCAGGTCGTGTACGGGCTGTTGCCGATCGTGGCCGTGGCGCGTGGGTCCAAGCGGGGGTTGGTGGCCTGGCTCGGGCATTCGCTGGCCAGTTGGGTGTACCTGCGACGGGTGCGGCAGCCCGAGTCCGCTGCCTTGTTGGGGCCGGTGGCGAGTGTGGCGTTCGGGGTGCTGATGCTGGACGCGGCGTGGCGGGCGCTGCGCGGCGGGGCGACGTGGAAGGGCCGTGACGTGCGAGGCTGATCACGTGGTTGATCCGCTGCGCGACCCCGACGACCCCGAGTTGCTGGACCCGTATCGGGCCCGTGAGCTGGCCGGGCTGGTGGAGGCGGCGCGGCTGGCGTCCGGGGCGGTCCGGTACGGGAAGGTCGGGCGGGTCGGCTGTGCCCGGGTGGTGGTGAACCGGGACGACCCGTTGCCGTCGGGCAATCACGCGTGTGCGCTGGACGGGTCGTCGGCAGAGGTCGCGGGGACGTTGCTACAGCTGGAGCAAACGTTTGCGGACGTGGGGCGGGCCGAGGCGGTGGTGTACGCGTCGCCGACCACGGTCGCCGAGATCGAGGGCATCGCGGACGACGCCGGGTGGTACGCGGTGGAGGAGGCGCTGGCGGTCGTGCACCGGGGGCCGGTGGTGTCGTCGGGGGTGCGGGCGGCGGTGGACGCCGATCTCGCGGGCCTGGGCGCGTTGCTCGCCGACGACCTGGGCGCGGACCCGGCGCGGCTGGTCCGGCACCTCGGGCAGCGGCTGGACGATCCTCGTTGCGCGTTCGTCGTGGTGGACGACGGGGATCGGGTCGGTGGGTTCGCCGCCGGGTTCGCCGAACGCGGGGTCGGGCTGGTCGAGCACGTCGTGGTGAGGCCGGCGCGGCGGCGGCGTGGGGTGGGCACGGCGTTGGCGCACGGTGTGGTGGGTGCGTTGCGCGATCTCGGGGCGCTGCTGGTGGCGGGGCACGTCGCCGAGGGAGGCGCGGGGGAGCGGTTCGCGGAGGTGTGCGGATTCGAAACCGGATATCCGGTAACGGCTTATGCACGCAGAGTTGACGAACTGTTGGATTGAACATTTAGTTGCCATGCCGCATATCCTTAGCGCAGCTAACGGAGAGTGGGGGCACTGTGCTGGGGAACGACGTGGAGTCCAAACCCCGGCTGCCCGGCGAGGTCTGGGTGCTCGTGGTGGCGAGCTTCATCATTGCCATCGGCTTCGGCATCGTCGCGCCCGTGCTGCCCGCCTACGCCAAGAGCTTCGACGTCGGCACGTTCGCCGTGTCCGCCATCGTCAGTGCGTTCGCGCTGGTCAGGCTGCTGTTCGCGCCGGTGAGCGGGCGGCTGGTGAACCGGTTCGGGGAAACCCGGACCTACATCGTCGGCATCCTCATCGTGGCCGTCGGCACCGCCGCCTGCGGATTCGCGACGGCGTACTGGCAATTGATCGTTTTCCGGTCGTTCGCGGGTGTCGGGTCCACCATGTTCACCGTTGCCGCGGTCGGGCTGTTGATCCGCATCACGCCGCCGCCGATGCGCGGCCGGGCGTCCGGGCTGTGGGCCACCGGGTTCCTGCTCGGCAATATCGCCGGTCCGATCATCGGCGCGGCACTCGCGGAGATCTCCATCCGGGTGCCGTTCATCACCTACGCCTGTGCCCTCGCCATCGCGGCGCTGGTCGTGTGGTGGTTCCTGCGCCGGTCCGAGTTGGCCGCGCTCGACCCGAACGTCGAGCAGGTGACGTTGACCGTCAGTCAGGCGCTCGGATCACCCGCGTATCGCGCGGCGCTCGCGTCCGGGTTCGCCAACGGCTGGGCCGTGTTCGGCGTGCGGATCTCGCTCGTGCCGCTGTTCGTGGTGGAGGCGTTGCACGGGAGTGCCGCGCTGGCGGGTATCTCGCTGTCGGTGTTCGCGGTGGGCAACGCGGCCGTGCTCATGGTGTCCGGCAAGCTGTCCGACACCATCGGGCGTAAGCCGATGGCCATGTCCGGGCTCGCGGTGTCCGCGGTCGGCACCATCTGGCTCGGGTTCACCACGGGCGTGCCGATGTTCATGGTGGCGTCGCTGGTCGCGGGCATCGGCGCGGGACTGCTCAACCCGCCGCAGAACGCCGTCGTGGCGGACGTCATCGGGGCGAAGGCGAAGGGCGGGCCGGTGCTCGCCGCGTTCCAGATGGTCGCCGACTGCGGCGCGATCATCGGGCCGCTGCTGGCCGGCGTGCTGGTGGACCACGTGTCGTACGGCGCGGCGTTCACACTTACCGGGGTGATGATGGTCATCGCGCTCGTGGTCTGGGCGTTCGCGCCGGAGACTTTGCCGCGCGAGCCGTCTTCGCACGTCGCTGTGGACGTGGCGAACGAATCCGGCTGCCTCCAGGAAGGGCCGGAGGTGCCGACCGGCGAACGGGTCGCGGGACGCCCCCGTCATCCGGACGCGTGACCACTCAGGTTTTGCTCAGCATCTCTCGGTAGCCTGCGGCCCCAGGTGACCTGGAAGGATGCGACGACGTGGGTGGCGCTGAGCGCAACGCTCGTAAGAAGACGCAGGAACAGCAGGCGGCCAAGGCGGTGGCGGCGGCCCGGGGCGCCAACGCCGACCGGACCAAGGTGTTCATCGGCATCGCGATCGTGGCCGTGCTGGCGGTGGTCGTGGTCGGTGGCGTGATCTGGTCCAAGTCGAGCTCGTCGGAGACCACGCTCACCCCGCCGTCCACAGTGTCCGGGGTGTCCGCGCCGGTCACCCGCGAAGGCGGCACCGTCGTGGTGGGCAAGGACTCCGCGAAGGTCACCATCGACGTGTACGAGGACTTCCTGTGCCCGATCTGCGGGACGTTCAAGGAGACGTACGGCGCGCAGATGAAGCAGGAGATCGAGAAGGGCACCCTGCGCGTCCGCTACCGCGCGCTGCCGTACCTGATCCGCATGTCCAGCCCCGAGGGGTACTCGCGGGACTCCGCGAACGCCGTGCTGTGCGCCGCCGACCAGGGCAAGTACTGGGAGTACCACGACTCGCTGTTCGCGAAGCAGCCCGAGGAGGGCGGGCCCGGGTACACCAAGGAGGAATTGGTGAAGCTCGGGACCGACTTGGGCGTCACCGACCCGAAGTTCAAGACGTGCGTCGACACCGATGCCAACGTGAAGGACGCGCAGGCGGAGTTGGACAAGGTGCGCAACGCGGACTTCTTCGGCGGCACGCCGACCGTGGTCGCGGACGGGAAGAAGATCGACTGGCGGGACAAGAACTGGCTGGCCAACCTGGTGAAGTAGCCGTTCCGGAGCTTCGACCGGCGGCCGGCCTGTGGTTTCCACGGGGCCGGCCGTCGGTGCTGTTTTTCGCGTCCGGGTTGGGCTGCCGGTGCTGGGATACCACGGTCTAGCTGCCCGAACGCTGGGCCGGCACCCCCGATTTCCATCCGTCGGGGCCGGTGTTGTACGGTATTGCCACACGAGATCGACGGCTCCGAGCCGCCGGAAACGTGACAGCACGGGGCTGTGGCGCAGCTGGTAGCGCATCACACTGGCAGTGTGAGGGTCAGGGGTTCGAGTCCCCT
>CBHFOL010000217.1:0-13829 GCA_965995405.1 uncultured Saccharothrix sp.
GGTCGACTTCGTCATGGTGACCAACACGCTGCTGCTGCGCCGGGGCGCGGACCACGGTCTCCGGTGGGACGCCCCCGCCGTCGGTGCGGGACCCACCCTGTCGAGGCTCACGGCCGACCGGAAGGGCGCATGGGTCGGCTGGTCCGCCGTGCTCGACCCGGCGGCCGGTCCGGTCGACTCCGCCGGGATGACGCTGGTCCCGGTGCCGATGTCCGCCCGCGAGGTCGAGTGGCACCTGGAGGGCCACTGCAACTCGACGCTGTGGCCGCTGTACCACGACTCGATCGAGCGCCCCGAGTTCCACCGGGACTGGCGGGAGGCCAACCGCGTGGTCAACCGGCGGTTCGCCGAGACGGTCGCCGGGATCGCCGCACCCGGCGCGGTGGTGTGGGTGCACGACTACCAGCTCCAACTGGTGCCCGCGATGCTGCGGGAACTGAGGCCGGACCTGCGGACCGGCTTCTTCCTGCACATCCCGCTGCCCGCGCCGGAGCTGTTCACCCGGCTGCCGGGGCGGGCGGAGACGTTGCGGGGCCTGCTCGGCGCGGACCTGGTCGGGTTCCAGCACCCGGGCAGCGCGCGGAACTTCCTGCGGCTGTGCGCGGACCTGCTCGGGCTGGACGCGGATCGGGGTTCGGTCGCGGTGGACGGCCGGCGGGTGCTGGTCGACGTGTTCCCGATCTCGGTGGACGTGAAGGCGATCGAACGGCTGGTCGCCCAGCCGCGCGTCCGGCAGCGGGCACAGCACATCCGCGCCGAGCTGGGCAACCCGGAGGTGCTGATCGCGGGTATGGACCGGCTCGACTACACCAAGGGGATCGAGCAGCGGCTGCTCGCGTACGGCGAACTCCTGGAAGACCTGCACCCGTCGCCGAACCCGTTGGCGTTCATGCAGGTCGCCACGTCGACCCGGGAACGCGTCGCCCGGTACGCGAAGCTGCGCGAACGGGTGGACCGGCTGGCCGGGCACCTCAACGGCAGCTACGGCCGGATGGGCAAGCCCGTCGTGCACTACACCAACCAGGTGCTGGACTTCGAGGAGATCGTCGCGCTCTACCTGGCGGCCGACGTCATGGTGGTCACCCCGTTGCGGGACGGGATGAACCTGGTGTGCAAGGAGTACGTGGCGAGCCGCACCGACAACCGGGGCGTGCTGGTACTCAGCGAATTCGCGGGCGCGGCGGCCGAACTGCCGGACGCGATCCTGGTCAACCCCAACGACCTGGACGACCTGAAGGGCGCGATCCTGCGCGCGGTCGCGATGGACCCCGCCGAGCAGGCCCGGCGGATCGCCGCGATGCGCGCCCACCTCCGTGAGCACGACGCCGACGCGTGGATCGCCTCCTTCATCGACCGGCTGGACCGGGTCCGCACGGCCGGATGACCGCGATTCTCAGGTGCCGTCGCGCATGGACTTCGCGGTGTGGCCGGACAGCGAGTCGCCGCCCACCTCGGCGTTGTGGGCGTGCGCCGCGTGGTGCAGGCCGAACACGGAGTCCATCCCCGCCCGCAGACCCATCAGGTCCTCGGCCTGGTTCACCGCCTTCTTGGCCAGCGCCAGCCCCAGCCTCGGCATCTTCGCCACGGACGCGGCCAGCGCGAACGCCTCGGTCTCCAGCTCCGCCCGGGGCACCACCCGGTTCACCATGCCCAGGCTCAACGCCCGGTCGGCGGTGACGCGATCCCCGGTGAACAGGAACTCCTTGGCGAACCGGGGACCCATCACCCACGGGTGGGCGAAGTACTCGACACCCGGAATCCCCATGCGCACCACCGGATCGGCGAAGAACGCGTCGTCCGCCGCCACGATCAGGTCACAGCACCAGGCCAGCATCAGGCCACCCGCGACGCACGCGCCCTGCACCACCGCGATGGTCGGCTTGGGCAGCTCCCGCCACCTCCGGCACATGCCCAGGTACACCTCGGACTCCCGGGCGAAGCGGCTGTCCACGCCCTGCTTGCCGACGTGGTCCCACCACAGGCCGGCCCGGCGGTCGAACGACGTGTCCACGTCCCGTTCGGGCGTGCCGATGTCGTGGCCCGCCGAGAAGTGGTCGCCCGCGCCCGCCAGGACGATCACCTTCACGTCGTCGTCGGCCGCCGCCCGGTAGAACGCGTCGTCCAGCGCGTACGTCATCGCCGAGTTCTGCGCGTTCCGGTAGCGAGGGCGGTTCATGGTCACCACGGCGATGTCGCCGCGCACTTCGTACTCGACAACGCTCATCGTCGGGCTCCTGTCTCTCGCAGTCCCAGGGCACGGGCCACGGCGGCGCGGTGCCAGGACGCCGATCCCCAGTCGGCGGCCAACGCCCACGCCCGCTTCGCGTACAGCTGGAGGTCGTACTCGGTCGTGTAGGCGATCGCGCCATGGCACTGGATCGCGATGCGCGCCACGTCCCGGGCCGCATCCGACGCCAGCACCTTGGCCATGGAGACATCCCGTGCCCGGTCCGGGTCATGGGTCGCCAGGGAGAACCCGGCACGGGCCACGGCGGGCGCGGCGAACTCGACCCGCAGCAGCGCGTCCGCCAAATGGTGTTTGACCGCCTGGAAACTGCCGATCGGGACACCGAACTGCGTGCGGGCACCCACGTACTCGACGGTCGTCTCCAGCATCCGCCGGGCCAGGCCGACCAACTGCGCCGACGCGCCCAGCACACCGCGCAACCAAGCCTGCTCAACGACAGCCGAATCATCCACAGTGGACATTTCACGGCCACCGGAGATCCGATGCAGGTCGGCGGCCGGGTCCACGGCGGCCACCGGCGAGCGGGAAGCGTCGGCCAGGTCGAGCACCCGAATCGGACCGACACCGCCAAAGCCGCCGGACAGCAACGTCCCGACGTCACTGCCGAACCGGACCAGCCCCGAACCCGACGGGTCGGCCACGCACTCGGTCACCGGCAGCCCGGCCGCCGCGAGCACCGCCGGGGCGAACGCGACCCCGTCCACCAACGGCAGCGGCACGGCGGCCCAGCCGGTCTCGACCAGCAGCGGCACCAGGTGGTTCTCGTCCAGGTCCGGGTCGTCCAGCAGGCCGTACGCGCCGAGATCGGCGAGCTGTGACCGCAGCTCGGCCAACTCGGCCGAATCCGACCCGGAACGGACGACGGACGGCGGGCACAGCCGTGCCACCAGGTCGTGCACCACGGCACGCAGATCCGCCTGTTCGGCGGTGGGCGCGAAACGCATCCCGGTCACCTCCTCGGCAGGCCGAGGACCCGCTCGGCGATGATGTTGCGCTGGATCTCGTTGGTGCCCGCGTAGATCGGGCCGGACAGCGAGAACTGGAAGCCCCGGCTCCACGGGTTGTCCGTCTGCCCCTCCGGCCCGAGCAGCTCCATCGCCGCCTCGTGCAGCCGGATGTCCAGCTCGGACCAGTAGACCTTGTTCAGACTCGACTTCGCGCCCGGCGACCGGCCCTCCACGAGGTCGGTCACCTGCGCCAGCGTGAACAACTGGTACGCCTGCGCCCGCATCCACACCTCGGCGACCTCGTCGGCACCCGCACCACGTTCCCGCGCCAACTCCACCAGCCGGTCGACGGCGTGCAGGAACCGGCCGGGCGACCGCAGCGTCAGGCCGCGCTCGGAGCCGGTGGTGGCCATCGCGACCCGCCACCCCTGGTGCACCTCGCCCAGAACGGCACTGTCCGGCACGAAGACGTTGTCGAAGAAAACCTCCGCGAAACCTTCGTCACCGTCCAGCCGCTCGAACCCGCGCACCGTGACGCCGGGAGTGTCCAGCGGCACCAGGAAGTACGTCAGGCCGTGGTGGCGGGAGCCGTCCGGGTCGGAGCGGAACAGGCCGAACAGGTGCGTGCAGAACGCGCCCCGCGTGGTCCACGTCTTCTGGCCGGACAGCCGCCACCCGCCGGCCTCCTCGTCCCGGTCGGCCCGGCTGCGGATGCCCGCCAGGTCGCTGCCCGCGCCCGGTTCGGACCAGCCCTGGCACCACAGGTCCTCGGCGGCGGCCATCCGGGGCAGCAGCGTGTCCTTCTGTTGCGGTGTGCCGAATTCGAACAGGGTCGGCGCGAGCAGGAAGATCCCGTTCTGGGTCACGCGCTGCGGCGCGCCCGCACGGTAGTACTCCTCCTCGAAGATCAGCCACTCCCACAGCGACGCGTCCCGGCCGCCGTACTCCGCCGGCCACGACACCACCGACCAGCGGTCGGCGAACAGCGCCCGTTCCCACTCCAGGTGCCGGGCGAAACCCTCGCGCGTGTCACCGGACGGAAGCCCGCGCGGCACATGCTCTTCCAGCCAGGAACGGGCTTCGGCCCGGAACGCCCGCTCGGACTCGCTCCACGTCAGGTCCATGCGCTCTCCCTGTGCCGTCGCAGTTCCTGCCGCGCCACCGTCCGGATGTGCACCTCGTCCGGGCCGTCCGCGATGCCCAGGATCCTCGCGCTGGCCCACATCCGGGCGATCGGGAAGTCGTCGGTGACGCCACCGCCGCCGTGCGCCTGGATGGCCCGGTCCAGCACGGCCCGCGCCACGCGCGGCGCAACGACCTTGATGGCCGCGATCTCCGTGGCCGCGCCCTTCGCGCCGACCTGGTCGATCAGCCACGCGGTCTTGAGCACCAGCAACCGCGCCTGCTCGATCTCCATCCGGGACTCGGCGAGCCACGTGCGCACCACGCCCTGGTCGGACAGCGGCCCGCCGAACGCCTCGCGGGACATCACCCGCCGGGTCATCAACTCCAGGCCGCGTTCCGCCATGCCGAGCGTGCGCATGGCGTGGTGCACCCGGCCCGGCCCCAGCCTGGCCTGGGCGATGGCGAACCCCTCGCCCTCGCCGCCGAGCAGGTTCGCCACCGGCACCCGGACGTCGGAGAACTCGATCTCGCAGTGCCCGTGCTGGTCGTGGTAGCCGAAGATGGGCAGGGACCGGATGATCCGCACGCCGGGCGTCGACACCGGGACCAGGATCATCGACTGCTGCCGGTGCGCGGGCGCGTCCGGGTCGATGCGGCCCATCACGATCAGCAGCTCGCAGCGCGGGTCGGCGGCACCGGTGGTCCACCACTTGCGGCCGTTGACCACGTACTCGTCGCCGTCGCGGACGATCGACGTGCTGATGTTGCGGGCGTCCGAGGAGGCGACGGCGGGCTCGGTCATCGAGAACCCGGACCGCATCCGCCCGTCCAGCAACGGTTCCAGCCACCGCTCGCGCTGCTCGGGCGTGCCGAACAGGTGCAGCAGCTCCATGTTGCCGGTGTCCGGCGCGGAGCAGTTCAACGCCTCCGGCGCGATGTACGGGGAACGCCCGGTGACCTCGGCCAGGTAGGCGTAGTCCAGATTGGACAGTCCGGAGACATCCGGCAGGAACAGGTTCCACAGCCCCAGTTCCCGGGCCCGGACCTTGAGATCCTCCACCACGGGTGGCAGCACGTGCGAACGCGGCCCGGCGGCCTCCAACTGGGCCGCGTACACCGGTTCGGCCGGGTACACGTGCTCGGTCATGAACGCGCCGAGCACGTCGAGCAGCTCCAGCACCTGTGGGCCGGGTCCGAGGTCCATCATCGGTGCTCTCCCGTCAACACGACCTTGCCCAGCGCCTTCCGACCCATCACCACGTCCAGCGCGGCGGCGGCGTCGGCCAGCGCGTACGTCAGGCCCACGTGGGGCCGCAGCGACCCGGCCGTGTGCCACTCGAACATCCGCACCATGTTGGCCGCATCGGCGTCGGGCGAGCGCTTCGCCCACGCACCCCCCAGCACGCCCAACAGCGCGGCTTCCTTGAGCAGCAAGCGGTTCATGCCGACCTTGGGGATCGTGCCGGACGCGTACCCCACGGTCAGGTACCGCCCGCCCCACGCCAGCGAACGGATCGCCTTCTCCGCCACCGCACCCCCGACGGGGTCGTAGACGACGTCCGCTTCGAGATCCGGCAGCCCGTCCGAGTAGTCGACCAGCTCGTGCGCCCCGTTCTCCCGACACAGAGCCAGCTTCTCGGCGCTGGACGCGGCGGCGACCACCTTCGCCCCCAGCGCGACGCCGATCTGCACGGCGGTCAGCCCGACACCGCCGGACGCGCCGAGCACCAGCAGGGTCTCCCCCGCACTCAACGACGCCCGGTCCACCAGCCCGTGGTACGAGGTGCCGTAGGCGACCGGGAACACGGCGGCGTCGGTGAACTCCACGCCGTCCGGGATCCGGTACAGCCGCTCGGCGTCCACCACGACCTGCTCGGCGTAGCCGCCCATGCCGCAGAACACCGCGACCCGGTCGCCCACAACGAACCCGGTCACACCTGGGCCGACCGCAAGGACCACACCCGCAGCCTCGCTGCCCGGCGTGAACGGCGGTTCCGGCTTGGTCTGGTACTTCCCGGCGACGATCAGGCCGTCCGGGTAGTTCACCCCGGCCGCGCGCACGTCCACCACCACCCGACCCGGCCCGGCGACCGGGTCGGGCACGTCGGCGAACTCCAGCGGCCCGCCGATCTCCCGGCACAGCACGGCTTTCACGAAGACCGGCCGAACTCGTCCCGGACCCGGTCCGCCACGCCCGACAGGTTCAGCTCGAACGTGAACCCCTGCTCGAACCGGTAGCTGCGGTTGACGTCCCACGGGTCGATGCCGTTCAGCGACGCCTTGGCCGCCCGCACCACGTCCGGGTTCTTCGCGGCGATCTGCCCGGCCAGTTCCATCGCGGCGGCACGGAGTTCCGCGCGCGGCACCACGGAATGCACCGACCCGTAGGCGTGCAACTCGGCGGCGGTGGCGGTGGCCGACGTGTAGACCATGGCCCGCATCTTGTGCTGCGGCACCAACCTGGACAGATGGGTCGCCGCGCCCAGCGCGCCCCGGTCCACCTCGGGCAGCCCGAACGTGGCGTCGTCGGACGCGACGATCACGTCCGAGTTGCCCACCAGCCCGATGCCGCCACCGAGGCAGAACCCGTGCACGGCCGCGATCACCGGCACCGGGCACTCGTAGACCGCCTTGAAAGCCGCGTAACAGCCTCGGTTCGCGCCGACCAGGGCGGTGAATCCCTCGTCCCGCTGCATTTCCTTGATGTCCACGCCCGCGTTGAAGCCACGGCCCAGCGCGCGCAGCACCACGACCCGGGTCGCGGGGTCCGCGCCGGCCGCCGTCACCGCGTCGGCCCGTTCGAACCAGCCCGCCACCGGCAGCGCGTTTAACGGCGGGCGGTCCACCACGATCACCACCCCGCCGTCCGGGTGCGCGGTGGCCGTGACGATCTCGGGTTCCATCGGCGGGAAGTGCTCAGTCGACATCGGGGTTCTCCTTGCCGGGCAACACGAACGTCGACCACGCGGTGACCGCCGGGTTGCCGTTCTGGCGGTCGCAGGTCAGCTCGACGTCCACCTTCCGCTCGCCGTCCTCGGAGTATTCCCGCACCACCCGGCCGGAACAGGTCAGCACGTCACCGGGCCACACCTGCTCGCGGAACCGGATGCGGAAGCTCCGGACGTTCTCCGGGCCGAGCCAGTTCGTGGCGAACGTGCCGAGCAACCCGGCCTGCCACATGCCGACCGAGAACGGCGTCGGGAACCCGGCCGCGCGGGCGAACTCCTCGTCGTGGTGGATCGGGTTCATGTCACCGGAAGCACCCTGGTAGCGGACGAAATCGGTGCGGGTCACCGGGCCGACGACCCACGGTGCCGGCGCGTCGGGCACGGTCATGACTCCTCCGCGGGCGGCCGGGCCGTCTCGACACCGGTCAGGGTCGCGCGGGCCACCAGCCGGCCCGTCTCGTCGTGGAAATCGGTGTGCATCACGGCGAACGTCATCTCGCCGCCGCGCCGACCCTGCTTGGTGAACACGTCACCGATGTGGGAACGGCACGTCAGCCGGTCGCCCGCGCGGGGCGGCGGCCCGAAGAACACGAACTCCTGCTCCGCGTGCAGCCCGCGCTGCTGGTCCAGTTCCACGGCGGGCCACGGGTTCGAGTCGTCGGTCTGCCAGAAGAACGCGGTGGTGAGGAACGTCGGCTGGGACACCGGCCGTTCCTCCGCCAGGTAGTACGGGTCGGTGTTCCCGGTGGCGACGGCGAACTCGCGGATCTTGCCCCGTTCCACGTCCAGCCGGAACGGCGTGCCCTCGGTGCCGACGGCGTCTGCGTTGGCCATCTCGGCTCCTCGCTCAGGGATGCTGACTGCTGACCGACACGACCTCACCCGTCATGTACGACGAGTAGTCGCTCGCCAGGAAGACGATGACGTTGGCGATCTCCCACGGTTCCGCCGCCCGCCCGAACGCCTCCCGCGCCGACAGCTCGGCCAGCAGGTCGTCCGTGGTGACCTTCGCCAGGTGCGCGTGGATCGCGATGCTCGGCGACACGGCGTTGATCCGGATGCCGTGCGGAGCGACATCCATTGCCGCACAACGGGTCAGCGCCATCACGCCGGCCTTGGCCGCCGCGTAGTGCGCCTGCCCGGCCTGCGCCCGCCACCCGATCACCGACGCGTTGTTCACGATCACTCCGCGCCCGGCGGGCACCATGTGCCGCAACGCCGACCGGGTCGCCTTGAACGTGGCGGTGAGCGTCACCGACAGCACGGAATCCCACTGCTCGTCGGTCATGTCGACCACGCTCGCCGTGCCACCCAGCCCCGCGTTGTTCACCAACACGTCCAGCGAACCGTGCTCGGCGACGACCACGTCCATCAACGCGTCGAGCTGCCCCTGATCGGTCACATCGCACGGCACGGCCAACGGCCGGACACCGGTCTGCTCGGCCAACCGGTCGGCAGCCTCACCCAGCCGACGCTCGTGCCGGTCGCTGATCACGACCTTCGCGCCCTCCTCGGCGGCCCGACGCGCGGTGGCGTACCCGATCCCGGTGCCCGCAGCCGCCGTGACCAGCACCGAACGCCCGGTCAACAGGCCGTGCGCCGGACCTGCCCAGTTCTCGTCAGACACGGCCGCTCAGCTCCTCGTCCAGTTCGGCGACGGTCCAGCGCGCGCCCTTGTCGACGGTCCAGCCGTAGCTCCAGCCGGCGAACTCGCGGATCTCGCCGCCCTTGGCGTAGAACACCCGGCCGTTGGCGGCGCACCCCTCCGTCAGCAGCCAGCCGACCAGCGGCGACACGTTGCCGGGGTGGTAGACGTCGAACACGTCCGGATCAGCGGGCGCGGCGACCATTTCGCCGATGACCGGCAGATCCTGCGTCATCCGGGTGCGTGCGACCGGCGTGACCGCGTTGACCCGCACCCCGTACCGGGACAGCTCCTGCGCCAGGATCACGGTCAGCGCCGCGATACCGGCCTTGGCCGCGCCGTAGTTGGTCTGGCCGACCGCGCCGATGAGCCCGGACGTGGACGACACGTTCACCACGGACGCCAAGTGCGGCCGACCGGCCTTCGACTCGTCACGCCAGTGCGCGGCGAACACCCGGCTGGGCGCGAACGTGGCCCGCAGCTGCCCCTGGATGACGGCGTCCCAGTCCTCTTCGGACATGTTGACGAACATCTTGTCCCGCAGGATGCCCGCGTTGTTCACCAGCCCGTGCACCGCGCCGAACTCGCCCAACGCCAGGTCCAGCAGCTCCTTCGCGCCCTCGATAGAGGACACATCACCCGTCGCCGCCACGGCCCGGCCATCGGAAGCGTTGATCTCGTCCGCCACCGCGCGGGCCACGGACGGATCGGCACCCCGGCCGTCGGCGTCCGCACCGCTGTCCGCCACCACGACCGCCGCACCTTCACGGGCGGCGAGCAGGGCGTGCTCACGGCCTATCCCCCGACCCGCTCCGGTGACCACCACGACCCGATCGGCCAGCGTCACGTTGCCTCCCTCAGCCCGCGCAGGACGTCCTCGGCCTGCGCCACGATCCGTTCGACCAGCTCCGCGCACGACGGCAGGTCGTCGATCAGCCCGACGACCTGGCCGGTGGCCATCACCCCGACGTCCGTCCGGCCCTCCACCAGGGCCGCGCGGTAGAGCATCGGCGCGTTCGCCGCCATCACCACCTGGCTCCACGACAGGTCACGGCTCTTGCGCATGGCCAGGCCCTCCCGGACCAGGTCGCGCCACGAGATCCCCGACTGCCCCCGGAACGCGACGGCGTTGCGCACCGCCCGCAGGAGCCGCACGGGCGCGCTGCTGCGTTCCAGCCGGTCGACCGTGCCGGCGCGCAACACCCGCTGCGGCAACCCGTCGACCTCGTTGGTCAGCACGGTGTCGGTGACCGTCTTGCCCAGGTAGAACTCCTTGACCTGCTGCGCCACCGGGGAATCGCTGGTGAGCATGAACCGGGTGCCCATCGCGATGCCCGCCGCCCCGTACGCCAGCGCCGCCACCAGGCCGCGTCCGTCGAAGAAGCCGCCCGCGCCGATCACCGGGATGTCCACCGCGTCCACCACCTGCGGCAGCAGCAGGCTCGTCGGCACGCCTCCGGTGTGCCCGCCGCCCTCACCGCCCTGCACGATCACCGCGTCCACGCCCCACGCGGCGACCTTCTCCGCGTGCCGCCGCGCGCCGATCGAGGACACCACGACCAGACCGGCGTCCTTGCACTTGGCGATCAGCTCCTGGCGCGGTGCCAACGCGAACGACGCCACCTGCACGCCGCGCGAGATCAGCAGGTCCAGCCGCTTGTCCACGTCCGGCTGGTCGGCCCGCACGTTCACCCCGAACGGCCGGTCGGTGCCCGCCTGCACGGTGTCGATGGCGGCGGCCAGCTCGTCGTACGAGAGCAGCCCGGCGGACAGGATGCCCAGCCCGCCCGCCTCGGCGGTGGCCGTGGTGAGGCGGGCGTCGGACACGTGGCCCATGCCGGTCTGCACGATCGGGTAGCGCACGCCGAACAGGTCGCACGCCCTCGTGTGCAGGGCGCTCACGCCGGCACTTCCCGGTCGCGCGACGAGGTCGGGTCCAGCACCTCGCGGATCAGCCGCAGCTCCTCGTCGGTGGGCAGCCGGGTGGTGGGCACGTCGCCGTCCACGGTGAGCGGGAACCCGGTCGCTTCGAGCACCTGCTCCACCGTCACGCCGGGGTGCACGGACGCGAGCCGCAGCTTCCCGTCAGCGTCGAAGTCCAGCACGCCCAGGTTGGTGACGATCCGGCGCAGGTCGTGGAACCGGGTCGCCGCCGGACCCGCCTGCGCGGCCCGGTCCGTGCCGACGCCCGCGACCATGTCCACCTTGGGCACGAACACCCGCGTCGAGTGCTTCGGCACCCAGTAGCTGGTCGGGTGGCACACCGTGTTGCCGGGCGCGCCGCGCACGCCGAGCAGCTGCACCTTCGGCTTGCGGTAGTCGCCGATGGCGGAGATGTTGGTGTTGCCGTGACCGTCCACTTGGGACGGGATCATCATCACGTGCCGCTTGCCGTGCCACACCAGGTCGAAGACGGTGCGGAACGGGGCCCACGACTCGACCTCGTCCGGCGCGGGCGTGCCCACCGGCCACGTGCCGCGCACCAGGTACGCCTCGCCGTCGGTGATCATCAGGTCCGGCGAGAACGTGCGGCGGGCCAGCCGGACGCCGATCAGCGGGATCGTGCCGAACGCGCTGGCCAGCATCTCGCCGTTGTCGCGGAACGCGTCCGCGCACGCCGCCACGCACACCTCGGCGCGGGTCACCACACCGGTCTCCACGGTCGCCGTCATGCCGACACCTCCTGCCGCCGCCGCACCGCGGCCTGCCAGTCCGACTCGGATCCGCTCAGGTAGCGGGTCGCGAACTCCTCCCACGCGGCCGGATCCGCCGCGGCGGTCGCGTACTCGCGCTGGAAGTCCTCGTCCCGCTCGTAGTCCGGCACGCAGGACGTGAAGTGCGCGCCGCCGGGTGCCTCCACCACGCCGGTCACCAGCAGGCGGCTGATGCGCAGCGTGGCCGGGTGCGCGGTCGCGGTCAGCTCGGCGGTCGGCACGATCTTCTCGCAGGACACGAACGCCTGCTCGGCGGCCATGCAGTACAGGTCGTCGAAGTACGGGTCCGGGCCGAGGAACTGGGCGTTGCCGTGCAGGTCCGCGCGGTTCATGTGGACCAGCGCCGCATCCAGGTGGATCGCGGGCATGGCCAGCGTCTCGTCGCCGCCGTACGGGTCGGCCACGGTCCTGAGCTCCGGGTTGAACGTGAGCACGTCCGAGCCCAGACCGGCCCGGGTGGGCAGGAACGGCAGGTTGAGCCCGGCCGCGTACAGGCCCCACTGGAGCATTCCCTCGTCGTACTCGGCGACCTCGATCGAGCCGGACTGGCGGGCGGCGCGGAAGTGCGGGTCGAGCGCGATGGAGTCCAGCGACACGAACCCGTAGACCAGCTTGCGCACCTTGCCCGCCGCGCACAGCAGGCCCACGTCCGGGCCGCCGTAGCTGACGACGGTGAGGTCGCGCAGATCCGACCGGAGGATCTCGCGGACCAGGGACATGGGCTTGCGGCGCGAACCCCACCCGCCGATCCCGATGGTCATCCCGGACCGGAGCCTGGACACCACCTCGGCCCCCGTCATCCGTTTGTCGGCCATGTGCGGCTCCCCGTGGTCTCAATCGCTTTGTAGCAAGCGCTTGGTTGGGTACCGTACCAGGCGAGCGACCCCCGTCAAGGACGTCCGGCTGGGGTGCGGATCACAAGGAGGACAGGCGATGACGGTCCACGGGGAACGGCGGGGCGCGGTCGCCGTGCTGACCATCGACCGGCCCGAGGTGCGCAACGCGCTGGACGGCGCGACCCTGCGCCTGCTGCACTCGCGGCTGCTCGACGCGGCCCGGGATCCGGCGGTGCGGGCGGTGGTCGTGACGGCCGCGGGCGACCGGGCGTTCAGCGCCGGGCTCGATCTGAAGGACCTGGCCCGCAACGGCCTCCCGGACACCAGCCCGGTGAACCTGCTCCGCGACGGCTACCCGAAGCCGGTCGTCGCGGCGGTCAACGGGCCGGCGGTGGGCGGCGGGTTCGAGCTGGTGCTCGCCTGTGACCTGCGGGTGGCCGCCGAACACGCGGTGTTCGCGCTGCCCGAGGTGGGACGGGGCATCGCGGCCACCGAGGGCGGCACCGAGCTGCCGTTGCAACTGCCGTTGGCGGTCGCCTTGGAGTTGGGTCTCACCGGGGAGCCGTTGAGTGCGGCGGACGCTTTGCGGTTCGGCCTGGTCAACCGGGTCGTGCCGGGCGCGGACGTGCTGCCGGTCGCGCTCGCGCTGGCCGAACGGGTCGCCGCCAACTCCCCCGCCGCCGTCGCCGCGACCAAGCGCCTGATGCGCCGTTCGCTGTGCGTGGACCCGGAGGCGCTGCGGGAGGAGAACCGCCGGGCCACCGCCGAGTTGCTGGCCGGGCCGGACGCGACCGAGGGCGCGGCGGCGTTCGTGGCGAAGCGGGCACCGCGCTGGGCCCCGCCGACCGACATCCGGAGCATCGGTGGCCGCTGACCGGGCGCGGCCAACTGCCGACTGCCAACTGTTGACAGTCAACGGCCTATAGGTCTGGACCACTCCGGGGCGCAACCATGGCGTCGACCCGTGCCGACACCCTGCCGACGCACGGGCGAGGAGGAGCGCATGAGGAAGTCCCTCGCGGGTGCCGTGGTCCTTGCCACCGCCCTGGCTGCCTTACCGGGTAGCGCGGTGGCGGGCACCGACGACCTGTCCCTGGCCCGTGCCGCGGCCGTCGGCGACCTGGCCCTGCTGTCGACCACCGATTCCGGTGACCGGTCCACCGTCCGGTTCGCCCAGCTCCACCACGGCGTGCCGGTGTTCGGCGCGCAGACCCTCGTGCACCTGGCCGGGTGCGCGCCCGCGCGCAGAGTCGCGGACACCACCCACCCGACCGCGCGCGGCCAGACCGTCGACCCCAACCCCGACCTCGCTCGCGCCAACGTTGAGGCCGTGGGTTGGACCTACACAGGACTGCCTGATCTTTTG
>CBHFOL010000218.1:0-13743 GCA_965995405.1 uncultured Saccharothrix sp.
GGCCGAGGCCGAGCGCGCCACCGCGCGGGAGCGGGCCCGGATCGCCCGCGACACGCACGACATCCTCGCCCACGCGGTCAGCGTGATGGTGGTGCAGGCCGAGGCCGGGCCGGTGGTGGTGCGCAGCGCGCCGGACCGGGCGGTCGCCGCGTTCGACGCCATCGCCGCCGCCGGACGTGAGGCCATGACCCAGTTGCGCCGCACGCTGGGCCTGCTCAAGGACGATTCGGGGGACGATTCGGCCGCGCGCCCGGCGGTGGACCGGGTGCCCGAACTCGTGGCGGGCGTCGGACCGCACGTCACCCTCACCACGAGCGGCACGCGCCGCGAGCCGTCCGCCCAGGTGGACGCGACGGCCTACCGGATCGTGCAGGAGGCGCTGACCAACGTGGTCAAGCACAGCACCGGCGACGCCGCGGCGGTCGCTCTGGAGTGGACGGACGCGGAGCTGGTGATCACAGTGCGCGACAACGGTTCCCCGTCTCCGGGGACCACGCCGGGCCACGGTCTGATCGGCATCCGGGAACGCGCGGCGGCGTGCGGCGGCTCGGCGGCGTTCACCGCCGGGAGCGACGGGTTCCGGGTGTCGGCACGGCTGCCGCTGGGCGTGCGGTGACCGTCCGGGTGGTCGTCGCGGACGACCAGGAGTTGGTGCGGGCCGGGTTCGCGATGATCCTGGACGCGCAGCCCGACATCGAGGTGGTGGCCGAGGCGGCGGACGGTCTGGAGGCGGTCGCCGCCGTGCTGGAGCACCGGCCGGACGTGCTGCTGCTGGACATCCGGATGCCGAGGATGGACGGCATCGAGGCGGTCCGGATCGTGTGCGCGCAGAGCACCACGCGGGTGGTCATGCTGACGACGTTCGACCAGGACGACTACGTGTACGAGGCGCTGTCCGCCGGGGCCAGCGGGTTCCTGCTCAAGGACGTCCGGCGGGACGACCTGGCGCACGCGGTGCGGGTCGCGGCGGCGGGCGAGGCGCTGCTCGCGCCGTCCGTGACACGTCGGTTGATCGACGACGTGGTGCGCCGCAGGCCGGCCGCGCCGGCCACCGCCGACCTGGAAGTGCTGACCGCGCGGGAGAAGGAGGCCCTGGTGCTGCTCGGCCGTGGTCTGTCGAACGCCGAGATCGCCGAGGCGATGGCGGTCAGCGCGCACACCGTGAAGACCTACGTCAGCAACGTGCTGTCCAAGCTGCACCTGCGGGATCGTGCGCAGGCCGCGATCACCGCCTACGAGCGGGGTCTGATCGTGCCCGGCTCCCACTGACGGGCGAGCGGCGGACCGGTCCGCGCGGGCGATGTGCCGGGCCGAGGGGCCGACGACCATTCGTGGTGTCGTCGAAAACCCTTGGGGGACATCGTGATCGCCAATCTGGCCCTGGCCGCTGTACTGGCCGCCGTACCAGCGGCACCGCCTACCCCGCCGGACCTCGTCACGTCGGAGGTGAGCTTCCGGACGGCGGACGGGCTCACCCTGGGCGGCACGGTGTACGCGCCGCGCGGAACGACCGGGAAGCTGCCCGCGCTGCTGCTCGTGCACGGCTCGGGCAGCGGCGGCCCCGGCTATCGGAAGCACCTGCGTGGCGAGGCGGAAGCGTTCGCGCGTCAGGGGATGGTGGTGCTGGCCCCGGACAAGCGGGAGAAGGACTACTCGCCGTTCCACCGCGATTTCGGGCAGCTCGCGGACGACGCGCTGGCCGCGTTCGCCGTGCTCCGCGAGCGTCCCGAGGTGGACCCGGCGAAGGCCGGGGTGTGGGGTCTGAGCGAGGGCGGCTGGGTGGTGCCGATCGCGGCGGCGAAGTCGCCGGAGGTGAAGTTCGTGATCATGGCCGGCGGCCCGACCCTGCCACCGGTCCGCCAGCAGGTGTGGAACGTGACCAACAAGTTCGCGTGGACCGGCATCGGCGGCTCGATCACCGACACGTTCCCCATGACGTGGCACCGGATGATCTCCGACGCGGACATGTACGGAGCCGCGTACCACGACCCGATCCCGCCGCTGACCCGCGTGCAGCAGCCGGTGCTGGCGCTGTGGGGCGAACACGACACCGCCGTGCCGCCGGCGGAGAGCGCCGAGATCCTGCGCGACACCCTGGCCCGTTCGGGCAACCACCTGTACACGATCAGGTTCATCCCGGACGCCGGGCACGCCATGCACCTCAACGACGCCCGGGGCGAGCGTCTGCCCGACTTGACACCCGGTTACGCGGACGCGGTGGGCGACTGGGTGGACGCGGTCGCTGCGGGCAACCCGCCGCGCTCGGTCGTGGCACCGTTTCCCGCACAGGCGAACCGGTCGACCGAGGTGACCCCGTCGGCGTGGTGGGAGTCCGCGCCGGTCCAGTTCGGGTTGCTGGGGCTGTTCGTGCTGCTGTTCGGGGCGTACCCGGTGCTCGCCTTGTTCCGACGGCGGCCGGGCACGTGGCCGGCGCGGGTGCTGGTCGTTGCCGGGCTGGTCGGGTCGCTGGGGTCGGTGGGCTACCTGTCGTCGCTGATGTTCAGCCTGACCGAACACACCGTAGAGGCCGGGCCGCTGCTGGGCGACCGCCCGGTGATCTGGCTGGCGTTCCAGGGGCTCGCGGTGGCCGCCGTGGTCTCCACCGTGCTGGTGGCGTTGCGGTGGCGTGGGTCGGCCGACCGGGTGCGGCAGGGGCTGGTGCTGGCCGGCGGGACGCTGTTCGTGCCGTGGGCGCTGTACTGGGGACTGCTGCTGCCCTGAGTGCGGGGCGTGGCACCGCGACTGGTCCGACTACGACAGGCCCCGGCCGCTCATCCGGCTTCAGCGGCACCCACCACTACCCTCGCCCTGGTGACCGACTTCCTCCAAATCACCACCACAGCCGACAGCTCCGAAGCAGCGGCCAAGCTGGCCCGCTCGGCGGTCTCCGCACGTCTGGCTGCCGGTGCTCAGGTCAGTGGTCCGGTGACGGCGTACTTCTGGCACCTGGGTGAGGAAGGGCAGGGTGAGGAGTGGCAGGTGACGCTCAAGACCACTGCCGAGCGCTATCCGGAACTGGAGGCGCACCTCCGCGCCGAGCACCCGTGGGACAACCCGGAGATCTCAGCCGTCCCGCTGGTGGCCGGTTCAGCGGACTACTTCGCCTGGCTCCGGAAGACCGTCACGCCTGAGCCGTGAGCAGCACGACGGCTTCGAGTGCGGTGGCCACGGCAGGCACGCTTCGGTGGTGCCGCAATCGGTTGGTCACTTTGGCGATTCGGATGGCAGGCCGGACCGACCGAACGTCAGTGGCCAACTCGATGGCACGGATGACCACGGCGGCGGCCTGCTCCACTTCACCGGCGTCCACGTAGGCGTGGGCGAGCGAGGTAAGGGTTCTGGCAGAAGGAACAACGCTGCCCCTGCCGCCGACCACCATCGGAGAAGCGACCGCCCTCTGGCTGGTGTCCCCGGAGGAAGCATGCAACGTCCTGCTGCTGGGCGAGGAACTGGCCGCACTCGTCCAGACCATCGGACAGAAGATCGCGTGAACGAGTGAGCCGAGCAAGCAGCGCCGACCACCTGAACGGGTGAATTGGCGCGGGTTCGGGGAACTATCGGGCTGTCCCGTACGACCACCTACATCGTCGGGTGCGTCTCCCTTCTCGCCCCGACCGCAGTACCCACGCCGGGCCGGTCCGCCTCTCCGACGCAGGCCCACCGGCCCGGCGTCATACCCGGCCCGCCCTAAGCCTGGAACCGGTAACCCCGACCGGGTTCGGTCAGCAGGTGCCGGGGGTGCGAAGGGTCGGGTTCGAGTTTCCGGCGCAACTGGGCCAGGTAAACACGCAGGTAGTGGGTCTGGCTGTGGTAGCCCGCACCCCACACCCGGTCCAGCAGGTCGCGCACGCCCACCGGTTCACCGCCCGCCCGCACCAACACCTCCAGCAGCCCCCACTCGGTCCGCGTCAGGTGCACCTCCGCCCCATCGCGCCGGATCTTCTTCGCCGTCAGATCCACCACGAACGACGCCGTGTGCACCGGCGGCTCGCCGTCACGCCGAGGCGCGGTCCGCCGCACCGCCGCCCGCAACCGGGCCAGGAACTCGGCCATCCCGAACGGCTTGGTCACGTAGTCGTCCGCGCCCGCGTCCAGCGCCGCGACCTTGTCCGCCGCGCCGACCCGCCCCGACAGCACCACGATCGGCGTGGTGCACCTGGCCCGCAGCCCGGCGATCACGTCGATCCCGTCCATGTCCGGCAACCCCAGGTCGACCACCACGACGTCCGGCCGCTCCGACACACCCAACGCCGAAGCACCATCCGCCGCAGTCAGCACCCGATACCCGCGAGCGGTCAGGTGGATGCATAACGAACGGACGATCAGCGGGTCGTCCTCCACGAGCAGCACGGTGGTCACGCCACTGCCACCTCCGCCACCGGCAGCGACACGACGACGGTCAGCCCACCACCGGGTGTGTCCTCGGCGGCGATCGAACCGCCCATCGCGTCCACGAAACCCTTGGCCACGCTCAACCCCAGGCCCACCCCGGGCGTGTTGTCCCGGTCCCCGAGCCGCTGGAACGGCGCGAACACGGCATCCGCGGTGTTCTTCGGCAGCCCCGGCCCGTGGTCGACCACGCGCAACTCCACCCGGTCACCATAGGCGCTGGCGCGCACCGCCACCTCGGGTTCGTCGGCGGCGATCAGGCCGTCGCCGTCCACGTCCACCAGCCGGCGCGGGCTCAGCCTGCCGTGCCGCAGCGCGTTGTCGATCACGTTGGCCACCACCCGTTCCAGCAGCCCGATGTCGGCCAGCACGGACGGCAGCTGCTCCCCCACGTCCACCGACACCGTCCGCCGGTCGTCGATCCCGGCCAGCGCCCGCGCCACCACCTCGTCGAACGTCACCGCACGCAGCAACGGCCGCACCGCGCCGGTCGCCAGCCGGGACGAGTCGAGCAGGTTGTCCACCAGGCCCGCCAACCGGTCGGCGGACACCTCCACCGTCTCCAACAGCTCGTCGGTGTCCTCTGTGGACAGTCGCAGCTCGTCGTCCCGCAGGCTCCCGATCGCCGCCTTGATGGACGTGAGCGGCGTGCGCAGGTCGTGTCCGACGGCCGACAGCAGCGCCGTCCGCAGCTCGGTGGTCTCCGCGCGGCGCTGCGCCTCGGCGGTCTCGGTGGCCATCCGCTGCTGCCGCAACGCCATCAGCGCCTGCCCGGCTGCCGCCTCCAGCGCGCGCTGGTCGCTCGCGGGCAGCGTCCGCCCGCGCAACGCCAGGTGCACGTCCGACGTCACCGGCACGTCCACGTCCGCCTCGTCCGGCTCGTCACACGGCCGGGGCCCGACGCACGCGACCCGCTCCCATTCGCCGTCCCGGCGTTCCAGCAGCGCCACCGACTCCAGCCCGAAGTTCTCCCGCACCTTCTCCAGCAGCCGCGCCAGCGGGTACGGGCTGGTCAGCACGGTCCGCGCGTAGGAGGCGAGCAGCGCGGCCTCGGTGCGGGCCCGCGCGCCCTGCTCGGCGAGCCGCGCCGCCCGGTCCACGACCAGCGCGACCAGCACCGCGACCGTGAGCATGGCGACCAGCGTGATCAGGTTCTCCGGCGTCGCCACGGCCAGGCTGTAGTACGGCGGGGTGAAGTAGTAGTTCAGCAGCCCCGCGCCGAAGAACGCCGCGCCCACCGCCGGCCCCAACCCGCCGACCAGCGCCACGATCACCGTGACCAGGAAGAACCCGATCAGGTCGGTGGAGAACGTCAGGTCGTCCCCCTTGACCACACCCAGCCAGGCCACCGCGATCGGCAGCAGCAGCGCCAGCAGCCACCCGAGCAGCACCCGCCGCAGGTTCAGCGGGTTGCGCCCGATGTGCCAGCGCGGACCGCGCCGCGCCTCGGCGTGCGTGACCATGTGCACGTCGATCGGCCCGGACGCCTGGATGACGGCCGCGCCGATGCCCTCGTCGAACACCCGTGCCAGCCGGGACCGCCGGGACGTGCCGAGCACCAGCTGCGTCGCGTTGACACCGCGCGCGAACTCCAGCAGCGAGGTCGGCACGTCGTCGCCGACCACGGTGTGGAAGGTCGCGCCCACGTCGTCGGTGATCTTCCGCAGCTTCGCCACCACCTGCGGCGACGCGCCGGTCAGCCCGTCCCCGCGCATGACGTGCACGACCACCAGGTCCGCACCGGCCCGCACAGCGATCCGCCGGGCCCGCCGGATCAGCGTCTCGCTCTCCGGACCGCCCGTGATGGCGACGACGACCCGTTCCCGGGTCTCCCACGTGTCGGTGATCCGCTGCTCGGTGCGGTAGCGCTGCAACGCCACGTCGACCTGGTCTGCCACCCAGAGCAGGGCCAGTTCACGCAGCGCGGTCAGGTTGCCGAGCCGGAAGTAGTTGCCGAGCGCGGCGTCGATCTTGTGCGCGGCGTAGACGTTGCCGTGCGCGAGCCGCCGGCGCAGCGCCTCCGGGGTGATGTCGACCAGCTCGACCTGCTCGGCGCGCCGGACCACCTCGTCCGGCACGGTCTCGCGCTGCTGCACGCCGGTGATCCGTTGCACGACGTCATTGAGCGATTCGAGATGTTGCACATTGACGGTGGACAGCACGTCGATCCCGGCGTCGAGCAGCTCCTCGACGTCCTCCCACCGCTTGGCGTTGCGGGAGCCCGGCACGTTGGTGTGGGCGAGCTCGTCCACCACGGCCACCTCGGGCGCACGGGCCAGCAGCGCGTCGATGTCCATCTCGCCCAGGTCGACCCCGCGATGCCGCACCAGCCGGCGCGGCAGCTGCTCCAGCCCGTCGAGCAGCCGGGCGGTCTTCTCCCGACCGTGTGTCTCGACCAGCCCGACCACGACGTCCGTGCCCCGCTCCCGACGCCGGTGCGCCTCGCCGAGCATGGCGAACGTCTTGCCGACACCGGGCGCGGACCCGAGGTAGATCCGCAGCTCACCGCGCTTGCGCTTGCTCTCCACCCGACCAGTGTGCGCGCCCCCGCGACAAGCCTCAGCGTGACCATCGCGACCCGCTAGGAACACGTAAACACGCCTCCACAAAATCCGGCCCGGAGCGCGTGTTGTACCCCGAAACGACCACGGGAAACGCGTCCCCGACCTACGATCCTGCCGGTGAACGGACTTTCTGGGGCAGCACGGGCAATCGCGACACTGGGCGTCGTCGTCGCGCTGACGGGATCGGCGCTCGCGGGCTGCGGGACGACCACCACCGGCACGCCGGTCACCGGCACGGGCGCCGCCGGGCCGCCCGGCGCGAGCGGCCTGGTCGACGCCCTGGGCCGGGTCCGCGCGACGAAGCAGTCCGTCCTCATGGTCGAGTACGGCAACGTCGCGGCGATCCGCAAGCTCACCGAGACCGACCAGCAGCGGTTCCGCACGCTGGAGGGCTACGGGTACTCCGAGATCGTCGGCCGGCCCGAGGCGCTGGCCGACGTGGTGGGCTTCGACCCCCGGCAGGCGACCGAGGCGATCCGGGTCGGACAGCCGCCGAACTGGGCGGGCGTCCTCCGGATGAAGGTCGACGTCAACGCGGTGAACGGCAAGTTCGACGGCCTCGGGGCCAAGCGCGCCGACGAGGCCGGCGCGACCACGTGGATCACCGGCGAGGACGGCGAGGTGGACATGACCAGCCCGTTCGCCAAGATCGGCATCGTGGCCGGGTTCAACAAGGTCCGGGTCGCCGCCGACTCCATCGCGTACTCCCCCAGCGGCGCGGCGCTGGCCTGGGTGGTCGACCCGGGCGGCTCGACGCTGGCGCAGGACAAGGACGTGCGCGGGCTCGCCACGTGCCTGGGCGACGTGACGGCCGCGATCATCAACATGCCCGAACAGGGCCGCAGCCCGGTGGCGGTGGGCGTCCGCACAGGCGACAACGTCACCGAGGTGATCTGCGCGCCCACCGCCGACCCGAACGGGCTGCGCGAAAAGGTCCAGGCCAGGCTGGACTCCGTGACGCCGGAACGCGGCGGGCCGGTCTGGTCGACCGTGTTCCGCGACGCCACCGCCGAGGCCCCGGCCGACCAGCCCGGCATGGTCCGGGTGCTGGTGCCCGCGGGTCAGGGCGCGACGGTGGGCCGCGTGTTCCGGGCGCTCCTGCGCAACGACCTGCCGGCCCTGTTCGGCTGACCCGGCCCGGTCAGCCGACCCGGTTGATCGCGATGACGACCGTGGCCCGCGTCGTCCAGCCCAGCGTCGTGTACAGCCGTTCGCCTTCCTTGCTGGCGATGAGGATCCCGGTGCGCGCGCCCCGGGCGAACGCCTCGGACGTCAGCGCGCCCATCACCACGCGGCCCAGCCCCCGCCTCCGGTGTGCCGGCTCGGTCTCGATCCGGTCCGGCACCGCGTCCCCGTCGACGAAGGACGCCCACCCGCGGGCCGCGACGGCACCGGACTCGTCCAGCACCTCGGCCGCCAGCACCCGGCCGTCCGCCTCGACCACGCTCCGGTAGGGCCCGGCCTCCCCCGGCACGAGGTCTTCGACGGCCAGGACCGGGTGGCCCGCCAGCTCGCGCGTCATGAGCGACTCGCAGTCCGACCTGATCTCCAGCCCGGCCGCCCGCGCCACCCGGCTGACCTCGTCGGGCCGGTGCGTCGGCACGGTCAGCCACGTGGGCTCGCCGTATGCCGCGACCTCCTCCGCGAGCGCCGCCACCGACGCCGGGTCGTCGTCGGCGTGCAGCACGACGATCTCCCGGTGCCGTCCCGGCTTGCGCAGCAGGAAGTGCAGTCCGCCCCTGGCCTCTTCCGGCGTGTCCAACCCGCGGCACTCGCTCCACCCGAGCTGCCACCGACGCACCAGTTCCGTCACGTCCACCAGCCGTGCATCCGACATGCCGCTCACCCTTTCACGCACGCGATCACGCCGATCTCCAGGGCGACCCACACCTCGCCGCCGGGCCCGACGGCGATGCCGTGCGGTTCCGACGACGGCCGCGGCAGGTCGAAGGTCTCGATGTCACCGGCGGCACTGATCCGGCCGACCCGGCCCGTCCCCCACTCGGTGAACCAGCAGCACCCGTCGCCGGCGGCGACGGCGTGCGGTCGCGCGTCCTGTTCCGGCAGCGGATAGGCGGTGACGTGACCGTCCGGGTCGATGCGCCCGATCCGTCCGGCGGCGATCTCCACGAACCACAGCGCGCCGTCGCCGCCCCGCGTGATGCCGACCGGCCCCGCGCCGGTCGGGTAGGTGGTGACGGATCCGTCGGTGGTGATCCGGCCGATGGAGTTGGCTTGGTTGAGGGTGAACCAGAGGGCGTCGTCCGGGCCGGCGACGATCATCGACGGGAACCCGCCGGCGACCGGGAGGTCGAACTCCGTCACCGCGCCGTCGACCGTGACGCGGCCGATCCGGTCGGTGTTCATCTGGGTGAACCACAGCGCCCCGTCCGGACCGGACGCGATGCCGAACGGGCCGGCGTCGGGCGTCGGCACGTCGATGTACGTGACGTCCCCGGCGACGGTGATCCGCGCGATCCGGTTCGCCTGGTTCAGCGTGCACCACAGCGCCCCGTCCGGGCCCGGCACGATCAGCGAGGGTCGGCCCGTCGCGGGGTCGAGTTGGTATGACGTGTACTCGCCGCCCGGTCCGAGCCGGCCGATCCGCCCGTGGTGCACCTCGGTGAACCACACCGCGCCGTCCGGGCCGACCGCGACCCCGTACGGCCCCGAGCCCGGTTCACCGACCGGGAATTCCACAATGGACACCACAGCTGCCCCCAGGTGATCGACTGTCATCGGCGCACAGCGTACGAAACCCGAGGCTCGTCCGGGCAGGTATTTCGCCTCATGGAGGGCCGCACGGCGGCGCGTCGGGCCCGTTGGTCACCGCATACGCCGAGAGCGCGAGGCCGTGCCGCGGGTTGTCCCGGATGGCCCCGAGAACACGTCGTAGGCACTATTTCAGCCGACCTACACCAGCGTAGCAAAGTTTACATTGCGAAGCCTACATCGCAAGACTTACTTTGCAAGCTTTACATCGTGACGTTTACGCCACATGACTCGCATCGCCAGCCGTGCCGTAAGGATTACTTTGCAAACTTTACATTCTCCGGACCGCGTGCCGAGGAACTGCCGGGTCAGACGGACTGGTCGCTGTCGATACTCAGGCGGGCATGTGTGTGCATGTCATGCCATCCGTCCGCGTGAAGCAGGGCAGCCCGCTGGGTGCCTTCGAGACCGAACCCGAGTTTGGCTGCGACGCGGCACGACGCCAGGTTGGCCGTCGAGTGCTGGAGAAAAACCCGGTGCAGGTGCACGACGTCGAAGGTCCACCGCGTCAGGGCGAGTGCCGCGCGTCCGGCGACCCCTGCGCCACGTGCGTCGGGAAGCACCCAGTACGACAACTGTGCCGAACCTTCGAACAGGGAGACGGTGCGCAGACCGACCTGACCGATCGGCTGATCGTCGCGGTTGTCGACGATCGCCCAACTCGCGTCCGTTTCGTTGTCCCAGCGCGTGGTCCAGCCCGCTATCCAGGCACGGGCTTCGTCGGTGGTGTCGATCCGGCGCAGATGCCGGCGCTGGATGTCCGGGTAGTCGAACGCCGTCATCACCGTCCTGGCATCACTCTCGCGCCACGGCCGCAACGCCAGACGATCGTCAACGTCGAGACAGGGCTGCCCGAGGGCTCGCAGTGAACCGGCGGGTCGGGACGGGCTCACGAGGTAGGGCACCGCTTCATGCTCGCAGCACCACGCTCGCCGTCGTGCCGATTCGGTTCAACGGACAGGTCACGTGGCTCGCCGCGGCAGGTTCAGACGAGTCCAGTCGGTGCCTGATGCCCGGGGTGCCCGGCGGGCACACCGGGCATGGCCTCGTAGTTCAAGGAGCGCCGCTGACGGCTACCACTGCCACTCGGCATCGGCTACCCGTCCGAGGCGACGAGAATTCGATACCCGACGCGGACAACCGGTGCCATCCGGGCGGTGACCGCCGTCGAGTAGCGAGTTCTCGTCGCCAGGCTGCGATCAGGCGCGCGGTCCGAGGAACAGGCCGCCGCTCGCGTCGATGACCTGGCCGGTGATCCAGCGTGCGGCGTCGGAGGCGAGGAACGCGACCACGTCGGCGACGTCGTCGGGCCCGCCGAGCCGGTCGAGCGCCGTTGTTCCGGCGATGAGTCCGGCCAGGCCCGGCGCTTCGAAGGACGATCCGTTGGTCGCCGCCCGGGTGGCACCCGGAGCGACCGCGTTCACCGTGATCCCGCGGACCCCGAGCTCGTTGGCCAAGGTCATGCTCATCGTCTCGACCGCGCCTTTCGTCATGGCGAAGGACGTCTGGGCGGGGTTGGCCATCCGGGTCGCCACGGACGAGATCGTGACGATGCGGCCACCGTCGCGGAGCAGTGGCAGTGCGCGCTGGATGATGAAGTACGGCGCTCGCACGTTCACCGCGAAGAGGTGGTCGAACTCCGTCCGCGTCGTGACTCCGAGCCGGCCGGCGGGTGCCGCCGCCGCGTTGTTGACGAGGATGTCGAGCGGTCGCCCGGCCAGGCCGGCCTCGACTCCCGCGAAGAGCGTCTCGACGTCGTCGTCCACACCCAGCCGTGCCCTGACGGCGAACGCGGTTCCGCCGGTGCGTTCGATCTCGTCGACCGTCGCCGTCGCGCCGTCCTCGTCCGTGCCGAAGTGCACGATGACCGCTGCCCCCTTCGCTGCCAGCCGGACCGCGATCGCCTGCCCGATGCCGCGCGATGCCCCGGTCACGAGAGCCGTCCTACCGGTCAGATCACTCATGCCAACCACCCCGGTCTGTTAGCTACTACCAAGTTGGTAGTTACTACCACTAAGGTAGTGTCTATCACATGACTGATGGGCACTCGACACTGCGGGCGCAACGGCGAGCCGAGACGCAGCGCACGATCCAGGCGCACGCGGTACGGCTGTTCACCGAGCGCGGCTACGACGCCACGACCGTGACCGATGTCGCCGAAGCCGCGGGTGTGTCGCCCATGACCGTGTACCGGCACTTCCCCACGAAGGAGGACCTCGTACTGGTCGACCAGCACGGCCGGCTTGTCGCCGAGCGGATCGTCGCGTCGTCCGCCGCACAGCCTTTGGTCCGCCGCATCGGGAGCGCGCTCGTCGAGTCGGCCGCGATGTTGACCGGTGGTGGCGACGGAGGCGACCTGACGACGAAGGAGCAGTTCCTGCTCGCCCGCCTCCGGCTCATGATCTCGACGCCGGCCTTGCGGGCCAGGCACCTGGACAACCACTACGCGCTTCAGCAGGCGATCGTCGACGCCATTGGGGGCGATCCCGCCGATCCGGACACGACGTTCCACGCCCAAGCGGCAGCAGGTGCCTGCCTGGCCGCCATGCACACGGCATTGGTGCGCTGGGCCGAGGACGACGGACAGACCGCGCTGCCCGACGTGATCGCGAAGGCACTTGCTGCCGCCTTCGGCGAGTAGTGCGTGCGAGTAGTACGTGCGAGCAGCCTGATACCCCTACCCGAGCAGGCGGCCCATCAGCAGACGACCCCCCTGCCAAGGCAGGTCCCGCCGACACAGGACCTACACCGCTACCTACACGCAAGGCTTACTTTGCAAGGCTTACTTTGCAATGTTTACATCACGAGGTTTACATCGTGATGTTTACATCGCGCGACGGGCACCACCGCCCCCGCATCGCAGAGCTTACTTTGCAGAGCTTACTTTGCAAGGTTTACATCGTAGAACTTGCATTGTAAGGCTTGCTTTGTAAAGCTTGCACTGGCTGCTCGCCGCACGAGCCGTGATCATCCTTTAGTTGCGGCCCCGTTCGTGCCTAAGGCTGGACCGTGACGCGGCTACGGGCTGACGACGGCTCATACCGTGAGCCGTGATCGTGGGCACCGACTGTCCCCACATCCACCGAAGGGACCCCGGTGTCCAGCACACTCACCCGCCTGACGGCGATCGGTGCGGGAGTCGCGTTCGCCGCGACGTTCACCGCCGCACTCACCGTGCCTGCCCTAGCAGCGCCTGGACAAGCCGCTCCGGCACAAGCCACGCCTGGCCTAGCCACACCGGCACAGGCCACGCCGGTCGAAGCCTCGCTGGCACAAGCCACGCCCGGTCAAGCGGCACCGGCACAAGCCGCGCCCGGACAAGCCGTGCCGGCCCAAGGCTCGCCGGCACAGGCCTCGCCGGTCCGGCCGTACCTGCCGCCGCTGTCCGGCCGGTTCCCGGTCGGCACGACCGACCTGCACCTGGTCGACACCACCCGTCCCGACCCTTGGCAACCCGGCCTGCAACGCGAACTGATGGTCACCCTCAACTACCCGACCCTGCCCTTCGGCGGCCCCCGCACCCCCTGGGTATCGCCCGAGGTCGCCGACAACACGTCCATGTTCCAGTACCTGCGGTCGCTGCCCGGCCTGTCCCTGGACCTGACCGGCGTCCGCCGGCCCGCCCGCACCGACACCCCCGTCGACCTGCGTCGCGGACCGCTGCCCGTGGTGCTGTTCTCACCCGGCGGCGGGATGCCCCGCGAGACGTCCGCGACGCTCACCGACGACCTGGCCAGTCACGGCTACCTCGTGGTGTCGATGTCGCACACCTACGAGTCGGGGGCGGTGCGGTTCCCGGGCGGCCGGGTCGCGCCGCCGGTCGACCTGCCGGTGACGGGCGAGACGATCCGGAAGATGCTCGACGTGCGGATCGCCGACACCCGGTTCGTGCTGGACCGGCTCGCCGACCTCGCGGCGGGTCGCAATCCGGACGCCGACGGCCGACGTCTGCCCGCCGGTCTCCACCGCGCGCCCGACCTCACCCGAACCGGCATGGTCGGCCACTCGATCGGCGGGT
>CBHFOL010000219.1:0-13722 GCA_965995405.1 uncultured Saccharothrix sp.
AAGCGGATGATGTGGTCCATGTGAATAGCGTTCCCGACACCAGTGGAGACCTGCGTAGAAGACGGGCACGCTGAGTCCTCGGTCCCGCTGCCGTGGTCCCGCTGCATAGAGAGGAGAAGGGACGTCCTCTGTTCGCTGCGTCGAAGAGAAGAGTCGTAGAGAAGAGCAGTGCTCGGACGGCGGTGATCTTCTCCCCTGTCCCGGCAGACCCGCAGCACGGCAACCAGACGAAACGACCCTGCCCGAACCCTGCCGGAACCCTGACCGCAGGCTTTCGCAGAAGTCCCCGCCCGGGGGATCCCCGATTTTCATTCCACCACAGGGGTACGACAATTTCCGGAACGACGAACTCGCCGCCGGGGTTTGCGCAGGTGGGGTGGGGTGGGGTGGGGTGCGCGGGAGTGGGTGGCGCGGTCAGCGCTTGCCGGAGCGGGCCCTGGGCGGGTTCGGGCGGGAGATCTTCTGGGTCGGGCCGTCCGGGCCGGTCTGGGGCTTGCCCTCGGCGGAGGGCTTGGCCGGGCCGGTGGGCTGGGGCTGCGCGGTGGGCTGGTGCGGTGCCGCCGGCGGGTTCTGCGCCGTAGACCGGCTTTGTGCGGCAGGCGGTGCCGGCGGAGTCTGCGCAGCCGCTGGGGTCTGGGTGGCGGGCGCGCCCTGCGTGGTGGGCTGCTTCTGCGCTGCCTGAGCGTTCTGGGGAGACTGCTGGTTCTGTGTGCCCTGCTGGTTCTGCGCACCCGGCTGAGCGGGCTGGTTCGGCGTGGCCGGAGCGGCGGGCTGGTTCTGGTCGGTGTCGGCCGACGGGGCCGGCGTGGCGGGCTGGGGGGCGCGTTCCTCCTCCAGCGGGTCCAACAGCGGCGTGACCTCGTGCAGTGCGGTGCGGACCGCGTGCAGCTGCTGGGACAGCCGGTTGCGCAGCTGCTTGAGGGCGTCGACCTTCTGCGTCGCCTGGGTGACGCGGCGGTTGGACTCCTCGGTGGCCTCGCGGACGCGGCGGTTCGCCTCGTCGGTCGCCTCCAGCACGCGCGCCGTCGCCTCGCTGATCGAGTCGTGCCGGCGGCGGTTCGCCTCCTCCGTCGCCTCCCGCACCAGGCGCTGCGCCTCGGCGTTCGACGCGGCCTGCTCCTGGGCGATCTGGGCCCGCACCCGGGCCGCCTCCTCGGCCGCCTCCCGCACCCGGCGGTCGGCCTCGCCCTTGCTGGACGCCTCCTGCTCGGCCAGCAGCTTCATCGACTCCACGCGACGGGCCGCCATCGCGATCTCGAAGTCCTCCTCGACCGTGGTCCGGCGCTGGAGGGACTCCTCGTCCAGCTTCGCCGCCGCCTCGGTCGCCTCGCCGACGATGCGCTCCGCCTCGGCACGCGCCTTCTCCAGCACGCCCCGGTGCTCCGCCTCCATCTCGGTGCGGCGCTGGTCCTGCTCGGCGATCAGCTTCTCGTAACGCGTGCGCAGCACGGCCGCGTCGGCCTCGGACTTGGCGCGGATGTGGCCGCCCTCGGCCTCGGCGCGCGCCTTGATCTCGTTGGCCTCGTCCTGCGCCAGGCGCAGCATCCGCTGGAGCCGCTCGCTCAGGCCCTCCAACGTGGTGGGCGGCAGCGAAAGCCGCTCGACCTGGCCGCGCAGCTCGGCGATCTCCGAGCGGGCCGCCTCCAGCTGGCGGGTCAGGTCGTTGGTCTGCGAGACCGCCGCGTCCCGGTCGGCGGCGAGCAGCCGCAGGTCGGAATCGAGACGTTCCAGGTGGTCCTCGACCTGTGCGCGGTCGTAGCCGCGTTTGACGATGTCGAAGCCGGATCCCAGGGGGACGAGGTCACGGTCGTCGGCGAGGCCCATGGGGGTCACGCTACCCGCTCCGGCGGTGCGGGGGGCACCCCGCCACCCGCACCACCAGACGTTTTCGCTTTACACACCCCGGAAACGGTTGATTTCGGTCAGGTGCGCGGCACGCAGTTCGTGATCGACGACACCGAGGCCTTCCTCCGGCGCGAGGCACAGCACGCCGACCTTGCCCTGGTGCGCGTTTCGGTGCACGTCGTACGCCGCCTGCCCGGTGTCCGCCAATGAGTACACCTTGGACAGTGTGGGGTGGATCTTCCCCTTGGCGACCAACCGGTTGGCCTCCCACGCCTCGCGGTAGTTCGCGAAATGCGAGCCGATGATGCGCTTGAGGTTCATCCACAGGTACCGGTTGTCGTACTGGTGCATGAACCCGCTGGTGGACGCGCACGTCACGATCGTGCCGCCGCGCTTGGCCACGAACACCGACGCGCCGAACGTCTCCCGGCCCGGGTGCTCGAAAACGATGTCCGGGTCGTCGCCGCCGGTCAGCTCGCGGATCTTCGCGCCGAGCCGCTTCCACTCCTTCGGGTCCTGCTCGTGCTCGTCCTTCCAGAACCGGAAGCCCTCGGCGGAGCGGTCGATGATCAGCTCCGCACCCATCTTGCGGCAGATCTCGGCCTTCTCGGGCGACGACACGACGCAGATCGGCGTCGCGCCGCCGTTGAGTGCGAACTGCGTGGCGTACGAGCCGAGACCGCCGGACGCGCCCCAGACCAGCACGGTGTCGCCCTGCTTCATGTTCGCGCCGTTGGTGGAGACCAACTGCCGGTACGCGGTGGAGTTCACCAGGCCGGGTGACGCGGCCTCTTCCCAGGTGAGGTGGCCGGGCATCGGCATCAGCTGGTTCGCCTTGACCAGCGCGACCTCGGCGAGCCCGCCGAAGTTGGTCTCGAAGCCCCAGATCCGCTGTTCCGGGTCGAGCATGGTGTCGCTGTGCCCGGCCGGGTGCTCCAGCTGCACGTCCAGGCAGTGCGCGACGACCCGGTCACCCGGCTTCCACACGTTCACGCCCGGACCCGTCCGCAGCACGACGCCCGCCAGGTCGGAGCCGACCACGTGGTAGGGCAGGTCGTGCTTGGCCGCCAGCGGTGAACTCTTGCCGTACCGCTTGAGGAATCCGAACGTGGACAGCGGCTCGAAGATCGAGGTCCACACCGTGTTGTAGTTGATCGCCGACGCCATCACGGCCACCAGCGCCTCACCCGGCCCGAGTTCGGGCGTCGGCACGTCGTCCAGGTGCAGCGACTTGCGCGGGTCCTTGTCCTTGGTCGCGAGCCCCTGGAACAGCTCGACCTCGTCGGCGTGCACGGTCACGCCCCGGTAGGTCTCCGGAACGTCCAGCGATCCGATCGCGTCCAGTTCGTCGGCGAGGATCGCGTCGAGGATCTTCCGCACGGCGGTCCCTCTCAATCGGGGGGTGCTCGGATGGTCGCGTCGGACCCAGGTCCACGCAGGTGCCGGACGTTACCCACGGGTAATCGATTCGGTACCGGCCCTGTGAGGCAACGCACTGCCGTTCCCTCGATCGGTGGAACTTGACCGGGCGGCCAACCAAGCGGAACATCGGAGGTGTCCGGAAATTTCGGGACGGAGGTGCAGGTCATGACCAAGGCGTGGACCAGGTGGCAGGACTGGGCCGAAGTCGCCATCGGCGTGTTGGTGCTGTTGTCGCCCCTCGTGGTGGATACGTCCACCGCGGCGATGTGGACGATGATCGTGCTGGGCGCGCTGATCGCCATCGACGGGATCGCGTCGCTCGCGCGGCCCGCCATGGTGTACGGCGAGTGGTTCCAGATGGTCCTCGGTGCGCTGCTGTTCATCTCCCCGTGGGTGATGGGCTACAGCGGCATGATGGCGGCCTCGTGGGTGTCGTGGGTCGGTGGCGTTCTCACAGTCGCCGCCGGCGCGATGGCCATGCCCGCCGCGAACGCCGCCCACAGCGGGCTGGCGGGTTCGCACTGAGTTGAAACCGGGCGAGGTCGTCCGGACCTGGACGACCTCGCGCGTTGTCACCCGAAGGAAGGCGCAACTGTTGGCAGCGGACTCGTCGGCCAGGGAACGGATCCTGAGCGCGGCCGAGGAGTTGTTCGCCGAGTCGGGCTTCGACGCCACGCCGACCTCGCGCATCGCCGAACGCGCCGGGGTGCCCAAAGGGCTCGTGCACTACTACTTCCGCCGCAAGCCGGACCTGCTGGCCGCGCTGGTCGAACGGCTGCCGGACGGCACCGTGGACGCGCGCCGGATCGTGGTGGCGGGCGACATCGGCGAGAGCCTGCGCCGCCTGGTGGCCGCCCTGGACGCCCGGCTCGACGCGTCACCGCTGCTCAGCCACCTGCTCGGGCGCGAGGCGGACACGCACAAAGCGGTCCGGGACGCGCTGCACGCCCGCTACCAGTCGGTCGTGCAGCAGATCCGGAACGTCATCCTGGCCGCCGGCGGCGCGGCCGTGGCGGCCAAGGACGTGGACAGCGCGTCCGCCCTGGTCGCGCTGGCGGTGAGCTACCGGCACTCGGTGGCCCGGCACGCGCCGGACGAGGACCGGATGGACCAGGAGCTCACCTTCGTGGCCGCCGCCCTCCAGTAGTCAGTGGTCGGCCGGCTCGACCAGTTCGACCAGCACGCCGCCCGCGTCCTTGGGGTGCACGAAGTTCACCCGGCTGTTCGACGTGCCGCGCTTGGGCTCGGCGTACAGCAGGCGCAGGCCCTTGGCGCGCAACGCGTCGCCCGCGGCGTCCACATCGGACACCCGGTAGGCGAGCTGCTGGAGGCCGGGGCCGGAGCGCCCGATGAACTTGGCGATGGTCGACTCCGGCGTCAGCGGGGCCAGCAGCTGGATCGCGGTGCCGGAACCGTCGTCGCCGGGTGCGCGGAGCATCGCCTCGCGGACGCCCTGCTCCTCGTTGACCTCTTCGTGCGCCACCTCCAGGCCGAACGCCCGCCGGTGGAACGCGATCGCCTCGTCGAGATCCGGTACGGCGATGCCGACGTGGTCGATCGCGGTCACCAGGTGCTGGATTTCTGCCTGCATGGCGTGCACGGTAGCGCCGGAATCGGTGCAGCGACCGCTGTGCGACGCCTCACAGGGCTACCCCGGAGTAACGCTGGGTATCGTGACCGGTTAACAACCGCTTACCCATGCTCGTGGAGGCCGATGTGTCCGGTTCCGTCATCGTCGCCGGGGCCCGTACCCCGATGGGGCGACTGCTCGGATCGTTGAAGGACTTCTCCGGCGCCCAGCTCGGCGGCGTCGCGATCAAGGCGGCGCTGGAGCGGGCGGGTGTCGCGCCCGAGCAGGTGCAGTACGTGATCATGGGCCAGGTGCTGACCGCCGGCGCGGGCCAGATCCCGGCCCGGCAGGCGGCGGTCGCGGCGGGCATCCCGATGACGGTGCCCGCGCTGACCGTCAACAAGGTGTGCCTGTCCGGCATCGACGCCATCGCGCTGGCCGACCAGCTCATCCGCGCGGGCGAGTTCGACATCGTGGTGGCGGGCGGCCAGGAGTCGATGACGCAGGCGCCGCACCTGCTGCCGAAGTCGCGCGGCGGCTACAAGTTCGGTGACGTCACCCTCCAGGACCACATGTCCCTGGACGGCCTGTTCTGCGCGTTCGACCAGGTCGCCATGGGCGCTTCCACCGAGAAGCACAACTCCCGCTACGGCGTCACCCGCGAGGAGCAGGACGCGTTCTCCGCGCGGTCGCACCGGCTGGCCGCGAAGGCGACCGAGAACGGCGTGTTCGCCGAGGAGATCGCGCCGGTCTCGATCCCGCAGCGCAAGGGCGACCCGGTGCTGTTCAGCACGGACGAGGGCGTGCGCGCCGACACCACCGTGGAGACGCTGGCCAAGCTGCGTCCCGCGTTCGCCTCCGACGGCACCATCACGGCGGGCTCGGCGTCGCAGATCTCCGACGGCGCGGCGGCGGTGGTCGTGATGAGCAAGGCCAAGGCCGAGGAGCTGGGCCTGACCTGGCTGGCCGAGATCGGCGCGCACGGCGTCGTGGCCGGTCCGGACGCGAGCCTGCACGAGCAGCCGTCCAACGCGATCAAGGCCGCGTGCGCCAAGGAAGGCATCGAGCCGGCCGATCTCGACCTGGTCGAGATCAACGAGGCGTTCGCCGCCGTCGGCCTGGTGTCCACCAAGCAGCTCGGCATCGCCGAGGAGAAGGTCAACGTCAACGGCGGCGCGATCGCGCTCGGCCACCCGATCGGCATGTCGGGCGCCCGGCTCGCGCTGCACCTCGCCCTGGAGCTCAAGCGCCGGGGCGGCGGGGTCGGCGCGGCTGCCCTGTGCGGCGGTGGCGGTCAGGGCGATGCCCTGATCGTGCGCGTGCCCAAGGGCTAGCGGTGTGGCCCGGACCGTTGACGTCCCAGAGCTGGTCGAGGACGCCAGTCCCCAACTGCGTGAAGTCGCTCGCGCGCTCGCGCCGTACACGGGGAACGCGCAGGTCATCGGGCTGACCGGGGCTCCCGGCGTTGGCAAGTCGACGTCCACGTCGGCGCTGGTGCGGGCGTACCGGGAACGCGGCAACCGGGTCGGCGTGCTGGCGGTGGACCCGTCGTCGCCGTTCTCCGGCGGTGCGCTGCTGGGCGACCGGGTGCGGATGGGCGAGCACGCCACCGACCCGGGCGTGTTCATCCGGTCCATGGCGACGCGCGGGCACCTGGGCGGGCTGTCCTGGGCCACGCCGCAGGCGCTGCGCGTGCTGGACGCGGCGGGCTGCGACGTCGTGCTGGTCGAGACGGTCGGCGTGGGACAGTCCGAGGTGGAGGTCGTGTCGCTGGCCGACACCACCGTGGTGCTGCTCGCGCCCGGCATGGGCGACGGCATCCAGGCCGCGAAGGCGGGGATCCTGGAGATCGCCGACGTGTTCGTGGTCAACAAGGCCGACCGGGACGGCGCGGACGCCACCGCGCGCGACCTCAAGCACATGATCTCCCTGGGTCGGCGGGAACGCACCGACCTGCTGTGGCGGCCACCCGTGGTGAAGACGGTCGCGGCCTGCGGCGAGGGCGTCGAAGACCTCGTGGACGCGATCGACGCACACCGGAACTGGTTGTGCGAACACGGTGAGCTGGCCCGACGCCGGGAGCGGCGCGCGGCCGGCGAAGTCGAGGCGATCGCGCTGGAACGGCTGCGGGCGCGGTTCGGCGGGGTGCGGGGCGGCGCGGCGCTGGACACCTTGGCCAAACTGGTCGTGGCGGGGGAACTGGACCCCTACGCTGCGGCTGACCGGTTGGTCGAGGGGGTGGGCGCGTGACACCGGTGGTCATCGACATCGGCACGCGGGACACCAGGCGGGTGCTGATCGGTGGCACGGTCGCCGGTGTCCTCGGGCCGGCGGCCCTGTACGGGGCCTTTTCGGCGTACCGGGACAGACAGGCCGTGGGCGGCACGATCGCGCTGGTCATCGGCGTGGTGTTCACCGGCATCGGCGTGCTCGCGGTGGTGAACTGGAAGAAGGTCTCCCGGCCGCGCAAGCTGGTGTTCGAGCAGCCGGGCGTGCGGTGGGACGACCCGCAGGGCGCGCCGTGGGCGGTGCCGTGGCCGGACCTGGGCGCGGTGCGGATCTCGCGGACCGTCGAACGGGTCGTGCAGCTGTCCGACGCGCTGACCAGGAAGACCATGGTCCGGCTCGACCTGTGGCCCGCGCACCCGCAAACGTTCGCGGCACGCCACCCCGGGCTGGGCCGGCTGGCCCGACCGGACGGGAGCTACCGGCTGCCGCTGGGCGACGCGGCGAACCTCGTGCCGATCATCGAACGGGCCGTGCTCACCTTCGCGCCCCACCTGTACCGGGGCGTTCAGGACGAGGGGTTCACCGTCGGTTTGACCTGACCGGTCAGGCGAGGTCGGCGAGCTGTCGCCGGACGCGTTCGGCGTCGGTGTCGCGGTTGAGCTCCCGGTACAGCTCCAGCGCCTCCTGCCACACCGCGCGGGCCTGGTCGTGCTGTCCGAGGGCGGCGTGCGGGTGGCCGAGGCTGTCGAGGTTGTCGGCGAGGTCGTAGGTGTGGCCGATGGTGCGGCGCAGGGTCAACGCCTGCCGGTAGTGCCGGATGGCTTCCTCGTGGTGGCCGGTGTGGTGCTCGATGTAGCCGAGGCTGTCCAGGGTGGCCGCCTCGCCGTCGGGGTTGTCGTGGTGTCGGTGCAGGACGAGCGCGGCCTGGCAGTGCTCGCGGCCGGTGTCGTACTCGCCCAGGTGGGCGGCGTACCAGCCGACCGTGTTGAGCGCGTACGCCTCCCGCACCGGGCTATCGAGGACGCGGTAGCGCTCCAGGGCGTGCCGGGCGTGGTCCAGGGCTTTGCGGTCGTCCCCCTGCTGTCCCCACGCCATCGAGAGGTCGTGGTGGGCGCTGGCCTGCTGGAGCGTGTCGTGGTGGTGCTCGGCCGACGCCAGTGCCTGGTGCAGGTGCTCGGTGGCCTCCTCGTGCCGCCCCAGGCCGGATTTGGCGTGGCCGAGGTTCCGGTGGGCGTGGATGCGTGCGCTGGGGTCGGGCAGGTGCTCGGCGGCGTCCAGGGCGGCCGACCACGCGGCCAGGTTGTCGTGGAGGTGTCCCCGCCGCTGGCGGAAGGCGGTCAGGGCCCAGGCGAAGTGCCAGACCGTGTGGTGGCGGTGTTGGGCGGACGCGGTGTGCTGGGCGGCGAGCAGGTTGGGGTGCTCGGCGTCCAGCCAGGCCATCGCGGCCTGTTGGTCGGGCAGCGGGTGCGGGTGGACGCCGGGTGCGGCCGGCTCCGGCCGGATCAACGCGGCGTGGGGGTCCGCGAGGCGGTCGGCGGTGTGGGCGGTGTGCAGGTAGAAGTCGACCACCCGGTCCAGCGCCGCCTGTCGGACCGGTTCGGGGATGTTGTGGGCGAGCGTGGTGGCGTAGGCGCGGACGAGGTCGTGCATGGCGTAGCGGCCGTCGGGGGTGTGGTCGATCAGGGAGGCGTCGATCAGGGCGCGCAGCACGGCGTGCGCCTCCCGTGCGGGCAGGTCGGTGAGGTTGGCGGCGGCGGGCAGGCCGGTGTCGGGGCCGGGTGCGATGCCGAGGAGCGCGAAGGCGGTGCGTTGCCGTTCGGTGAGTCGGCGCAGGGACCAGGACAGCACGGCGGGCAGGCTCGCGGTCGGGTCGGTGTCGTCCAGCGCGTCCAGGCCGAAGTCGCGCAGTTCGGCGACCGTCTCGTCCAGCGGCAGCCGCGAACGGCCGCGGGCGCGGGCGGCGATCACGCCCAGTGCCAGCGGGAGCCCACCGCACAGCCCTACCAGTTCCGTGACCGACGGTTGCTCGGCGGCCACGCGTGTCCTGCCCAGGGACGCCTCCAGCAGGGCGTGGGACTCGTCGTCGGTGAGGACGTCGAGGGGCAGCGGACGGGCACCGTGGCGGGCGATCAGCGCGGGCAGCCGGTTGCGGCTGGTGACCAGCACGGTGCAGGTGGCGCTGCCGGGCAGCAGCGGTGCGACCTGGTCGGCGGTCGCGGCGTTGTCCAGCACGACCAGCATCCGGCGGTCGGCCACCAGGCTCCGGTACAGGGCGGCCCGCGCGTCCGGATCGTGCGGCAGGCGACCCGCGTCGACCCCGAGCGCGTCGAGGAATCCCCGGACCGCCTCGTCGGGCGCCATCGGCCGGCCGGCCGGGCTGAACCCGCGCAGGTCCACGAACAACTGGCCGTCGGGGAACCGCTCCAGCCGGCGGTTGGCCCAGGCCAGCGCGAGCCAGGTCTTGCCGATCCCGCCCGCGCCGCCGATGGCCGAGATCACCACCGTCGCACCCGCCGGCGGCGACTCGCCGTTGCGGGCGGTGCTCTGGGTGCGGTCCAACTCGGCCAGTTCGGGGAGCCGACCGGTGAACAGTCCGGGCGCGGCGGGCAGCTGGCGGGGCACCACCGGCGACCGGCCCGCCGCGGCCGTGGTGTCGGCGAGGGCCGGGTCGGCGGTGAGGATCCGCCGGTGCAGCTGTTGGAGCGGCGGGCCGGGGTCGGTGCCCAGGTCGTCGGCCAGCCTGGTGCGCAACCGCTGGTAGTGGTCCAGGGCGTCGGCCTGCCGGCCACTGCGGTACAGGGCGAGCATGAACTGCCCGGCCACCCGCTCGTCCAACGGGTGCGCCCCGGCCAGCACGGTCAGGTCCGCGAGCAACCCGGCGTGCCGGCCGGTCCGCAGCCGCAGGTCGGTGTGGTCCAGCTCGGCGGCGAACCGCTGCCGCTCCAGGTCCTCGCGCACGGCGTCGATCCACGGGGTGTCCAGACCGGCGCACACCTCGCCCCGCCACAACCCGAACGCCTCCGCGAACAGCTCCGGCGCGCGGTCGTCGTCGGCGGCGCGGGCGTCGGCCACCAGGCGGCGGAACCGGTGCACGTCCACCGCGTCCTCGTCGACGACCAGCCGATATCCCGCGGAACCGCGCAGGATGCCGATCTCGTCGGACGCCCGCAGGGCCCGGCGCAGCCGGGACAGGTAGCCGTAGAGGGTGTCCCGGCCGCCGTGCGGGACCCGGTCCCCCCACACCCGGTCGAGCAGGTGGTCGGCCGACAGCCACTGGTTGGCCTCGACCAGCAGCACGGCCAGCACCCACCGCTGCCGGGCGTGGCCCAGGTCGACGGGTCTGCCGTCGATCCGGGCCTCCACCGGACCCAACACGCGGAACTCAACCGCCATCGCGGACATCCCCTTCGCGGACCGGCGATCGCCGGCACCGGCTGCTTAGCAAGGGGTGTCCAGCCGATTGCAGGTTTCCCGCAGGTTTTCCCCCGATCAGCGGAGCAGAGTGGCGGGTGCGGCGGGACGGCCGGAGGGGATCCTCTCCCGATACCCACCCCGCCCGAGCGCCAGGGGTTTCTGGGGGGTGGGCGCTCGGACGGTCACCGTCCCGCCGCACCCGGACGCCGGAGTTCAGTTCGCCGAGTGCTGCGCCAGATGCGCCTCGTGCTGCGCGTAGACCTTGCGCCACAACGCGTCCCGCTCGTTGTCGGGGAAAGTCAGGCCGTAGACGTCGGCGAGCGCGGCGAACCAGTCCCGAGGGTCCTCCAGGACGGTCTTCTCGGTGGTCGCCTCGGTCCGGGAGAGGGTCAGCGCGCGGAGCGTGTCCCAGCCGGCGGCGTCGGTGCGCTGGACGCTGAACGTGCGCACGAAGCCGGACCGCGGTGACGTGGAGAGGTACTCGTGCCGCTCCACGAAGTCGGACATCTCCGCGGGCGCGGGGTCGAAGTCCATCGCGTGCAGGCTGCCGCGCGGGTCGTGCTCCAGCCGCCAGCCGCCGGGCGCGATCCCGGACGGCGACAGCTCGAACGTGAACGGCCCCTGCCGGTGGCTCCCCGCCCGGAGGGGCAGCGGCGAGTGCAGACCGTCACCCATCCCCGCGTCGACCAGCCAGCTATCGTCCGAATCGGGTAGGTCACGCACGGTGAGCGCCAGGTGGTGCCGGTTGATCACGGGCACCGAGTCGGGTGTCATCTGAACGCCACCGCGGTGCTTGGTCACGTGGTATCCGAGGGCCGTCAGGACCAGCGCGAGTGCCCCGTTCAGGTGGAAGCAGTACCCACCTCTGCCACGCACGATCCGGGCCAGCGACTCGTGCGGGTCGACCGTCGTCGGGCGTCCCAGTTGGATCTCCACCGTCTCGTATGGGATGTGCTCGACGTAGGCCTGGTGCAGCCGCGTCAGGGCCTCGACGCTGGGCGGTTCCACGCTGGTCAGGCCCACTCTCCGCAGGAGTTCGGGCACTTCGGGTGTGGTCACGGAAGATCCCCCATCCGGGTGGGACACCGAAGCCGGGACTTCCGACTCTAGGCAAGGACGATCACAGAGCAGAACGTTTTAGTCCGGCAACTGGGGGATAAGAGGTGCGATGTACGACTCCGCTGGGCTCCAGGTGCTCTCCCGCGAGGAGTGCCTGAGACTGCTGCGCACGATGGCCGTCGGGAGACTGGTGTACACCGACAAGGCACTGCCCGTGGTGCACCCCGTCGTGTACGTGTTGGACGGTGACTCGGTGGTGCTGCGGGTGCCGGAGGGCAGCGCCACGCTGATCGCGCGGGACACGATCGTGGCGTTCCAGATCGACGAGGTGGAGCCGGACCTCTCCAAGGGCTGGTCGGTGATGGCGGTCGGCCACGTCAGCGAGGTCCACGACGAGTCGGTGCTGACCAGGATGCGCGAGCTGCCGCTGGCCTCGCGCGGGTTCGGCAGGCAGGACCACTACCTGGTGGTGGCGCTGGAGGTGCTGTCCGGCCGTCGCATCCCGTGACCGGAGGCGATAGCCTCGAACCCTCCCGCTGGAGGGATGGGTCGGTGGCTGTTTCCCCGGAATCCAACGCGGTCTCGAACACCGCTTCGAGTGCCACGCGCCTGGACGGGCTGCTGCGCGAGCTGACCGACCGGACCACCGAGGTGATCGTCTCCCAGGAGCGGATGCACCGGCTGCTCGGCGCGGTCGTGTCGCTGGCCAGCGACCTGTCGCTGCCGGACGTGCTGCGCCGGATCGTGGAGTCGTCGTGCAGCCTGGTCGGCGCGCGGTACGGGGCGCTCGCCGTGGTCGGGCCCAACCGGCAGCTGCTGGAGTTCACCCACGGTGACGAGCCGCACCGCGCCGATTTCGACGGGATGGCGTTCGATCCGGCCGGGCCGGGGTTCCTCGGCGTGCCGGTGCACGTCCGGGGCGAGGTGTTCGGCAACCTGTACCTGACCGACAAGGAGCACGGGGCCGACTTCACCCGCGCCGACCAGGAGGTCGTGGTGGCCATCGCGGCGGCGGCCGGGATCGCGATCGAGAACGCCCGGCTGTACGAGCAGTCGCGGCAGCGCGAGGTGTGGCTGCGGGCGTCCAACGAGGTGACGAACGCGCTGCTCACCGGCGCGCCGGACCGCGACGCGCTGCGGCTGGTGGCGGTCCGGGCGCGGCTGGCCGCAGACGGGGTGAACGCGGTGGTGGCGCTGCCCGACGCGCAGGGCGAACTGGCCGTCCGGGTCATGGACGGCGAGCTGCGCGGGTTCACCGTGTCGCGCGAGGGCAGCGCGAGCCGCGAGGTGTACCTGACCGGGCAGACCAAGGTGCTGGACGGGCTGCCGGGCCACTTCGACCGGATCGGGCCGGTGGTGGTCGTGCCGCTGGCGGCCGGGAACCGGATCCTCGGCGTGCTGATGGTGGCGCGGTCCCGGGGCAGGCAGGGGTTCGACGCGTCCGACGTGGCGCTGGTCGAGTCGTTCGCGCGGCAGGCGGCGCTGATCCTGGAGTTCACCCGGGCCACCGGCGCCGGTCGGCGGCTGGCCGTGCTGGAGGACCGCGACCGGATCGCCCGGGACCTGCACGACCTGGTGGTGCAGCGGCTGTTCGGCCTGGGGTTGGGGTTGCAGGGCCTGAACGGGCTGGTGGAGCAGCCGTTGGTGGCCCAGCGCTTGCAGGACTTCGTGGACGAGGTCGACCAGACGATCCGGGAGATCCGGCGGACCATCTTCTCGTTGCAGGAGCCGCCCGCCGGTTCGGCGTCGCTGCGGGTGCAGCTGATGCGGGTGGTGCAGGATTCCAGCCGGCTGCTCGGGTTCGAGCCGGTGCTGGTGACCGACGGGCCGATCGACTCGCTGGTGCCCGACCACGTGCGGCCCGACCTGCTGGCGACGCTGCGTGAGGCGTTGGCGAACGCGGCCCGGCACGCGTCGGCGACGAAGGTGCGGGTGCAGGTGGAGGTGGACCGGGAGGCCACCGAGCTGCACCTGGTCGTGTCGGACGACGGGGACGGGATTCCAGACGGGCGGGCCCGGCACACCGGGGGCCTGGTCAACATGGCCGCGCGGGCGGCGCGGTGGGACGGTGGCTGCAAAATCCACTCGGAAGTGGGGCGGGGCGTGACGGTCACCTGGTTCGTGCCGTTGGTGTCGGGGTAGGGGTCGGGAAGAAACACGTCATGGAAATGCACGAGGACGCC
>CBHFOL010000220.1:0-13683 GCA_965995405.1 uncultured Saccharothrix sp.
GCCCCGAATGGCCGGGTCTCCCGGCCAGGGGCGGCTAATTCGACGCGTCACGTTTTCGACCCTAGCGTGCCCGTGCCGCATGATGCACGCATGTTGTCGTCCAAAGGCGAGGATTTCCGGACGTTCTGGACCGAGCGCCACCTGTGCACCCTGACCACCCTGCGCGCCGACGGCACGCCCCACGTGGTGCCGGTCGGCGTCACGCTGGACGTGCCGACGGCCACCGCGCGGGTCATCGCGTCCCGCGGCTCGCACAAGGTCCGCCAGGTGCTCGCGGCCGGTTCCGCGGGCGCGCTGGTCGCGGTGTGCCAAGTGGACGGTGCGCGGTGGTCGACGCTGGAGGGCCGCGCCGTGGTCCGGCAGTCGCCCGAAGAGGTGGCGGACGCGGTGCGCCGGTACGCCGAGCGCTACCGGCAGCCCCGGCCGAACCCCGAGCGGGTCGTGATCGAGATCGCGGTGACCCGAGCCCTGGGCACGGTGTGATCACCGTCGTCGGCATCGGCGCGGACGGCTGGGCCGGCCTGCCGCCCGCGTCCCGCGCCGAGATCGCCGCCGCCGAAGTGCTGATGGGCAGCACCCGGCAGCTCGCCCTGGTGGAGAGCGCCGCCGAACGGGTGCCGTGGCCGTCGCCGCTCGTCCCGGCCCTGCCCGGCCTGCTGGAGGCGCACGCCGGACGTCGGGTGTGCGTGCTGGCCAGCGGCGACCCGATGTTCCACGGCATCGGCACCACCCTGGTCCGGCTGCTCGGCGCGGACGCCGTGCGCGTGCTGCCGCACCCGTCGTCGGTGTCGCTGGCGTGCGCGCGGCTGGGCTGGGCGCTGGACTCCGTGGACGTGGTGAGCCTGGTCGGCAAGCCGGTGGAGCTGCTGGTGCCGCACCTGCACCCCGGCCGGCGGGTGCTGGTGCTCGGCGGCGATCCGCGCGAGGTCGCCGCGCTCGTCGGGGACGCCCGGCTGACCGTCCTGGAACAGCTCGGCGGGCCGGCCGAGCGGATCCACCACGAGCTCGACGCCGACCCGTTGAACGTGCTCGCGATCGAGTGCGCGGGAGGCGGGTTTTCGCTGGTCCCGGGCTTGCCGGACGATGCCTACGAGCACGACGGGCAGCTCACCAAACGCGAGGTGCGCGCGGTGACGCTGGCGTTGCTCGGGCCCCGTCCCGGCGAGTTGCTGTGGGACGTCGGCGCGGGCTCCGGGAGCATCGCGATCGAGTGGTCGCGGACGCACCCGGCGTGTCGGGCGGTCGCCGTCGAACGCGACCCGGTGCGCGCGGAGCGGATCACCCGGAACGCGGCGGCGCTGGGTGTGCCCGGGGTGCGGGTGGTGCTGGGGGAGAGCCCGGATGCCTTGGAGTTGCCGTCGCCGGACGCGGTGTTCATCGGCGGTGGGCTGACCGCGCCCGGCGTCGTCGAACGGTGCTGGGCGGCGCTGAACCCGGGCGGGCGGCTGGTGGCGAACGCGGTCACCCTGGAGTCGGAGGCCGTGCTCGCCCACTGGCACAAGGCCCTCGGCGGGGCGCTGACCAGGCTTTCCGTCAGCCGTGACACCCGCGTCGGCGGCTTCACCGGCTGGCGGCCACACATGCCCGTGACCACGTGGGCCGTGACGAAGGAGAACCAGTGACCGTCCACTTCATCGGTGCCGGACCGGGCGCGGCGGACCTGCTGACGCTGCGGGCCGTGCGGCTGCTGGAGACGTCCCCGGTGTGCCTGTACGCGGGGGCGCTGGTGCCGACCGAGGTCCTGGCGCACTGCCCGGCCGACGCCCGGCTGGTGGACACCGCGAACCTGGACCTGGACCGGATCACCGCCGAGCTGAAGGCTGCCCACGAGGCCGGGCACGACGTGGCGCGGCTGCACTCCGGTGACCCGTCCGTGTACAGCGCGATGGCCGAGCAGATGCGGCGGCTGGACGCGTTGGGCATCCCGTACGACGTGACGCCCGGCGTGCCCGCGTTCGCGGCGGCGGCTGCCTCGTTGAAGCGGGAGCTGACCGTGCCAGGGGTGGGGCAGACCGTGATCCTGACCCGCACGTCCGCGCGCGCCACGCCGATGCCGCCGGGGGAGGACCTGGCCACGCTCGGGCAGTCGCGGGCCACCGTCGTGCTGCACCTGGCCGTGCAGCGGATCGCGGAGGTGGTCGCGGAGCTGGTGCCGAACTACGGGCCGGACTGCCCGGCGGCGGTCGTGGCGTACGCGAGCCGGGCCGACGAGCTGGTGTTGCGCGGCACGCTCGGCACGATCGCCGACCAGGTCGTCCAGGCGGGGATCAAGCGGACGGCCGTGATCATCGTCGGCGAGGTGCTGGCGGCTGAAGGGTTTCTGGACAGCCACCTGTACTCGACCGCCCGGTGCCGCCCGTGACGTCAGGCGCGGCCGACGATCGTGCCCGCCCGGTCGATCACGATCACGTCCACCGCGACCGGCGCGCCCTTGAGCACGTCCTCGGCGGTCGCCTTGGCGCGCACCGCGATCAGGTCGCCCAGCGGCACGCCCGCCGCCTGGCACACGTGCAGCGCGCCGAGCGCGGTGTTGGCGTGCCGGATCCGCTCGGCCAGTTCCGGGTCTTCGACCAGGGACGCCACGAAGTCCAGGTTCACCTGGGACCGGCCGGAGTGCAGGTCGAGGTGGCCGTCGGCGAGCTTGGACAGCTTGCCGACGCCGCCCGCGATGGTGAGCCGGGCCACCGGGTGCCGCTTGAGGTACTTGAGCACCGCGCCGGCGAAATCGCCCATGTCCAGCAGCGCGCTCTCCGGCAGGCCGTGGACGGTCGCGGCGACCTTCTCCGACGTGCTGCCGGTGCACCCGGCGACGTGCGTCAGGCCCTCGGCGCGGGCCACGTCGATGCCGCGCCGGATGCTGTCGATCCACGCCGAGCACGAGTACGGCACGACAATGCCGGTGGTGCCCAGGATGGACAGTCCACCCAGGATGCCCAGGCGCGGGTTCCACGTCTTGCGGGCGAGTTCCTCGCCGTGGTCGACGGACACCTCCACGACGACGTCACCGGTGCCGCCGTGCTCGCGGGCGACGCGGGCGACGTGGTCGCGGATCATCTGGCGGGGCACGGGGTTGATCGCGGGCTCGCCGACCGGCAGCGGGAGGCCGGGTTTGGTGACCGTGCCGACGCCCGGACCCGCGCGGAACACCACGCCCGTGCCCGGTTCGCCGAGCCGGACCGTGACACGGACCAGCGCGCCGTGGGTGACGTCCGGGTCGTCGCCCGCGTCCTTCACGATGGCCGCGCTCGCGTGGTCGGCGGCCAAAGCCTCGTGGGCCAGCGCGAAGCTCGGCGTCTGGCCTTTGGGCAGCAGGATTTCCACCGGGTCCGGGAACTCCCCGGTGAGCAGCGCGGTGTACGCCGCCGTGGTCGCGGCGGTCGCGCAGGCTCCGGTGGTCCAGCCGTAGCGCAGGTTCACGACGTCAGGATGCAACAGCGGCGGCTGTCGGACGAAGTGAGGGTGTGTCGGTGGTGAGCACGGTGTTGGTGCTGGGTGGCACGGGCGAGGCGCGCGAACTGGCCCGGCGGGCGCTGGCCGGGTTCCGGGTGGTGTCGTCGCTGGCCGGCCGGGTGTCGTCGCCGAAGCTGCCCGAGGGGGAGGTGCGGGTCGGCGGGTTCGGCGGGGTCTCCGGGCTGGTCGCCTACCTGCGGGCGGAGCGGGTCGACGCGGTCGTGGACGCCACCCACCCGTTCGCGGACCGCATCACGGCCAACGCGGTGGCCGCCACCGCCGAAGCTGGCGTGCCGTTGCTGGTGCTGCGCCGTCCCGGCTGGACCGAGCAGGACGGCGACCGCTGGACGTGGGTGGACTCCATCACCGAAGCGGCCCGGGTGGTCGGCGCGCGGCGGGCGTTCGTCACCACCGGACGGCAAGGGCTGGACGCGTTCGACGCCGGCGTGGCCCGGACCGTCGACCCACCCGACGAGCCGACACCGCTGGACGTCGTGCTCGACCGTGGACCGTACACAGTGGACGATGAGCTGGAGTTGATGTCCAGGAACCGCATCGAAATCCTGGTCACCAAGGACAGCGGTGGCGGGATGACGGCGGCGAAACTGGTCGCCGCGCGTCACCTCGGCCTGCCCGTGGTGGTGATCCGCCGCCCGCCCGCGCCGGACGCGCCGACCGTGGCGACGGTGGACGAGGCGCTGGACTGGCTCACGAGGGGTAGCGCCGGGGCGTGAACACCGTGCCCCGCGCGGTGACCCGGGTCTGCGAGGACCCGACGATCAGCAGGCACCGCATGTCCACGGTCGCCGGGTCGAGATCCGCCAGGCGCACCACCCGGACCGTCTCCTCCGGCCCGCCGACGTCCCGCCCGACCACCACCGGGGTGTCCGGCGAACGGTGCCGCAGCAGCAGGTCACGGGCCGCCTCCACCTGCCACGTGCGGCTGCGCGACGCCGGGTTGTAGACCGCCAGCACCAGATCGGCCTTCGCGGCGGCCTCCAGGCGTTCCGCGATGACCTCCCACGGCTTGAGCCGGTCGGACAGCGACACCACGCAGTAGTCGTGCCCCAGCGGCGCGCCCGCCCGGCTCGCCACGGCGTGCGCGGCCGTCAGCCCGGGCAGCACCCGCACCGGGACGTCCCGGAACTGCTCCTCGGCGGCCACTTCGAGCACCGCGCTGGCCATCGCGAACACCCCGGGGTCGCCGGACGACACGACGGCGACCTTCCGGCCGCGCTTGGCCAGGTCCAGCGCGAACGCGGCCCGTTCGGACTCGACCTTGTTGTCCGAGGCGTGCTTGTGCTGCCGCGGATTCGTGGTCACGCGGTTCAGGTAGGTGATGTAGCCGACCAGGTCGTCCGCCTCGGCCAGCGCCCGACGCGCTTCCGGCGTGAGCCACTCCGGCCCGGCCGGGCCCAGCCCGACGACGACCACTTCGCCTTGGTCGGAAACGCTTTCTACTCCGGCCTTGCTGGGCAGCAACGCCAACGAGAAGTACGGCACGCCGTCGGCGTCCACTTCGGACAGTGGAGCGGTGCGCTGCTGGCCCGTGGTGGCACGCTCCACGTACCACGCCTCGGCCAGCCGCCCGGAGCGTTCGAGGGCCTCCCGGACGTGCGGGAAAGTACGGCCCAGCTTCATGATCGCCACCGGGTCGCCCGCCGCCAGGTGCTCGGCGAGGGTGTCCGCCGGCAGCGTCCCCGGCAGCACGGTCAGCACCTCGTCCCGCTCCACCAACGGCCGCCCGATCACGGCGGCACCGGCGCTGACCGACGTCACGCCCGGCACCACCTCGGCCGGGTACCGGTGCGCCAACCGCTTGTGCAGGTGCATGTACGAGCCGTAGAAGAACGGGTCGCCCGCCGCGAGCACCACCACCGTCCGGCCCGCGTCCAGGTGCGCCGCCAGTTTTTCCGCGCACTCGGCGTAGAACGCGTCGATCTCGCCCTGGTAGTCGTCCGAGTCCTCGGTCGTCACCGGGTAGACGAGCTGTTCCTCGATCTGGTCGCCCCGCAGGTACGGCTCGGCGATCCGCCGGGCGACGCTGCGGCCGTGCCGGGCGCTGTGGAACACGATGACGTCGGCCTCGCCGATCAGCCTGGCCGCCTTGACGGTCACCAGTTCCGGGTCACCGGGGCCGACCCCGACGCCGTACAGCCTGCCGGTCATTCTTCCTCGCTCGCGATCGCGTTGACGGCCGCCGCGGTCATCGCGCTGCCACCGCGCCGACCGTGCACGACCAGGTACTCCAGCTCGCTCTCGGCGAGCGCCTGCTTCGACTCGGCCGCGCCGATGAAGCCCACCGGGATGCCCAGCACGGCGGCCGGCCGAGGCGAGCCGGCGGCGATCAGGTCGAGCAGGTGGAACAGTGCGGTCGGCGCGTTGCCGATGGCCACCACGGCACCGTCCAGCTTCTCGCCCCACAGCTCCAGGGCGGCGGCGCTGCGGGTGTTGCCGAGCCGTTCGGCCAGGTCCGGGACGCGCGGGTCGCCGAGCAGGCACAGCACCTTGTTGTCCTTGGGCAGCCTGCGCCGGGTCACGCCCGAGGCGACCATCTGCGCGTCGCACAGGATCGGCGCGCCCGCCAGCAGCGCCTCCCGGGCGGCGGCGACCACGCCGGGGGAGTAGGCGATGTCGCCGACCAGGTCGACCATGCCGCAGGCGTGGATCATCCGCACCGCGACCCGGGCGACGTCCGCCGGCAGGCCCGCCAGATCGGCTTCGGCGCGGATGGTGGCGAACGACCGGCGGTAGATCTCCGCGCCGTCCTTGATGTAGCTGGTCACCTGATCTCCTCGTACCCGTCGCCGGTCGCGACGAACTCCACCACGTCGCCCGCCGGACGCCCGCACCGCCGCGCGCAGCCCGACCAGTGCACCTGGCCGGTGTGCGGGGTGCCGATCCAGCGGGTCACGTCCGCCCGCACGTCGGTCAGCGACTTCGCGCAGCCCGGACGTCCGGTGCACGCGCTCACTCCGTGCCACGGCGAGCCCGGGTCGGTGAACAGGCCGGACGTGTCCGTTCCGGCCGGCACCACCAGGCTCCGCCACGGCGTGATCCGGACGGTCACACCGGCCAGTAGCCGGGCGTCCAGCCGGCCCAGCGGCACGCCCGCCACCACCCGGTCACCGATGGGACCCGGTGCGACCGGAATCACAGCCGGGGCAAGCTTTTCGTCGGTCGGAACGCCCAGTGCCGCCGTGATCTTCGGCACACCGTCGTCCACTTCGGACAGCCGCCAGGCCGTGCCCCGGATCTCCTGGAACCGGCGCGCGGCGGTGACGACGGCCGCGACTGGATCGGTCACGCGGAGTCCGGAATCCCGGCCGGCCAGGAACAGCGCGTCACCCACCAGGCCGATGTCGCCACTCAGGCCGCTGACCGCCGCACCGACCGTGACCAGGAAGCGCCCGGGCAGGTCGGCGAGTTCGGGAACCCCGCACAGCGCGTTGTCGATCGCGTCGACCAGGTCCTGGTTGTCGTCCAGCGGCGCGGCGATGATGTTCCGCATCCGCTCGTGGGTCTGCGAAGGCAGCAGGCCGGCGTCCCGCAGGCGTGCGCCCAACTCGTGTTCCGCGCCCGGTGCCAGGCCCCTGATCTGCACGTTCGCCCGCGAGGTGAACTCAAGCGAGCCGTCGCCGAGCTCCAGCGCGGCGGTCCGCAGCACGTCGAACCGGGCCGCCGGGAGCGTGCCGCCGGGCACCCGGATCCGGGCCAGCCCGCCGTCCGCCGCCCGGTGCACGTCGACCGCGCCCGGGCAGGCGTCGGGGCGTTCGCGGTCCTGGGGCATGGCCTGGATGCTAACTCCAGTTAGGGTGGCTTTCGAACGGCGAAGCAACAGGAGGAAGCCGGTGTGAATCCGGCGCGGTCCCGCCACTGTGACCGGGCGCGAGCCCGGGAGTCAGGAACTCCGCCCGCCGTCCCCTACGACCTGGGGCGAGGACCCCCGAGGGATGGAGCCCGCACGTGATCCTGCTGTTGTCGACCTCCGACACGGACCTGCTGTCCGCCCGTTCCAGCGGCGCCGACTACCGGCTGGGCAACCCGGCCCGGCTGACCGTCGCCGACCTGCCCGACCTGGTGGACGGCGTCGACCTGGTGGTGGTGCGCATCCTGGGCGGACGGCGGATGTGGGAAGAAGGGCTGGACTGGCTGCTCGCCGGCCCCCGGCCCGTCGTGGTGCTGGGCGGTGAGCAGAACCCCGATGCCCCGCTGATGGAGCTGTCCACGGTGCCCGGCGGTGTCTGCGCCGAGGCGCACGCCTACCTGGCGCACGGCGGCCCGGCGAACCTCGCGGAGCTGCACGGCTTCCTGTCCGACACGGTCCTGCTGACCGGGTTCGGCTTCGCCCCGCCGCAGGCCGCGCCGACCTGGGGCGTGCTGGAGCGGCCGGTTCCCGCAGGTGACGGGCCGGTGGTGGCGGTCCTGTACTACCGGGCGCACCACGTGGCCGGGAACACCGCGTTCGTGCACGCCCTGTGCGACGCGATCGAGGCCAAGGGCGGGCGTCCGCTGCCGGTGTACTGCGCCTCGCTGCGCACCGCCGAGCCCGAACTGTTGGCCGAACTGGGCAAGGCGGACGCGCTGGTCGTCACCGTGCTCGCGGCCGGCGGCACCAAGCCCGCCACCGTTTCGGCGGGCGGAGACGACGACGCGTGGGACGTCGGCGCGCTGGCCGCGCTGGACATCCCGATCCTGCAAGGGCTCTGCCTCACCAGCAGCCGCGAGGCGTGGGACGCCAACGACGACGGACTGTCCCCTTTGGACACCGCTACCCAGGTGGCGATCCCCGAGTTCGACGGCCGGATCATCACCGTCCCGTTCTCCTTCAAGGAGATCGACGAGGACGGCCTGACCGTCTACGTGGCCGACCCGGAACGCGCGCTGCGGGTCGCCGGCATCGCCGTGCGGCACGGGAAGCTCCGGCACATCCCGCCCTCGCAGCGGAAGATCGCCGTGATGCTCTCGGCGTACCCGACGAAGCACTCCCGGATCGGCAACGCGGTCGGCCTGGACACCCCGGCCAGCGTCGTGCGGCTGCTGACCGCGTTGCGGGACAACGGCTACGACATCGGCGACGAGCTGCCGGGCGTGAACGACCTGAACGGCGACGCGCTGATCCACGCGCTCATCGCGGCCGGCGGCCAGGACGCGGACTGGCTGACCGAGGAGCAGATCCAGGGCAACCCGGTCCGCCTGCCCGCCGCCCGTTACCGCGAGTGGTACGCCACGCTGCCCGAGGACACCCGGGCGGGGATGGAGCAGCACTGGGGCGAAGCGCCCGGCGAGCTGTTCGTGGACCGCTCGAAGGACCGGGACGGCGAGATCGTGCTGGCCGCGCTGCGGTCCGGCAACGTCGTCGTGATGGTCCAGCCGCCGCGCGGTTTCGGCGAGAACCCGATCGCCATCTACCACGACCCGGACCTGCCGCCGAGCCACCACTACCTGGCCGCGTACCGGTGGCTGGAGGCCGAGTTCGGCGCGGACGCCGTCGTGCACGTCGGCAAGCACGGCAACCTGGAATGGCTGCCCGGCAAGACGGTCGGCATGTCCGCCGGCTGCGGCCCGGACGCGGCGCTGGGCGACCTGCCGCTGATCTACCCGTTCCTGGTCAACGACCCGGGCGAGGGCACCCAGGCCAAGCGCCGCGCGCACGCCACGCTGGTCGACCACCTGGTGCCGCCGATGGCCCGTGCCGACAGCTACGGCGACATCGCGCGTCTGGAACAGCTCCTGGACGAGCACGGCAACATCGCCGCGATGGACCCGGCGAAGCTGCCCGCGATCCGGGCCCAGATCTGGACCCTCATCCAGGCCGCGAAACTGGACCACGACCTGGGGCTGGACGACCGGCCGCACGACGCCGAGTTCGATGAACTGATCCTGCACGTGGACGGCTGGCTGTGCGAGGTGAAGGACGTCCAGATCCGGGACGGCCTGCACATCCTGGGCGAAGCGCCGACCGGCGAGGCGCGGGTCAACCTGGTGCTGGCGATCCTCCAGGCGAAGCAGATGTGGGCCGGTCAGGTGGCCGCACTGCCCGGTTTGCGGGAAGCGTTGGGGCTCGACGACTCCAGCCGTACCTCCACCGACGCCGTCGAGGCGAAGGCGCGGGAACTGGTGCAGGCCATGGAAGACGCCGGCTGGGACGCGGCCGTCGCCCGGACGCTGACCGATTCCGAAGACGTGGCAAGGATCCTGGAGTTCGGCGCGCAGGAGGTGGTGCCCCGGTTGGCGCGCACCACGGACGAGATGACGAACGTCCTGCACGCGTTGAACGGCGGCTACGTCCCGTCCGGGCCGAGCGGTTCCCCGTTGCGGGGCCTGGTGAACGTGCTGCCGACCGGCCGCAACTTCTACTCGGTCGACCCGAAGGCGGTGCCGTCCAAGCTGGCCTGGGAGACCGGTCAGGCGATGGCCGACTCGCTGCTGGAGCGCTACCGGGCCGACACCGGCGAGTGGCCGCCGTCGGTGGGGCTCTCGGTGTGGGGGACCAGCGCCATGCGGACCTCCGGTGACGACATCGCGGAAGTCCTTGCCCTGATGGGCGTTCGACCGGTGTGGGACGACCAGTCGCGTCGGGTCACCGGGCTTGAGGCGGTGTCGCTGGAGGAGCTGGGCCGGCCGCGCATCGACGTGACGGTGCGGATCAGCGGCTTCTTCCGGGACGCCTTCCCGCACGTGGTGGCACTCCTGGACGACGCCGTGCGGCTGGTGGCGGACCTGGACGAGGCCGCCGAGGACAACTTCGTGCGGGCGCACGCGCAGAACGCGTTGGCGGAGCACGGGGATCAGCGCCGGGCCACCATGCGGATCTTCGGGTCCAAGCCCGGCGCGTACGGGGCCGGGCTGCTGCCGCTGATCGACAGCCGGAACTGGCGGGACGACGCCGACCTCGCCGAGGTGTACGCGGTGTGGGGCGGCTACGCGTACGGGCGTGAGCTGGAGGGCGTCGAGGCGCGCACCGACATGGAGAGCGCGTACAAGCGGATCGCCATCGCGGCCAAGAACATCGACACCCGCGAGCACGACATCGCCGACTCGGACGACTACTTCCAGTACCACGGCGGCATGGTGGCGACCGTCCGCGCGCTCACCGGCAAGGCGCCCGCCGCGTACGTCGGCGACAGCACCCGGCCGGACGCCGTCCGGACCCGCACGCTGCACGAGGAGACCAACCGGATCTTCCGGGCCCGCGTGGTGAACCCGCGCTGGCTGGCCGCGATGCGCCGGCACGGCTACAAGGGCGCGTTCGAGCTGGCCGCGACGGTCGACTACCTGTTCGGCTACGACGCCACGACCGGCGTGGTGGCGGACTGGATGTACGAGCAGCTGGCCGCGAGCTACGTGCTGGACCCGGAGAACCAGAAGTTCCTCGCCGAGTCGAATCCGTGGGCGCTGCACGGCATCTCGGAACGCCTGCTGGAAGCGGCCGACCGAGGGCTGTGGGAGCACCCCGAGGCCGACACGCTGGAGGCGCTGCGCGCGGTGTACCTCCAGACCGAAGGCGACCTCGAAGACGGCCGCTGACCGGACCATCCGACGCCGCAGGGGCTTTCGAGCTCCTGCGGCGTTGATCGTCAAGGGCTGCCGCGGCCACTAGGATGGCCCCTATGCGGTACTCCGTGATTGCCCGTGGCAACGCGCCGGCGGCCTCGTGACCGACGCCGTCGACCCGCCCAAGGCACGACGACCGACCCGGCTGGAAGAGGTCGCCCGCGCCGCCGGGGTGTCCAAGTCGACCGTGTCCCGGGTGATCAACGGCGAGCCGTACGTCAGCTCGAAAGCGCGGGACGCGGTCCACCAGGCCATCACGCGCCTCGGCTACAGCCCCAACCAGGCGGCCCGCACGCTGGCCGGCAGCCGGGCGAACTGCATCGCGCTGGTGGTGTCCGAGCAGGGCAGCCGGGTGCTCGCGGACCCGTTCTTCGCGGGTGTCCTGCGCGGTGTGCACGCCGAACTCGCGGGTAGGCGGGTGCAGCTCGTGCTCATGATGAGCCAGGAGGGCGACGAGCAGGACCTGGTGAACTACCTGTGCGGCGGACACGTGGACGGCGTGCTGGTGATCAGCCTGCACGGGGAGGACCCGCTGCCCCGCGTGCTGGCCGACGCGGGCCTGCCGACCGTCGTGGGCGGACGTCCGCTCGGCGTCGGGGGAGTGCCCTATGTGGACTCGGACAACGTCAACGGTGCGCACGTGGCCGCGCTGCACCTGGTTTCGTTGGGGCGCAAGCGGATCGCGACCATCGCCGGGCCGCGCGACATGGCCGTCGGGCTGGACCGGCTGGCCGGGTTCGAGCGCGGGTTGAGCGGGCACCGGGTGGACCCGGATTTGGTGGCGTACGGCGATTTCACGCCGGCGAGCGGTGCGGAGGCGATGGCCGAGCTGCTGGCGCGCGCGCCGGACCTGGACGCGGTGTTCGTCGCGGCGGACATCATGGCGCTGGGGGCGTTGCAGACGTTGCACACGCACGGGAAGCGGGTGCCGGAGGACGTGGCGTTGGTCGGTTTCGACGACCTGGTGATCGCCGCGACCGCCGTGCCGCCGTTGACCACCGTGCGACAGGACGTCGAACGGTTGGGGCGCACCATGACGTGGCGGCTGATGGCGGAACTGGCGGGCGAGGAGGACCTCCCGCCGTTCGTGCTGCTGCCGACCGCGTTGGTGACCCGGGCCAGCGCCTGACCTTACCGGCCGCCGCGTTTGGCCTGTCGGCGCAGCTGGAGGATGCGGGCCGCGCCGACCAGGGCGACCAGCACCGCGCCGCCGATCGTGGAGAACAGCAGCGCCACGCCCAGCGGGAGCGTGAAAGCCAGGCCGACGAAGTGGATCGTGGCGTCGGACAGGTTTTGCAGGATGAAGATCAGCAGGAAGGTCAGCACGACGATCGAGGCCAGCACGGCGACCCAGGTGCCGCTGATCCTGGTCGGGCGCAGCCTGCCGGCCGGTTTCGGCGTGCTGGTGGGGATGGTCGTCGGGTCGGTGGGCTTGGCGTGTTTGGCGGGACCGTCCGGGAGCGGGGCGGCAGGAATCGCGTCGGCGCGGTCCTCGTCACGGGGTGTGGTCACCCGGTGATTATCGGCCCGTGCGAACGCCTCCGCCAGTCAGCGGATCGGGTGGGGGACGACGGCGGCGTCCCCCACCCGAAGCTTCAGGGCCGGTTCTTCTCCTCCGCGAAGAACTCGCGGAGCAGGTTGTTGCGGATGGCGTCGCCGTTGCCGGCGTACGGGCCGCCCGGACCGGTGAGCTGGTCGATCTGCTGGTACACCGCCTGGCTCTGCTGCCGCAGGCCCTCGGGGAGGGTGACGGTCTGGCCGTTGATCACGACCGGGTTGCCGGCGAGGTAGTCGGGCAGTTGGTTCCAGTTCACCGGCGGGTTGACGCCCTGCTGGGGCACGTAGCCCAGGCGCGGGTCGTTGCCGTTCGCGGCGTGGTGGGCGTTCTCGTTGATCAGGACGTTGTGGTACTCGACCAGGAGGCGCTGCGTGTTGTCGTTGTTGATGCCCGCCTCGTTCTGCGCCGCGTGCCCGAACTCGTGGAACAGGGTGCTGTTGTCGGTGTGCTGGTCGTCCAGCACCAGCATGTTGTTCTGGGCGTTGTAGGCCCCGCCGCCCTGCATGTCCAGGAACATGGCGGCCGGGTTGTTGGTGAACTCCGGGTCGGAGAGTGCTTCGGGCGGGTAGCCCATCAGTTCGCCGAGCGTCATGTTCTGCTGTTGCGGGGTCAGGCCGTGCCGGTTTTCCGGTGGCAGGGAGTTGACCGGTGAGTTGAGCGTGTACGGGCCGTCGGTGGGGACGATGACGGTGCCGACGTCGTTTTGCAGGTTGAGCTGGTTCCGGATGTCGTCGATCCGTTGGTCCATCGGCCGGTTGTCCGGGTTCGGCATCGGCGTGGCGTTCGGCGGTTGCATGTCGGGCGTCGGCGCGGCGTTGTCCGGGCCGTTGTCGTTGCCGTCGTTGCTGTTGTCGCCGTTGTCGTTGGGGTTGTTGTCGCCGCCGTTGTCGTTCGGGGTGTCGTTCGGCGACTGGGAGCCACCGCCGCCATCGCCCTGCGGTGGAGGTCCGGTGTTCGGCGGCGGAGGTGGAGGTGGTGGCGGGTTGCCGCTGTTGGTGGGCGGCGGTGGCGGTGGCGGTGGTGGGTTGCCGGTGTTGGTCGGTGGGGGTGGAGGTGGTGGCGGTGGGTTGCCGGTGTTCGTCGTCGGCGGGGGCGGCGGAGGTGGTGGTGGGTTGCCG
>CBHFOL010000221.1:0-13631 GCA_965995405.1 uncultured Saccharothrix sp.
GCCGCTTCGAACGGCCCGGCCGTTCGAAGCGGCGGTCTACGGCTCGTGGCGGAGTGGGCCTGCCGGGTACGTCGGACGCGCCCTAGCGTTCCGCCCCGAGCTTCACCGCCAGGTCGGCGAGCGCGGCGCGCAGGGCCTCCTGGCCGGACTGGTCGACGCAGGACACGGAGATCTCGACCTGGAGGCCGGTGGAGATCGGGATGCCGACGTCGACCTCCGCCCGGCCTTCGCGGAGCCGGTACGTGTAGTCGCCCGGCTCCATGCCCAGCGCGGCGCGGATCGCGAGTTCCAGGGCGTCGGCCTCGTCCTGGGGCATGGTCCGGTCCTCCAGGCCGATGTACACCTCTTCGACGTCGGGTTTGATGCCGAGCAGGTACGTGTCGGGGCGCAGGCACTCGTAGGTCCGGTACTCCGCGCGCAGGCCGGGCACGGTCGCGAAGCCGTCGAGCTTGCCGGTGAGGTCGCGGACGAGCTTCTCGCCGGTCGCGGTGGTCTCCGCGCCGCCGATCTCCGGCAGGGCCTGCGCCTGGGTGGTGAACATCGCCACGACGACCAGCCACACCAGGAGGCCGAACGCCAGGAACCCGCCGCCGACGGACTGGCGGGGCGTCCGGTCCACCGCGACGCCCCGGTCGCCCAGAGGCTCCACCGCGATGTCCGGCCGGGCCACCCGGAGTGCGTCCAGGAAGTCGTCAAGCTGCCGGTAATTCCGCCACCGCAGGCGGTAGCGGCGGTCCGGCGTGTCGATCTCCACCACTTGGCGGTCGAACACGTGCGCCGGTCGCAGTGCCACGATCAGGCCGACCACCAGGGAGATCGGCAGCCAGAACGCCAGCCAGAACGGCTTCGCCGACACCGCGCCGGTGCGGACGTCCGTGATGGACGTGTACGGAATCCGGTCGCGGCCCAGTGTCAGCGTGTCGTCGGTGAACCGGGCCAGGCGGGGCCACTTGCGCGCCAGCCACAGCGCGACGCTGGCGACGAAGAGGTCGATCGCCGCGAGCACGACGAACGTCGTCAGGAACGGCAGGGTGGCGGCGAACCAGACGTGCAGGCCGGCCACCGCGACCGCCACCGCCGCGACGGCGGCCACCTGCCACGACGCCGTGGAGACCTGGACTTCCCGAATGCGGCTCACGCCCCAGTGGACGTGATCGACACGCCCGGGGTTCCCGCTTCTCAGCCGAACGCGGAGACTTCCGCGGCCCGGTCGCGCCCGGTCGACGACACCGCGGCGAGGAGGGCTTCGGCCGCCGTGCGGGCCTGGTGGGCGACGGCCGGGTCGCCGGTGATCGACGCCGACACGATCGCGCCGTCGACCAGCAGCAGGAGCTGTTCGCCGAGCGCGCGGGGGTCGTCCACCGGCAGTTCCGCGACCAGCCCGGTGAGGTGGCGCTTGAGCGCGTCCTTGTGCTGCCGGGCGATGTCCGCCACGGCCGGAGAGGTCGCGCCGAGCTCGCCGAAGGAGTTGACGAAGGCGCAGCCGCGGAAGCCGGGTTCGGCGAACCACCCGTGCAGCCAGTCGAAGACCGCGCGCACCCGGTCCACCGCACCGGACCGCCGGCCGACGAACGCCTCCAGCGCCTCCAGCCACCGCCGGTCGCGCCGCCGCAGGTAGTCCACGACGAGGTGGTCCTTCGACGGGAAGCACTGGTACAGCCGCTTGAGCGACACCCCGGCGGCGGTGCGGACGGCGTCCATGCCGACCGCCTGCACGCCGCGTTCGTAGAACAGCGCCTCGGCGGCGTCGAGCACCCGGGTGGCGGCCTCGTCGTGGTCCACGACACCTCCTGGAGACACGGAGAACGATGGTTCTCTATCCTACTCGCACGCTGGAGAACGATCGTTCTCCGACCGAGGGAGGACCGCTGTGAACCCACGACCGCCGTTCCCGCCGTTCGACGCGCGGACCGCACTGGCGAAGGTGCAGGCCGCGGAGGACGCCTGGAACACCCGCGACCCGGAACGGGTGGCGCTCGCCTACACCGAGGACTCGGTGTGGCGCAACCGCGACGAGTTCCTCACCGGCCGGGCGGCGATCGTGGAGTTCCTGCGGCACAAGTGGGAGCGCGAGCTGGACTACGCCCTCCGCAAGGAACTGTGGGCGTTCGTGGGCGACCGGATCGCGGTGCGCTTCCAGTACGAGTGGCACGACCGCGAGGGCCGGTCCTGGCGCAGCTACGGCAACGAGCTGTGGGAGTTCACCGACGAAGGGCTGATGCGCCGCCGCGAGGCGAGCATCAACGACGTGCCCATCGCCGGGGCCGACCGCCGCATCTTCGGCCCGCGCCCCGCCGCCGAGCGCGGTCTGCCGCTGCCCGTCCGGTAGCCCTGACGGGACCGCTGGTCGTGGCACGCGACCAGCGGTCCCGCACGTGTTGTGTGTCGTTCACGGCCCGGTCCGGTCCTCCGGGAACGGGGACGTCGTCAGGGGCTGTGCACGGTGAGGGTGGTCGGGCCCGTCACGCTCGGCACCCCGCCGCCCAGGCACTGGAGGAGGTTCGGGGTCACGAGGGTGATCACCTGCTCCGCGCCGGCCGGTGCGAATCCGCCCGCCGTGATCACGCCCGTGTTGGTCACCACGATCTGGCCGGCCACGGCGCTGGCGGTCACGTTGTACTGGAACGTGCTCGGAGCCACCGTTCCACCCCAGGTGAACGTGCGAACGGCCGACCCGGAGTCGAACAGCACCAGGCAGGACGCGGCGAGGGTGAACGTCTCGGCGTAGGTGGCGGTGACCGCTCCGGGGTTGGTGCAGGTGGGGTAGACGCCGCTGACGGTGATGGTCGTCGGCCGGGTGGTGAGGGTCAGCGGCGGGTCGTAGGTGGTGACCTCGGTGCCCACGCACACCTGGTCCACCCCCGACGCCTGGGCGGGTGCGGCGACCAGCGTGCCGGCGATGGCGATCAGGACCGCTGCGGCGCAGCGGAACAGTCGTGACGACATCATGGGTTCGTCCTCCTCGGCGACCGGCGGCGGAAACGGGAGCCGCACCCGGTGAGTTCGTCGCGACCGCACGGCCGTTAGCCGACCCGACCGCCCACCACCCGGTCGGCGGTACGGTTGCCCCGCTCCGGGCCGACTTGCTCCGCCGACGGCGTCTCGGCTGGGGTGTCGACGTTCCGTGAGAAGGAGGACACGTGACAGTGGCACGAGTACTGGTGGTCGGGCTCGATCCCGCCAAGATCGAGGGCTGGGACCCGGAGCCGGTCCAGGCGGCGCTGGCACGAGGTCAGGCGCGTTTCGGCGAATACGGTATCGAGGCCGACTGGTGCCTGGTGGTACCCGACGACGACCCCGAGGGAGCGATCGCGGAGGCGCTGACCCGCGAGGACTACGCCTGCGTGGTGATCGGGGGCGGCATCCGCACGTACGAGCCGCTGCTCGAATTGTTCGAGAAGGTGATCAACCTGGTCCGGCGGCACGCGCCCCACGCGGCCATCGCCTTCAACACCAGCCCCGAGGACTGCGCCGACGCGGCTCTCCGGTGGCTGCGCTAGCGCAGCCACCAGTGCCGGCCGTCGCTGGAGGGGACCAGCCCGCCGGGGAAGAGGGGCCGGGCGGGCGGAACGAGTGCTCCGCGCGGCGGAGCAGCTTCACGAGCGCGTTCCGGTCGACCTTTCCGTTCGGCGTGACGGGAAGGGCATCGACCCGGCAGACGTGACCGGGGACCATGTGGGCCGGCAGTGTCCGGCGCAGGTGGTCCCGGAGCCGCGCCGGGGCGATCGGCTCGCCGGTGAAGAACGCGGCCAGTCGCACCCGGCCGCCCTCCTCGTCCGTCACGACCGCGACCTGCCGGATGCCCGGGTGGCCTGCCAGCGCGGCTTCGACCTCGTCGGGCTCGATCCGGTGACCCCGGATCTTCACCTGGCGGTCCACCCGTCCCAGGAATTCCAGCAGGCCATCCGCTCGAAGTCGGGCCAGGTCGCCGGTCCGGTAGCGGCGGGCACCCGGCGGGCCGGCCGGGTCGGGCTCGAAGGCCCGAGCGGTGAGGTCCGGCCGCCCGTAGTACCCGCGGGCTACTCCGGGGCCGGAGATGCAGAGCTCGCCCTCCTCGCCTTCCGGTACCGGGCAGCCCGACTCGTCGACGATGTCGATCCCCGTGCCGGGAATCACCCGTCCGATGGGGACGGTGCCGACGTCCGTCCCGTCCTCTTCCGAGGCACGCCACACCGTGCTCCACACCGTGGCTTCCGTGGGCCCGTACTCGTTGTACAGCTCGACAGCGGGGAGCTTGGCGCGGCTCTTCCCGGGAAGGGCGTTCGGGCAGCGTTCTCCCGCGACCGTCACGGTGCGCAGGGAGCCGAGGGAGTCCGGCTCGGCGGCATCGAGCAGAAGGTCGTACAGGGACGGCAGAGTCACCGTGGCGTCGATGGCGCGCGCCTTGACGAGCAGGCTGATCTCCAGGACGTCGGCCTCCGTGCCCGGAGCAGGCAGGTGCAGCGCGCCGCCGCGCGTCAGCGTGCCGAAGATGCCCGCGACGGTGCTGTCGGACGCCACGGCGGACAGCAGCAGGAAAGCCCGGGGCGGCGGGTACAACGCGCGGCGGGCCAGCGTCGAGTAGACCGCCGACCGGTGTTCCACCGCCACCCCCTTGGGCCGCCCGGTCGAGCCGGAGGTGTAGATGACGTAGGCGAGATCGGTCGGTTCGGTCGGCCGGTCGACGTCGACGGGTCGTGTCCCGGCCGGGAGGCGGTCGACGCGCAGCAGCGGACAGCCGAAGGAGTTCGACCGCGATGCGCGGTCACCTGGCGAAGTGCCCGGCCAGCCGGATGGTCTGGGTGCCGTTGCCGCAGCTGAGGTCGACGACCGGCAGGCCGCCGTCCAGCAGGCCGACCAGGCGGGCCTGGTCGGCGGCGACGTCCCACAGCGGTGCCTGTCGGTCGAGGGCGGTGGCCCGCCAGTAGGTCTCCCAGATCCCGGCGTAGTGCCCGGCCGGGTCGCCGCCGTCGAAGTCCACTTCGGACATCGGTCCTCCTCCCGGACGGGTCGTCGGCGTGGCCGAGTCCGGAGTGGACGACGGAACCGGCCGCTGCCGTCCGGGAATGCGTCATGACTCGGAATCTCCACCGCTGCGCACCCGCCGGTCGATCGACTCGTGCGGTGGGTGTCAGGCCGTATCCAGTGTGGCGCGGGGATCGGATCGACTGTAGTCCGCAGTCGGGTGACCTCCGTCGAGCCGGGTCGGGTGGATTCGGCGTGGTAGGGCCGGTGTCGATCGGTATTCCCGTCAGGCGTGGACGTTTGGTGTTCCGCAGCGCGGAACACGCGGTGTCGTCGGGTTGGTTCGCCTTGATATGGTGCCGATCGGCCATCGACAGCCCGCGTGTCGACACGGGGCGAGCAGCTTCGGTCAGTCCGTCCGCGGCCGGACGACCATCCTATGTGGACGAAGTCGCGGGAGTCGGCCGAACTCCCGGTGGGGTTGGTGACATTCCATTCACGGCCGAATTCCAGTGGCTCGCCGGGTGGATGTGCCGCTGTCCCGATCGGTTGCCGATCCCGGTGGGCGGATCGGGTGATGTCGATGCGTGGACGCATGTTTCCGGGTCGTGGGTGTGTAACCTCCGGTGGGTCATGCCCAGGGCCGGGCTCCTGAAGGTCGGCGGTTGACCCAGGAGGTAGTGATGTCGGTGGCAGGTGCGGTAGGCGTGGGTGAATCGTTGTCCCCCGAGAGGTCGTCCCCGATATTTCCGCCCGAGTCGGCGTGTGTCCGCTGCCTGTCCCGCGCGAGTGACCTGCGGACGGCATTCGACGACTGCATACCCGGGTGCGCCATGCGGTATCCCGCCTGACGCCTCGGGCGCGTCGCGCCACATGGCCGTTTCCGTGGAGGGGCCGACCGATGTGCGTCCGTCGGGGCGAGGACGCAGCCCGGCACGGCGGCTCCGGTCTCCGCGATCGTTCCCGATACCCGGGTAGACGGCGGTTTCCGGTCGGTTCCGGGTACGTGGTCGCGGGCACTCGGGGGCGGTCTCGCCGGAAACCCGGCCGGCCCGGCACGCGTGCGGCGCGCTCATTCCCCGGAAATGGCTCGGAAATCCGCGGTTTCCTCGACACCACGCGGTTTCCGGCCGTTTGGCGGCAGGCCGACCCCGCCCGATTCCGGAGGCCGCGACACCGCTTTACCTCACAGGAAGGTCAGGTCGGATGAGCAGTGGATTGAACGCCCCCGGTGTTCGGCGCGCCAGGTCGTCCGACTGCGACAGCCATGTGGGGCGGGTATTCGCGATCCTCAAGGCGATCCGCGAGACCAGGCCGCCGGTGACCCTGTCCGGGATCGTGCGCCGGACCGGCCTGCCGAAGAGCACGGTCCACCGGCTGCTCGCGGAACTCCACGCCTACGAGGCGGTCAGCCGGACCGGGGACTGCTACGAGCTCGGTCGGGCGACCCGGCAGTTGGCGTTGCCGCGTGCGGACGACCGGACCAAGAGGCTGCGCCGGGCGATCAAGCCGTTGCTGATGAGGTTGCACGTGAGAACCCGGTACCTGGTCGGCCTCGGGGTGCCCGGCGAGTCGACCGTCGAGTTCCTCGACATGGTGTACGGAGCCGAGTACTGCGGGCTCGTCGGGCAGATCGAGGAGGCGTCGGACCTGCGCACGAGCGCGGCGGGCAAGGCGCTGCTCGCGTACGACCCCGACCTCGTGGTGAGTCTGACCGTCCGGCTGGGCTGGTGTGCCGGGAATCCGCGCGCCGCGGGCCTGCCGGCCGGGCTGAGCGCGGAGCTGTCCGAGGTCCGGAGGAACGGGGTCGCGGTCAACCAGGAGGAGGCGTGCCCGGGTATCACCGAGATGGCGGTGCCGCTGTTCGGGACCGGGGAGAGACCGATCGCCGCGCTGTGCTTCGGCGCGTACCGGCACCGGTTCGACCCGCCCGGGGCGTACGGCCTGTTGCGGTGGGCGAGCCTCCACGCCCACAACGTCCTGCGGCAGGACGTTCCCGCGACCGGGCACAGGCTCGACACCCGGCTGTGAGAACCGTCCGCCCGGTGGCGGACCGCCACCGGGCGGCTGCCCGCCGGAACCGTCGGCGAGATCACCGTGTACGGGCACGGGCCGTGATTGAGTCGCGTGTGGACGGTTCGGGCCGGCGGAACACGAGTTGCCGCCACCGAGTGGCGGTGTCAGGTTGGGGTACGTCCGGTACCCCCGTCATCGGCCCAGACGGTCCGGAGCAGCGGAACCCGACCAGTCGTCGGGATCGGTGCCCGGGCCGTCGCACAACACGATGGAGCATCCTGTGACAAGGACCGCCGATTCGCCGCTGAGCCTGTCCACCCGTGCGGCGCGGACACTAGCCACGACCACCAAGAGCGTGCCGCAGATGCGCGCGATAACACCCCGCTACCTGCTGCGCGCGCTGCCCTGGGTGGATCTCGAAGCCGGTGCCTACCGGGTGAACCAACTCGTCAACTACCGCGTCGGGGACGGCCGGATCAGCACGACACCGGGGGACGACCCGCGCCCGGTGTCGGAGGATCTCCGGGAACTGTGGTTCCTGCGCGACTGTCCTTTCGGGATACTCGAAGCCGTCGCCGCGTCCTTCACATCCGAGGCCGTCGAACCGGACACCGTGCTCACCACGGGTGCCACCGCGACCCGGCTGTACCTGGTGGTGAGCGGTCGCGTCGAGTTCCACGGTACGTCCGCGTCCGGCCAGGACGCGTTGACCGGGGTGGCCGGTGCCGGGGACTTCTTCGACGCGGACGCCTTCGCGGCCGGCGTCCCGTGGCCGGAAGAGGCCCGGACGGCGACGCCGTGCCGGCTGCTGGTCCTGGAACGGTCCCGGGTGGACGAACTCGCCGCGCGCGAACCCCGGCTCGCCGCACGGCTCCGGACCGGCCGGACCGAGTCGGTCGGCGGCACCGGCGAGGTGACGGTAGACCTCGCCGCGGGCCACGAGGGAGAGCACCTGCTGCCGACGACGTTCGTGGAGTACACCGACGAGCCGCGCGAGTACGAGCTGAGCGTGGCGCAGACCGTGCTCCACGTGCACAGCAGGGTGAGCGACCTCTACAACTGCCCGATGAACCAGTACGAGCAGCAGGTCCGGTTGACGGTCGAGGCCGCCCGCGAGGCGCAGGAGTCCGAAATGCTCACCAACCGGGACTTCGGCCTGCTGCACAACGTCTCCAGGGCGCAGCGCGTCCACACGCGCAGCGGCCCGCCGACCCCCGACGACCTGGACGAGCTGCTGAAGCTGGTCTGGAAGCAGCCGGCCTTCTTCCTGGCCCACCCGGCGGCGATCGCCGCGTTCGGTCGGGAGTGCACCCGGCGAGGTGTGCCGCCGGTCGTGGTGAACCTGTTCGGCAGCCCGATGATCACCTGGCGCGGCGTCCCGCTGCTGCCCACCGACAAGATCCCGCTCGGCGGCGCGGCGGGCGGCACGACCAGCATCCTGCTGCTGCGGGTCGGCGAGGAGCACCAGGGCGTCGTGGGACTGCGTCCCGCCGAGCTGGACGACGAACGGGAACCCGGCGTCACGGTCCAGCCGATGGGGGTGGACCAGCGGGGTATCAAGTCGTTCCTCGTGTCCTGCTACTTCTCCGCGGCCGTGCTCGTCGACGACGCGATCGGGATGCTGGAGAACGTCGAGGTCAACAACTACCATGACTACCGCTAGAAACCCGCCGGGGGAAGCACCCCGCACGCCGCCGGACCCGCCCGCGTTCCCGGTCGAGGCGGTCCGGCGGGATTTCCCCATCCTGCACCGCGAGGTCGACGGAAAACCGTTGGTGTGGTTGGACAACGCCGCCACCACCCAGAAACCGCTCGCCGTGGTCGAGTCCCTGGTGGACTACTACCTGGGCTACAACTCCAACGTCCACCGGGGAGCCCATTCGCTGGCCCGCCGGGCGACCGACGCGTACGAGGGCGCGCGGGCGAAGCTGGCGTCGTTCCTGGGGGCCGACCCCGAGGAGATCGTGTTCGTGCGCGGCGCGACGGAGGCGATCAACCTGGTCGCCGGGAGTTGGGGCGAGGCGGAAGTCCAGCCGGGTGACGACATCCTGCTCACCGAACTGGAGCACCACGCGAACATCGTGCCGTGGCAGCAACTCGCGAAGCGCCGGCGGGCGCGGCTCAAAGCGGTGCCCGTCGACGGGACCGGCGCGCTGGACATGGCGGCGTTCCGCGACCTGCTGAGCCAGCGGACGGCGCTGGTCGCGGTCACCCACGCGTCCAACGTCGTGGGCACCGTGCCACCGGTCCGGGAGATGATCGCGCAGGCCCACCGCTACCGCGCGCGCGTGCTCGTGGACGGGGCACAGGCCGTCGGGCACTTCCCGGTGGACGTCCGGGCCCTGGACGCCGACTTCTACGTGCTGTCCGGGCACAAGATGTTCGCGCCGACGGGTATCGGGGCGCTGTACGCGAAGCGGGAGGTCCTGGATTCCATGCGGCCCTGGCAGACCGGCGGCAACATGATCGACCGGGTCGCGCTCGACCGGTCGACGTTCGCCGACCAGCCGCACCGGATGGAGGCGGGCACGGCCAGCATCGCCGACGCGGTGGGCCTGGGCGTGGCCGTCGACTACCTCGTCCGGCTGGGTCGCGACCGGGCCGAGGCCTATGAACGACACCTCGCCGACCACGCGTGCCGGGCACTCGCGCGGATACCGGGGATCCGCGTGTTCGGCCGGGCCCGGGACCGGATCGCGGTGCACTCGTTCCTGGTCGACGGCACCGATCCGGCCGCGCTCGCGCAACACCTGGACGAGCACGGCATCGCGGTGCGCCTCGGCCACCACTGCGCCCAGCCGGTGCTGGCGGCGTTGGGGGAAGCGGTGACCTTGCGCCTGTCCATGGCGTTCTACAACACCACCGGCGAGGTGGACGCACTGGTCGACGCGGTGCTGGGCTTCCTGGACCGGACCGGGACCGGCCGGGGCTGAACCCCGGCCGGCCCGGCGGTGGATACCCCTAAGGGGTGTAGGTCGCGCGGTGGTTTCCGTTGGTGGTGGGGAACAGGGCGTAGGTGACGCCCTTGATGGCCTCCTCGGTGAACGTGACCGCCGTGCCGTTCCTGGTGATGCCGGTGAGGTTGCCCTTCGCGGTGTGCACGGGGAGCATGCCGCGCAGCATCCCGTTGGTGCGGCCGTCCACGTGCGCGGTGAAGGTCAGGTCGCTTCCGGACCAGGTGATGTCCGAGAAGTGGGACTGGTTGCGACCGTCGGTCCAGTCGAGCATCTGGTCCGCGGTGACGATCGGCACGCCGCGTGCCGTCGCCGAGGTGACGACCAGTTCGCCCCAGTTGTCGGCGAAGTAGTAGTGGGTGCCGAAGACGCCGTAGTAGCCCTCGGGGCCGATCGCGCGGTCCAGCAGGGCGTCGATGCCCTGCGGGTAGGTCTGGCCGTTCTCGTCCACCAGGTGCGTGGTCACCTGGTACACGTCGATCATCGTGCCGTCGAGGTCGGCGAATCGCATCGGCAGGCCGGAGCCGGTGAACATGCCCGGCCGGTCCAGCACCCACCACGACGGCGCGTAGTAGTAGTTCAGGTCGATCCGGATCCCCTTGCTCAGCTCGACCTTCGGTTCGGTGGCCCAGTCGCTCCAGGCGATGCAGTGGGTGCGGTTGCCGGTCTGCGGCGGCAGGCTGGGGAACTTCGCGGCGAAGTCCCGCAACTCGGCGTGGAACGTGGCCTCCAGCTCGACCGGCGTCCAGTCCGCGCAGCCGGTGTTCACGTGGATGCCGAGGTCGAAGCCCTCGTCCGCGTAGGCCGCCGCTTCCGCGTCGGTCATGGTCGTGCCCTCCACGAACATCCACGACGTGGCGCGCAGGCACTCCCACTCCTCGAACGAGGCCGCCGGCGGGGTGTTGGCCTTGAGCAGCTCGAAGAAGTCCCGCGTGCCGGTCGGGGTGCCGTGGTCGTCCAGCGCCATGACGACGGCGGCCTTGAGACCCTTCGGCAGGTACCAGAGCTTCGGGATCGGCGTCCGGTCGCGGGTCACGAGTTCGATGATGTTGCCGAGCAGTCGTTGCTGCTCGTCGGCCTGCGGGATGGCGACCTTGTCCAGGTTCACCCAGTCCGGCTGGACGTCGCCGGCCTTCGCGCCGAAGAACAGGTCCACCGGCCGGCACGGCGGGTTGTTGTCGCGCTCGTCGCCCGCCCAGGCCGGGTTGCCCTGTCGGGTGTGGACGACCGAGCGGGCCAGGTCGTAGGTGAACGCCACCGCGCGGCCGACGCCCACGGTGCGCAGGGTGACGGCGGGGTTGGCGGTCGCGGTCGTGGCGTCGCTGAAGAGCGTGGCGACGGTCGTGGTGTCGCCCGACGCCGTGTACAGGTCGGCCGTGCCGTGGAACTGGATAGTCTGGTCGGGCAGCCCGGCGCCGGGCGCGGTGGCGGTGTCGATCAGGAGGTAGCCCTCGGCGAGGGTGGCGTCCGCGTCGGTCAGCCCGAGCAGTCCGGCCAGCTGCCGGTCCGGCCGCATGGCGATCAGCCTGCCGCCCGCGGTCACCCAGCCGGTGAAGAGGGTGACCTGGGCGGCGGTGAGCGGGATTTCGCCCAGGATCACTACTTCGTGCTGCGCGAGCACGTCGGCGGTGACGGCGGACAGGTCGACCGTCGTGAACGAGCCGATGCCCTCGGCGCGCAGGATCTCGCTGTAGTACCGGCTGAACGGCCGCGCGTCGGACTTCACGAGCAGGACGGGGCCGCCGAACCCCTGGTCGAGCGGGGTCGGCGGGGTCGGCGCGGGCGCGGGCGTGAACACCACGTCGACCCAGTAGTTCGCCTCGGAGACGGAGGCGCTGGGGAACCCGCTCGCCGAGCCGTAGCGGAACACGCCGTTGGGGTCGGCGACGGTCGACGCGGGGGCGTGCAGCGGGGCGTTGTCCCTGGCGACGGTGAAGTAGCCGTAGTCGACGCTGTAGTGGCTCTGCGGCGCGAAGTACGACGCGATGTAGGTCGTGTCGGCCGCGATGTGCACTGGGGTGGCGAACGCGACCTCCTGCCAGCCGGTGGCGGTCTCGTCGGAGAAGTCCGCGCTCGCCAGGCGGGTGCCGTCCGCCGTCCACAGCGAGCCGGTGTGCGTGCCGCCGTTGCCGGTGCCCTTGTAGAAGCGCACCCCGGAGACGATCCCGGTCGTGTCCGCCCGGAATTTCACCCCTAGTTCGACCGGTTCGGTGTCGCTGTCGGCGGCGATTTCCGGCGTGTCCGTCGGCGCCCAAATGCTGAACGGGCCCGTCGCCTGCGTTCTCGGGCCCCCGGAAACCGAGCCGCCCGCGTCTTCAGTGGCCATGGGACAGCCTATCGCCGGTTCCGCCCGGGTCGCATCACCCAACGGGTTGTTCCCACGGGCACCGGTCACCGACCGTGGCCTCCGGCCTCACTTGGGGCGACCGCTTTTGTCGGGCTTCCGCGGGCCAATTCGCACAACCGGGTGCCGCTGGGAAATGTCGGGTGGTCGTGGACCGCTTCCGTTTCCGGATGGATCGGCCGCTGAGCAGGGATGATCCGGTTCGTCCGCTGAGCTGTGCGGTGGTTCCCGGAACGGCAGACTTCTGTGTGCTGTCGAAGTCCTCGCGTAGGTCGATCCCCGCTCTGCCACCCGGTCCCCGCTGCACGGGCCGGGTGGCAGGGCACCGACCGTCACGATCGGACGCGCGCAACCGACGGGAACCAGGACTGGCGGAGAAAATGGCGGTAGCGGTGGATCTTCCGCCAAGTCGCGGAGGACACGACCTCGGCCGGATCGAGTCGAAGCTCATCGAGGCTGTTCGCGGCGGGGCGGTCGAGGAGTACGGCCGGCTGTACGAGCGGCACGTGACGGCGGCGTACGACGTCGCCCGGCGGCTGGCCAGGTCGGCGGCCGAGGCGGACGACCTGGTGTCCGAGGCGTTCGCCAAGGTGTTGGACGCGCTGCGGGTCGGCGGTGGCCCGGATTCGGCGTTCCGCGCCTACCTGCTGACCACGCTGCGGCACACCGCCTACGAAAACGCCAGGCAGGGCAAGAAGATCACGCTGTCCGACGACGTCACGGCGGTGGTGGACGGTGCCGCGGCGAGCGTTCCGTTCCGGGACCCCGTCGTGGTCGAACTGGACCGCACGTTGGCCGTGCGCGCGTTCGCCAGGCTGTCGGAACGCTGGCAGGCCGTGCTCTGGCACACCGAGATCGAGGGCAGGCCGCCCGCCGAGGTGGCCCCGCTGTTCGGCCTGACCCCCAACGGCGTCTCCTCGTTGAGGTGCCGGGCCCGCGAACGCCTGCGCCAGGCATACCTGGTGGAGGGCGTGACGCTCAGGCCGAACGGTGGGCGATGCGTCCGGATCCGGGACCTGTTGGGGGCGTGGACGCGTGCGGGACTGCGCCCACGGCGCGCGGCCCAGGTCGCCGACCACCTGGCGGGCTGCCCGGAATGCCGCCGAGTCGCCGTGGAGTTGGGCGAGACCAACACGTCGTTGCCCGCGCACGGACGGGGATGATCCGGGCGAACATCCGGGGGCGTCCACCGGACGGAGTAACCTTGGCCGGGATCTGTGCCCCGACCGCGTAGTCATTCTCCGCGTGGACACCTTCGCCACGTCGACGGTGGCAGGCTGGCTGCCCGACCACCGCCAGGCCCGCGACGTGTCAAGGAGTTCCGACTCGTGGGAATTGTTTTCGCAGGCAAGAACCTCGATGAGATCGAGGAG
>CBHFOL010000222.1:0-13584 GCA_965995405.1 uncultured Saccharothrix sp.
CAGGCTGATCACCGGCGCGGCGCCCGGCGCGGGCTCCGGAGCCCAAGCCTGGAGATCGTCGGACTGGTCCACCACCGAATCCTATCCGGCGTCCACACGGACGATTGACACCTCCGAATGGGGGTGGTGGGCCGCTTCCCGACGGCCGACCCTCGGCCGATGAGCTTCCGCGACGCCCGTGACCTGCTGCTGCGCCACGCGACCGACTACGACGCCGCACGCGCCGAGTTCGCGTGGCCGGAGCTCGACGAGTTCAACTGGGCGCTCGACTGGTTCGACGTGATCGCGCAGGGCAACGACAACACCGCCCTGTGGATCGTGGAGGAGGACGGCACCGAGGGCCGCTGGTCGTTCGCCGAACTGGCCCGCCGGTCGAACCAGGTGGCGAACTGGCTGCGGGACAACGGGGTCCGGCGCGGCGACCGGGTGATCCTCATGCTGGGCAACCAGGTGGAGCTGTGGGAGACGCTGCTCGCCGCGATGAAACTGGGTGCCGTGGTCATCCCGGCGACCACCCTCTTGGGTCCGGCGGACCTGCGGGACCGGGTGGAACGCGGGGGCGCGCGGCACGTCGTGACCGGCGCGGCGGACGCGGCCAAGTTCGCCGACGTGCCCGGCGACTACACGCGGATCGCCGTGGGCGACCGGGTCACCGGCTGGCTGGACTACGCGGAGGCGGCCCGGGCCGCCGCCGACTACACGCCGGACAGCGTGACGAAGGCGTCCGACACGCTCCTGCTGTACTTCACGTCCGGCACCACGGCCCGGCCGAAGCTGGTCGAGCACACCCACGTGTCGTACCCGGTGGGGCACCTGTCCACGATGTACTGGATCGGCCTGGAACCGGGTGACGTGCACCTGAACATCTCGTCGCCGGGTTGGGCGAAGCACGCGTGGAGCAACGTCTTCGCGCCGTGGAACGCCGAGGCGACCGTGTTCGTCTACAACTACACCCGCTTCGACGCCGTCCGCCTGATGTCCGAGATGGACCGCTGCGGTGTCACGAGCTTCTGCGCGCCGCCCACGGTGTGGCGGATGCTGATCCAGGCGGACCTGACCGCACTGCGCACCCCGCCGCGCAAGGTCGTGGGTGCCGGCGAGCCGCTCAACCCGGAGGTGATCGAGCAGGTCCGCGCGGCCTGGGGCAGCACGATCCGGGACGGTTTCGGGCAGACCGAGACCACCGTGCAGATCGCGAACACGCCGGGACAGCCGGTGAAGCCGGGCTCGATGGGCCGTCCCGCGCCGGGCTACCCGGTGGTGCTGGTCGACCCGGTGACCGGACAGCCCGGCACGGAGGGTGAGATCTGCCTGGACCTGGCACGCCGCCCGCTGGGCCTGATGGTCGGCTACCACGGCGACGCGGAGCGCACCGATGAGGTGATGCGGGACGGCTACTACCACACTGGTGACGTCGGCTCGGTGGACGAGGACGGCTACCTGACCTACGTCGGGCGTACCGACGACGTGTTCAAGGCGTCGGACTACCGGATCTCGCCGTTCGAGCTGGAGAGCGTGCTGCTGGAACACGAGGCGGTGGCCGAGGCGGCGGTGGTGCCGTCCCCGGATCCGGTGCGCCTGGCGGTGCCGAAGGCGTACGTCGTGCTGGCGGCGGGCTTCGCGGCGGACGAGGACACCGCGTTCGCGATCCTGCGCCACGCCAGGGAGAACCTCGCCCCGTACAAGCGAATCCGCCGCCTGGAGTTCACCGACCTGCCGAAGACGATCTCCGGCAAGATCCGCCGGGTCGAACTGCGCGGCCGGGAAACGGGCGAGCGCTTGGCGGGGGAGTACCGCGAGGAGGACTTCCCCACGCTGCGCGGCTGACACCTGCCGCACAACGCCCGGCCCGACGCGGTTCCGACAGGTGAGCTCAAGCGGGCCCGGTCGACGTGTCGGCCGGGCCCGATCCGGTCAGTCCAGGTCGAGGCGGTCGGCCACCCCGGCGGCCGTGAAGGCGGCTACCAGTTCGGCACGGCCCTCGGTGAAGTGACCCCAGCTGTCGTAGTGGACGGGAACCACCCGGCGGGCGTCGAGGATCCGGGCGGCCTCGGCGGCCTGGGCACTGTCGAGCACGAGCGGCTCGCCGTCGAAGAGGGCGGCGATCCGGGGAGCCCCGGCGAACAGGACGGCGGTGTCCACCGGGCCGAAGCGCCCGGCGATCTCCCGCACCGCGTCGAGCGAGGCGTTGTCGCCGCTGACGTAGACCGTGGGCAGGCCCTCCCCGGTCAGGACGAATCCGACGACCTGGCCGGTGATCGGCTCGACCTCCTCGCGGCTCCCGGGCCCGTGGACGGCGGGCACGCCGGTCACGGTGACCGTGCCGCCGCCGGGGCGGTCCAGCTCGATCGACTCCCAGTCGGCCAGCCCCTTGGCGCTGTTCCCCAGGCGCTGCCCGCCATCGGGCGTGGTGAGGGTCAGCGGGACGTCGGCGAGCAGGGCGCGGCCGGAGTGGTCGAGGTTGTCGGGGTGCTCGTCGTGGGAGAGCAGGACCACGTCGACGCGGCCGAGGTCGGCGACGCTGCCGGTGGGAGGTGCGGTCTTGGTCAGGATCCTGCGGCCCGCCCGCTCGTAGTCGCCGGGAGCGTCGAAGGTGGGGTCGGTGAGGAACCTGAGGCCGCCGTACTCGAAGAGGGCGGTCGGGCCGCCGAAGACGCGGACGGGGAACTGCTCGTTGGTGGTGCCGGCGGAAGCCACGTAGAAACTCCTCACGGATGAAGGCTCATCTATCCGTGAGGACCATAGGCGTTTCTCACGGATGGATGCAAGTCGTACCATGAGAGGCATGAGGGAGAGCCTGACCACCGAGTCCGTGCTGCCGCGCGCGCCGGGGGCGGAGCAGTACCTCGCGCTGGACTTCGTCAACACCGCCGTCGCGCTGCCCGGTGGCCAGTTCACCGATCTCCTCGGCACGCCCGGGACGGCGAATCGGTGGCTCACCGAACACGGCCTCGCCCCGGCCGACGCCGGACTCCTGGAGATGTGCGCGTCACAGCTGCGCTCGATGCGCGAACACATCAGGTCGCTGTTCGCCGCCCGCGTTGCCGGGCTGCCCGCGTTGCCCGGGGCGCTGTCCGCCGTCAACGACGCGCTGAGCCGGGTCCCCACGGCCGCCCTGCTGTACTGGGACGAGCAGAACGGCCCCTACCGCGCGGCGATGTGTCCCCCCAACGAGATCCTCGACCGCGCGCTCGGGACCCTCGCGGCCAACACCGCCGACCTCCTGACCGGCCCCGACGCCGATCGTCTCACCAGCTGCGAGTCCACTCCGTGCAACCGCTACCTGCTGCGCCACGGTCGCCGCCACTGGTGCTCCACCCGCTGCGGCGACCGCGCCCGTGCCGCCCGCGCCTACACCCGGCGCACCAGGTCGAAGGCCGACTGACCGGATCGTGCCGGTCGCCTAGATCCCCAGCGCCTCCGAAGCCAGCTTCGTCCCCCGTACCCGAGCGCCGATCTTGGCGAACGCGGTGTCCCGCGAAGTGGAAGTGTCGTCCGCGAACGGCGAGAAGCCGCAGTCGTCGCACGTGCCCAGCCGCTCGACCGGGAGGAACTCGGCGGCTTGCAGGACCCGGTCACGAACCTGCTCGTCGGTCTCCACCACCGGGTCGATCGGGTCGGTCACCCCGACGAACACCCACCGATCGGCGGGCAGCGTCTCGGCGATGATCCGCAACACCCGACCCGGATCGGGCTCACCGGCCAACTGCACGTAGAACCGGCCCGCGTCCAGGGTGAACAGATCGGGCAGCAGGTCGGCGTAGTCCACGTCCTGGCTGTGCGTGGCATCCCAGTCACCACCAGGGCACGTGTGCACCCCGATCCGAGCCCGCTCGTCCGCGCCGAACCGGCTCAGGAGCCGGTTGTTCACCGTGATCAGGTCCCGCAGCACGCCCTTCGACGGGTCGAGCTTGATCGACAGCCGCGCCTCGGTGAAGTCCAATTGCACGGAGTCCGCGCCCCCGTCCAGACACGCGCGGATCTCGGCTTCCGCCTCGTTCAGGAGGTCCGCCACGAACTGCTCGCGCGGGTAGCCGTCGATGCCGTCCGCCGGGTAGAGCAGGCTCAACGCGGACGGCGCGATGACCGCCTGCTTCACCGACAACGACGTGAGCCCACGCGCGACACGCAACTGGTCGGCCGCGTGCGCGGCGTACCGGAACGGCCCGCTGGTGAGCCGGGGCAACTGCCGGGTGTGCCCGTCCGAGAACGGCACCACCAAGCCGTCCGGGGCCAGATCGGCGATGTCGGCCACCGGGTAGGTCAGGAAGCTCGACTTCGCCTGTTCACCGTCGGTGACCACGGTCGAGCCGGTGGCCTCGAACCGGCCCAGGGTGTCGGCGATCGCCTTCTCGGTCAGCTCCTGTAATTCGGTGGCACCCAGTCGGCCGGCGGCGAAGTCGTGTCGGGCCTCGATCAGCTCCAGGGGACGGGGAATGCTGCCGATGGGCTCGGTCGGAATGCTCATGTGATCCCCCTGGCGGGTCGTCGCCGGTCGGCCTGGAGCCGAACAGTAGGGGCTTGATCAACGCGTTGCCTACCGATCACCGGGTGAACGGGGCGACTCCGAACCGGGGACGTCCTGATCGACACAGCGTCACCAAACCGCGGCAGGTGTCAGGCGCGTTCCCGCCAGCCCTCCAGGTTCGCCATCGTGATCAGGACCTCCGGGTGGTCGCGTCCCAGCAGCCGGATCTGGTGCGACAACAGGCGTCCCAACTCGTCCGCGGCCAACGCCGGCTGACCGGAGTGACCCAGCCAGTACGCCAGGTTGTTCTGGGTGGCCAACGTGTCGGGGTGATCCGACCCCAACACCTCGACCATCCGCGTGTGCAGCTTCCGCAGTTCGCTCACGGCGGTCGCCGAATATCCGGCCTTGCCCCGCCAACACGACTGGTTGTTCCGCGCGGCCAACGTGTAGACGTGGTCCGGCCCGAGCAGCGTTTCCATCTCGTCGATCACCGGCACCAACAGGCGTGCCGCCTGCTTGGGGCTGGTGGTGTGGCCGTACCAGTGGACGTAGTTGTTGCGGGTGACCAACATCTGCGTCGTGGTGGTCTCTGACGGCTGATCCTGCGCCCGCATCACCTCCACGACCTGCTCCAGCGCGAGTCGGGCGTGGCCCGAGACACCAAGCCAGTGGGCAGAGTCGACACGGGCCGCCAGGACGGCGGGGTGCAGGTCGCCCAGCCGATTCGCCAACTCCTCGGCGACCTGTTCCAACAGAACCGCCGCACCGTCGGGATCACCGGCATGGCCGCTCCAGTTGGCGATGTCGCGAAGAAGTTCGAGCCGGTCGTCGGCCTTTGCGCCGGTCGCTCCACGCAGTACGACGGCGACCAACCTCGCGGTGAGCCTCCAGGGCCTGCCGGCCATGTCCAGATCGGCGGTCAGTTGCGGTCTCATTTCCACCAAGCGACGCAGGAACGCTCGGGGACCCGTTCGAGGGATGCTCGGCACATCGCGCAAGTCCGCGAACAACTGCTCCACCGATAGCGGCGGGAAGATCACCGTGGACAGCGGCGGTTCGGGCACGTCCGACGGCTTCCGGGCCTCGCCGACCGGCACGTAGTCGTCGCCGAACGGCGTGCCCTTCCTCGTGCGGACCTTGACCAGCAGAGCGGCGCGACCCGGGTCGTCCTCGTCGGCCATCTCCGTGCACATCCGCAACTCCTCGTTGAGCACGAGGGTGGCAGGGTGAGCAGGGCCGAGCACAGCCGCCGACCGCTCGGACGCAACGGTCAGGACGCCCAGCGCGTGGCTCGCACCTTCCCGGGACCCCTCCCAACGCGCCAACTCGAACTCGGCCGTGGCCAGATTCGACAGCGCCACCAGAGCTTGCGGGTGCCCGATCCCCAACGCCCGAGCCAACTCGTCGGCGACAACGCGCAGCTCGGGGAGCAACTGTCGAGCCTGCACGGGCGCCAGCTCCGCCCGTGCGATCTCGAACTGGGCCGACACCAGGTTGGCCCGGGCGACCAACGCCTGCGGATGGTCGAAGCCGAGATATTCGGCGGTCTGTTGAGAAGCCGTGAACAGCATCGCCAACACTGCCCTGACCTGGGCAGGCGTGCCGTGGTCGCGCTCGAACCGGAACCGTGCGGACGCCATGTTCGCCGCCGCCACCACGGTTTGCGGGTGTCGCATCCCGAGCACGGCCGCGTTGCGCTGGACGGCGATCTCCAGCCGGTCCAGTGTCTGCTCGTCGCCCTCGGTCTCGGTGCCGAGCGCCGTGACGTTCGCGATCGAGCCCAGAGCCACCGGATCACCGGAGTCGGCGTCCTCGACGTACTCGGCGGTGCGGAGCCGCTGCTCTTCAGCGGCCTGGTGGAACGCGTCCCAATCGGCGGTGAACCGGGCCACGACAGTCGCGACCGAGGCCGCGACCAGTCCCGGCGGACCGGTCAACGGTATCGCCGACCCCCTTCGGGCCTGGGCGTGGGCGCCGGCGCCATGGTCCCCCCCCGCCAGGTTGGCGACGATCGTGGCCAGCACCGGAGACCCCGCCCGTCCGGCATCGATGTGGATGTCATGGAGAATCTCCAGGGCCCGTGCGTGGTCCCCACGTCGTGCGGCACGCAGCGCCTGGTGGTTCGCCGCCCGGATCGCCTCGTCGGTCGCCGGGGCGCACACCTCGCGGATCGTGGTGAGCAGCCAGTCGACATCTTCCCGGTAGCTTTCCCGGCCGAGACGGGTGACGCACCGCAGCAGCCGGTCGACGTGGTCGCGGACGAACTCGGCCGTCAGCACCGGACGGAGCCGGGCGAGTTCGGGACTCCGACCCGCATCCAGGTCGGCTTCGACAGCGCTCAACGGATCGGTCACGGCTGCTCCCGTCGGACGGCTTCCTCCACGACGCTGCGCTGCACCCGCAACCGGATGGCCGACACATCGGCCGGGCTCATCAGCCCCAGTTCCTCCCAGGTCGCCGCTTCCTTGAGCAGCGCCGTCACGTTGGCCAGCACATCGTCGTACGGCCGTGACGGCTCAGGTTCCGGCCGGGCGACCAGGTTCGACGTGTCGAAGCAGTCGAACCGGTCCATCACCTCGGCGATGGACGCCGCGAACAACACGTTCGTGGCCCGCGAAGGGTCCTGCCGGTCGGGATACTGCTCCAACAACACTCCGAGCAGCGACCGGTTGGCGCGCGAGCGACACTCCACCGGCCCACCGGAGTAGCCGGAGTAGTCGCCGAGTTCGACGTCGGTCTCCAACTGCAACGCCCGAAGCCGCGCACCACCCACGCAGTCGTAAGGCACGTTGGCTTCCACTACGGATCCGCTCAGAAACGGATCGGACGGTGACGGCCGGGTCGGCGTGCGCCATCGGTCACGCGGAGCGCAGGTGTCCGCCGACAGCGGCGTCACGGGCGACGGCCCGATCAACATCACCACGGCCAGGTCGGCGTCCCGGGCGCGTTCGTGCAGCCGGGCGGGTGCGACCGCGCCATCCGGGTAGACGACGGTGAGTTCCGCGTCGTCGTCCACCGGCCGCAGGCAGTGGGCGGCGGTCACCAGGAACCGGCGGGTGAGGAAGAACGCCGCGCCGAGGTCGCGGTCGCCGTGGCGCAGGCCGACCCAGTACTCCCGGACCGGTGTGTCGGCTTCCCGGACGGACATCGGGTCAGGCGCGTTCGACGGTCAGCGTCACCTCGAACGTGGCCTCGGCCGAAGCCTTGCTGAGGATCACGCCCGCCTCGGCGGACAGCGTGATGCCGAAGGTCGCCTCCACCGACGACACCCGCCACCCGTTCCGGTCCTGCTGGTCGGCCAGCGAGTCGCGGACCACCTCCACCGCCGACTGGATGCCCTGTTTGATCTCGTCCGCGCGCTCCTCGAACAGCGAGGTGCCGCGGTGCTTGGCGGAGATCTGCCGACCGCCCGCCCCGTCGAGTTCGACGGTTTCGACGCGGACGACCAAGGGGGAGTGGGTCATGCGGGGAATATGGCACAAAACCGCCGGGAATCGAACCACAATGCGATTTTCGCCGTCGAATTCCGCATTAGTGCGGAATTGTCCGAGGTCAGCGGACGCCGCGCGGCCGGAACTGGACGCTGATGCGCGGACCCACGGACTTCGCGGTCTTCGGCACGGCGTGTTCCCACGTCCGCTGGCACGAGCCGCCCATCACGACCAGGTCACCGTGTCCCAGCGCGTACCGGACGGTCGCGCCGCCACCACGCGGGCGCAGCGCCAACGCGCGCGGTGTGCCCACCGACAGGATCGCGATCATGGTGTCATCGGTGCTGCCGCGCCCGATGGTGTCGCCGTGCCACGCGACGCTGTCCCGGCCATCGCGGTAGTAACACAGGCCGGCGGTGCGGAACGGTTCGCCCAATTCGTCGGCGTACCACTCGCTCAATGCGTTCCGGGCATCAATGAGCACCGGATCGGGCAGCGGAGCGCCCTCGTCGTAGAAGCACAACAGGCGCGGCACGTCGACCACCCGCTCGTACATCTGCCGCCGCTCGGCGTGCCACGGCACGTCGGCCACCAGTCGCCGGAACAGTTCGTCCGCACCGGTCAGCCAGCCGGGCAGCACGTCGATCCAGGCACCGTCGCCCAGCACGGTGCGGCGGACGCCGGTCAGTGGACGCAGGGCGGGCGGCTCCGCTCCGCCGTCGAACAGCGAGACCTGCATGGTCGCGGAGCCTAGCCCAGGTCGAACACGTGTTCGACTTTTAGTGGGCTTTATTCCTTCAGTGTTGACTAAAGATCAGGCATTCGGTTCGGGCTTCCGCCTTCGGCCACCGGTCCGGACCTGCTTGGACGGGTCGACGACGGGCTGGGTCGCGACCGGTTGGGACTGGGCCGACCGGGTCGGGGCCGGTGGGGGCGGAGCCTGCTTCGCGGGCTCGGCCGGTGCCGGATTGTCGGCGAGCAGCAACGCGGCAAGCTCGTCGTAGATCGGTGTGCTGCTCATGGGCGGTCACATACCCCTTTCCCGCGAAAAAATACACGCGCCGGCGAACGGGGTAACGGTCAGGGTTGGCGAACGGATCAACGTCCGCCGGAATTCGTCGGCCCGGGGTGCGCCGACCGGCCGTCCCGTCTCGGCGGGTCGGCCCTCGGCGTGCTCCGCCGGGTGTCCGTGCCGCTAGGGTTTGCCGACGCCGTCCGTGACGGTGAGCAGCGGCACACGACGCTCCTACTTCCGATAGACGGATGTCCTAGTATTCTGGGTGCAGTTCCGCGATGCCGAAGGAGCCGTCGTGTCTGCTGCACCGCTGCATTCCCCTGAGCACCCGGTCCGCTTCGTCACGGCGGCCAGCCTGTTCGACGGCCACGACGCGGCGATCAACATCATGCGCCGCATCCTCCAGGCGCAGGGCGCGGAGGTGATCCACCTCGGCCACAACCGGTCGGTGCGCGAGGTCGTCGCCGCGGCCGTGCAGGAGGACGTCCAGGGCATCGCGATCAGCGCCTACCAGGGCGGGCACGTCGAGTACTTCAGCTACCTGGTGGAGCTGCTGGCCGAGCGCGGCGCGGAGCACATCAAGGTCTTCGGCGGCGGTGGCGGCGTCATCGTGCCGGAGGAGATCGAGCTGCTGCACTCGCGCGGCGTGGCGCGGATCTTCTCCCCGGCGGACGGCCAGGAGCTCGGCCTCGCCCGGATGATCAACTCGATGGTGGCGTCCTGCGACACGGACCTCGCCGCGGACGCCCCGTCGTCCTGGGACGGACTTTTCACCGGATCGGATGACATCCTGGCCCGCGCGATCACGCTGATCGAGGCCGGGAAGCTGCCCGCGGACCTGAAGGAGCGGCTGACCAGGGCGGCCAGGCCGGTGCCCGTGCTGGGCATCACCGGCACCGGAGGCTCCGGCAAGTCGTCGCTGACCGACGAGCTGGTCCGCCGCTTCCGGCTGGACCAGGAGGACAAGCTCCGGATCGCGGTGCTGGCGATCGACCCGACCCGGCGGCGCGGCGGCGGTGCGCTGCTCGGCGACCGGATCCGGATGAACTGCCTGGAGGGCGACCGGGTGTTCTTCCGCTCGCTGGCCACCCGGCGGGCGGGTTCGGAGGTGCCGGACGGGCTGTCGGACGCGATCCTGGCGTGCAAGGCGGCCGGGTTCGACCTGGTCGTGGTGGAGACGCCGGGTATCGGCCAGGGTGACGCGGCGATCGTGCCGTTCGTGGACTTCTCGCTGTACGTGATGACGCCGGAGTTCGGCGCCGCGTCGCAGCTGGAGAAGATCGACATGCTGGACTTCGCGGACGCGGTGGCGATCAACAAGTTCGAGCGGCGGGGCGCGGAGGACGCGCGCCGGGACGTGGCCCGCCAGCTGGTGCGCAACCGGGAGGCGTTCGGCGTGTCCTGGGAGGACATGCCGGTGTTCGGGACGAGCGCGGCGACGTTCAACGACGACGGTGTGACGGCGCTGTACCAGTACCTGCGGGGCGAGCTGGCGCAGCGGGGTCTGGAGTCGTCGCCGGGGGTGCTGCTGCCGGTGTCGGGGAAGGTGTCGACGGCCGCGGCGACGGTCGTGCCCGCGTCGAAGGCCCGCTACCTGGCGGAGATCGCGGAGACCGTGCGCGGCTACCACCGGGCGACCGAGACGCACGTGGACGCCGTGCGGCGGGCCGCGCACCTGCGTGCGGCGCGGGACGAGCTGGCCGCAGCCGGGCACGACACGGCGGCGATCTCGGAGCTGCTGGTGTCGGCGGAGCGGCACGTGGACGGCCTGTCGGCGGAGCTGCTGGCGGCGTGGCCGAAGCTGGTCGAGGACTACACCGGGGACGAGCTGGTGGTCCGGGTGCGGGACAAGGAGATCCACACCAGGCTGACCCGGGAGACGTTGTCGGGCAACAAGGTGCCGCGGGTGGCGGTGCCCCGGTACGACGACGACGGGACGCTGCTGCGGTTCCTGCGCAAGGAGAACCTGCCCGGCTACTTCCCTTACACGGCGGGGGTTTTCCCGTTCAAGCGGGACGGGGAGGACCCGGCGCGGATGTTCGCCGGCGAGGGTGACGCGTTCCGCACGAACCGGCGGTTCAAGTACCTGTCGAAGGGGTCGGAGGCGACCCGGCTGTCGACCGCGTTCGACTCGGTGACGCTGTACGGGCGCGACCCGGACACCCCGCCGGACGTCTACGGCAAGGTCGGCACGTCCGGTGTGTCGATCGCGACCCTGGACGACATGCGGGCGCTCTACGACGGGTTCGACCTGACCGCGCCCGCGACGTCGGTGTCGATGACCATCAACGGTCCCGCGCCGACTATCCTGGCGTTCTTCCTGAACACGGTGATCGACCAGCGGGTCGAGGCGTTCCGCGCGGCGGAGGGGCGTGAGCCGACGCCGGGTGAGGAGCTGGAGTTGCGGGCGTGGGCGCTGGCCAACGTGCGCGGCACCGTTCAGGCGGACATCCTCAAGGAGGACCAGGGGCAGAACACCTGCATCTTCTCCACCGAGTTCTCGCTGCGGATGATGGCCGACATCCAGGAGTGGTTCATCCAGCAGAAGGTGCGCAACTTCTACTCGGTGTCGATCTCCGGCTACCACATCGCCGAGGCGGGCGCGAACCCGATCAGCCAGTTGGCGTTCACGCTGGCGAACGGGTTCACCTACGTGGAGTCGTACCTGGCGCGCGGCATGAACGTGGACGACTTCGCGCCGAACCTGTCGTTCTTCTTCTCCAACGGCATGGACGCCGAGTACAGCGTGATCGGCCGGGTGGCGCGGCGGATCTGGGCGGTGGCGATGCGGGAGCGCTACGGCGCGAACGACCGTTCCCAGAAGTTCAAGTACCACGTGCAGACGTCGGGGCGTTCGCTGCACGCGCAGGAGATGGACTTCAACGACATCCGGACGACGCTCCAGGCGTTGTGCGCGCTGTACGACAACTGCAACTCCTTGCACACCAACGCCTATGACGAGGCGATCACCACGCCGACCGAGTCGTCGGTGCGGCGGGCGATGGCGATCCAGCTCATCATCAACAAGGAGTGGGGTCTGTCGTCGAACGAGAACCCGTTGCAGGGGTCGTTCATCATCGACGAGCTGACGGACCTGGTCGAAGAGGCCGTGCTGCTTGAGTTCGACCGGCTGTCCGAGCGCGGGGGTGTGCTCGGGGCGATGGAGACCGGGTACCAGCGCGGGCGGATCCAGGACGAGTCGATGCTGTACGAGCAGCGCAAGCACGACGGGTCGCTGCCGTTGATCGGGGTGAACACGTTCCTGCCGGAGGGCGGTGAGCGTGAGCACGTGACGATCGAGTTGGCGCGGGCGACGGAGGACGAGAAGCGTTCGCAGGTGGACCGGACGCGCGCGTTCGCGGCTGCCCACGCGGCTGAGGCGGAGCCCGCGTTGCGGCGGTTGAAGGAGGCCGCGCAGTCCGGGGAGAACGTGTTCGCGGTCCTGATGGACGCGGCGCGGGTGTGCACGCTGGGGCAGGTCACGGAGGCGTTCTTCGAGGTGGGCGGCCAGTACCGGCGCAACGTCTGAGGCTCGTCGGCCGACGTCGGGGGTTCCCTGCGTCGGCCGACGCCTGACAGGACTCCTCCTACGTGGCGGGACGACGGCCTCGGGTCGAGCGGGTCTCCCTAGACTTCAGGCGTGCCGGAAGCTGCTCGGTGGTGCGGGGTCCGCTGTCGTGCGGGGTGAGGCCGTGCCCTGCTACGAGCCGGGCGTCGGGCCGCGTGCGCTGGCCCGGCGGCTGGGTGGGTTGGCCACGGCGGGCGTGCCGGTGCGGTGTCGGGTGTGGTTGGGGCTGGGCGAGCCCGGTCCGGGGTCGTCCCGGCCGGCGGTCGTCACGCACACGATCGCGCGATACGTGGCGGATGGCGCGGAAGGCGTGCTGCCGCGGTTCAACACCAACCCGTACCCGGCCACCAGGGTGTTCGCCGCGGCCAGTCATGGGCGGGTCGACGCGATGGGGGCGGACATGGCGTCGTTCCCGGCGGACCTCGCCGCGCCGCTGTGGTGGCGGGTGGTGGACCGGGTCCGGGGCGGGGGCGTCGACCGGGCGGTGGCGGCGGATCTGTTGCTGCGGTTGGGTTATCAGCGGTATGCGGCGGATGTGTTGGGGATGGCCGAGTTCCGTGGGTTCACGGCCGGCCTCGCGGTGAAGCAGTTGGCGGTGTTGTTCTGGTCGCGGCCGTCGTCGGGTGAGGTGGAGGCGCTGGCGCTGGACGGTGCGCGGTCGGTCGGTCTGCCTGCCGACGTGCGTCATGCGTTGGCGTTGTTCGTCCTGGTCCGCAATGGCAGGCGTGGTGCGGACACGTCGGCGTTGCACGAGGCCGCCGCGTTGGCCGCGCGGACCGTGCCGGACGATCCGCTGCGTCGGCAGGCGTATTACCGGGCGATGGCGTTCGTGCCGTTCCTGCGGGGTGACGTCGTCGGCACGTGGGAGTTGCTCGACCGGGCGGTGGAGAGTCAGCGGTCGGTGCGGCCGGAGACCGCGCTCGGTCGGTTGGCGTGGGACGACTACGCCTATCCGCTGCACGAGACGATCGCCCGCACGCATCTGCGGACCGGGTGGCCGGATCGGGCGGTGGATGCGACCGATGAGCTTATCGTGCTCGGGCCGGACGATCCGCTGACGCGCGAGTACGACCGTCGTCTGATCGCGCCGAACGATTCG
>CBHFOL010000223.1:0-13542 GCA_965995405.1 uncultured Saccharothrix sp.
CGCTGCCGTAGTCACCGCTCTCGCCTCCGCCGAAGCCGTTCCGACCACCGGTGTGACCAACGAGGTGGCCACCATCACGGTGACCGCGAAGGACTTCGAGTTTTCCGCGCCCGCGCGTGTCAACGCGGGCGCCGTAAATATCCTGTGCCCCCTAACACACTGGTGGCTCTTACCGTGCCCCTAGCAGGTAACTAGCCACCCAAACCCCCGAACAGAGTCGCCTACACCTCCACCGAACCGCCTACGCCTCGGCCATCCCCGCGACCACCGACGTACGCCCGGCCCGCCGAGCCGGCATCGCGGCAGCCAGGATCGCCGCCACCACCGCCGCCGCGAGCATCGCCCCGATCTGCCCGAACGGCACGGTGAACGTCACCGCCACCGCGTCCGTCGACACCGCGGTCGTGATCACCCACCCGAAGGCCATACCGAGCGCCAGCCCGATCACCGCGCCCATCACGGCCATCAGGATCGACTCGACCACCAGCATCAGCCGCAGCTGCCCCTTGGTCAGCCCCAGCGCCCGCAGCAGCGCCGACTCCCGGGTCCGCTCCAACACCGACAGCGTCAACGTGTTCGCGATGCCGAACAGCGCGATCACCACCGCCAGCCCGATCAGCGCCCACACGAACCCGAGCACCTGGTCGAGCTGCTTGTTCAGCTGCGCCTTGGTCTCCGCCGCCGAGTCGATGATCGCCAACGGCGACGCGTCGGTGACCTTCTCCACCCCCGCACGCCCGTTCGACGCGCCCGGCTTGAGCTTCACCATGATGCTGTCGTACCCGTCGAGCGTCGGGTCGAGCTTGGCGGAGGTCTCCAGCGTCACCACACCGTCGCCGAGCCGCTGCCCGGTCACCACCGCCACGACCTTCAACGCCGCGGACCCGTTGTCCGTCTTCACAGTCGTGGTCGAACCGACCGACAGCCCCGTCTGCTTGGCGTGGTCGGACCGCACCGCGATCGTGCCCTCACGCAGGTCGTCCAGCGAGCCGCTCTCCACCTTCGGCCGGAACAGGTCGCCCAGCGAGTCCTTCGCCACCGCGACGAAGTAGCCCTCCTTCGTCACGATCTCCCTGCCCGGGGCGATCTTCGCCACCTCCGGCACGGCCGCAAGCTGCTCAGCCAGCTCCTTCGGCAACTGCCGGGAGCGCACCGAGGACGTCACCGTGTAGTCGGCCGGCATCCGCTGGTCGATCTGCGCGTTGGCGGTCTCCTTGGCACTGTTGGCGACCACGGTCACCATCGACACGACCGTGACACCGATCATCAACGCGGCCGTCGTCGCGGCGGTGCGCTTCGGGTTGCGGCCCGCGTTGGCGGAGGCGAGCTTCGCCGGCACCCCGAACAACGCGCGCGGCACCACGCCGAGCACCCGGTTCACCGGGCCGACCAGCAGCGGACCGAGCACCAGCACGGCGGCCAGCAGCAGCATCGTGCCCGCGCCGCTGACGATCATCGCGGCCTGCTCGTTCATCCCCATGCCCAGGGCGACCACGCCGACACCGCCCAGCCCGAGCACGATCGCGAACAGCACCCGCAGCTTGCCGGTGCGCGACACCTCTTCGTGGCTGTCCAACTGGCTCCGCAACGCCGCGACCGGCGGCACACGGGTCGCCTTACGCGCAGGCAGCACAGCCGCGAGCACGGTAATGACCACCCCCACGCCGAACGCCGCAAGCACCGTCGTCAACGTCACCGGAAGCCGGACCACCGCCGCCGACTCGGCACCGCCGAAACCACTGATCACCTTCTGTAGCAAGGCGGACACGCCGAGACCGCCGAACAGCCCGATCACCGAGGCCACGAACCCCATCACGAACGCCTCGGCGAGCACACCCTTGAACACCTGCTCGCGGCTCGCTCCGACACAGCGCATCAACGCCAGCTCACGGGTCCGCTGCGCGATCAGGATGGTGAACGTGTTGTAGATGACCATCGCCGCGACCACCAGCGCGATCACCGCGAACGCCAGCAGCACCATGGTGAACTCGGCGGCCTGCGAGCTGATCTGTCGCAGCGTGTCCTCGGTCAACTGCTCACCGGTCTGCACGGTGAGCCCGGAGTCACCCAACGCGTTGCGAACGCTGTCCGCGACCTGCTGCTGCGTGTACCCGGCCGCCGCAACGCCGACAAGCTGGTACGGCAGCCGTTCCGGGTCGAAGGACTGGAACGCGGTCGGCGTCAGCACCATGTGGTCGTTGCCGGACATGGAAACCTCGCCCACGCCCTGCTTGTAGGTGCCGACCAGGGTGAACTGGCGCTTCTGCTCGTCCTTGCCCAGCAACGTGACCGGCTTGCCGATGGTCAGCTTGGCCGTGGACGCCGTCCGCACGTCCACCGCGATCTCGTTGTCCGAGGCGGGATAGCGCCCGTCCGCGAGGTCGAACTCACGGAGCTTGTCGCTGCCGCCCAACGGAACCGCGAACGCGGGCTTGGCCTTGCCGGTGTCGGTGATCAGCGGCACCGGGAGGAACCCACGGGTATCCGCACCCGCGACACCCGGTGCCTTGCGGACCTTCTCCAGCATCTCCGGCGTGATGCCCTTGGCGTCACCGGTCGCCATGACGGAGACGTCGACGTTGCGCGCGCTCTTGGCGAACTCTTCCCTCATGCCCTCGTTCATGGCGTCGCCCAGCACCAGCGTGCCGGTCACGAACGCGACACCGAGGGCGATCGCGATCGACGACAGCACCAGCCGGGCGGTACGGGCCTTCAGACCCGCGATGATCGTGCGCAGCATCAGCTCACGCACCCAGGTGCTTCAGCGCGGACAGCACGGAGTCGGCGGTCGGGTTGTCGATCTCGCCGGCCAGGTGCCCGTCGGCCATCAGCACCACGCGGTCCGCGTAGGAGGCGGCCACCGGGTCGTGCGTGACCATGATCACGGTCTGGCCGAGCTTGCGCACCGACATGCGGAGGAAGTCCAGCACCTCGGCGCCGGACCGGGAGTCCAGGTTGCCGGTCGGCTCGTCCGCGAACACCACGTCCGGCTTCGCCACCAGCGCACGGGCACACGCCACCCGCTGCTGCTGCCCACCGGACAGCTCGGTCGGCTTGTGCTTCAACCGATCCCGCAGCCCCAACACGTCCACGATGGTGTCGAACCACTGCCGGTCCGGCTTGCGCCCGGCCAGTTCCAGCCCCAACAGGACATTCGCCTCGGCCGTCAACGTGGGCAGCAGGTTGAACGCCTGGAACACGAACCCGATCCGGTCCCGCCGCAGCTTGGTGAGCTCCTTGTCCCCCAACGAGGTGATCTCGGTCCCCCCGATGTGCACCGCGCCGCCGTCGACGTTGTCGAGCCCGGCGAGGCAGTGCATCAACGTGGACTTGCCGGAGCCGGACGGCCCCATGATCGCGGTGAACCGCCCCGCCTGGAACTCGACGCTCACGCCGTCCAGTGCCCGGACGGCGGTGTCGCCCTTGCCGTAGACCTTCACCAGGTTCGCGGCGGCTACAGCGGTGCGGGTCCCGACCTCGGACACCAGTGCCGACATGCTCCCTCATTCCCTCGTTCCAACGGACGGGGAAAAGCTATGGGCACGGCAAGTACACGGTCGTCACCTCGGCGGCGGAACCTGACGTCCACCTGCGGTATGACCCGCCCTAGTCCCAGGGTCGGGTCAGCCATACCCGGGAGCTACCGCCGGCACTACCGCCTGACGGCAAGGCGGGGGCTAACCCCCAGCCAGTGCGCGCGCAGCGCGCATACCTCGCCCCGCCTGCTTTTTCTTTGCTCTTCCGTCATCCTTGGCGGCCAGCCCAGCGGCGAGCGACGCTTGTAGCTCTTCCGCGTGAACGCACTTCGCACTTCCACTCGAAAGCACTTCACTCTCAACGCACTTCAAAACCGAGAGCGGCCGGCAACCCCGATCACAGCCATCCACCGACCACACAGGCAAAACCGCTCGCCAGAGCCCCGAAACACGACAGAGGCACGGCCTCCGGCCCCCGATCACCATTATCCCACCGAGGTACGACAATCCCGCACGCCGAAGCTGAGAAAACCGATCCGAGCGTGGCCTCCGGCCCCCGATGTCAATCATCCCACGCCCCACCGACAATCCCACCGACCAAAGCTGAGAAACCACAGCCCAGCCCTCAGCCCTCGAACCCCAACCCCGCCCCCGAACCACAACCCCGCTCAGCCCGGCTGGTCGAGCAACCCCCGGTCGTAGGCAATGGCAACGGCCTCAGCCCGCCGACTGGCCCCCAACTTCGCCATGATCCGCGTCAAGTGCACGCTGACCGTCTTCTCCGAGATGTACAACTCCTCCCCCACCTCCCGATTGGTCCGCCCCAACGCGACCAACCCCAACACCGACCGCTCCCGAGGCGTGAACGGATCCACCCGAGCCCGCAACACCTCCGCGTGCAACGGAACCCGAGCCCGCCGAGCGACCAGGTGCACCGCCTCCCGCAACGGCCCGGCCCCCAACCGATCCGCCACCGCGTCCGCCGCCTTCAACTCGACAACCGCGGCATCCCGCTGATCCGCACCCAGCAAAGCCTCAGCCAACCGCCACCGGCAAACAGCCTCCTCGTACACCGACCCGAACCCGAACCCATCCGCCGCCGCCCGCCAACACCCAACATCCGAAGCCCCACCCAGCCGACTCTCCTCAGCCGCCACCCGTGACAGCCAGGCCCGCCCCTCCGGCCCCAACGTCCCGGTCCGCGGCGACCCCATCTCAGCCGTGGTCCGCGCGTAAGCCGCCAACTCCCGACCAGCAGCCACCGCCGCAGCCTCCCCCGCCACATCCCGCCGCCGCCGAGCCCGAGCCGCCAACTCCGCGTACCCGGCAACCCCGTGGGCCGACAACCGGATCCCCGCCAACACCCAGTCGCCACCCTCCCGACGCGACCACTCGATGGCATCCGTGATCCGCTCCACCGCCAGCTCCGGCTGCCCCCGCCACAACGCGAGCTCCGCCCCGGTCCCCCCGGTGATCAGCGCGATCTGCAAATCCCGGTGCCAGTCCGCCCGCAACTCCCCGATCAACCGCTCAGCCTGCTCGAACTCCCCCCGGCTGACCGTCACGTGCGTCCCGGCCGCCGCCAACCGGGCCGACACCGTGCTCGACACCCGCAACCCGGGCGGCTCGGCAGCCACCGCCGCCCCGTCCCACTCCCCGATGTAGTACCGCGTCAAAACCTGGAGAATCCGCAGCTCAAGCCCATACGAACTCCACGACAACCCAGTCGCCTTCGCTCGGGCCATCCCCTCGTCAAAGACCCGCGCCGCATCGATCAGCTCGCCCTGGTCGTAGTGGTGCATCCCCAGGAAGTACCGCGCACGCAACTCCGTGCTGACCGCGTCGACCTCCATCGCACACACGATCGCATCCGCCAGGTGCGCCTTCGCCGACTCCACATCCGAAGCCGCCTCGTCCAACAGCCCCAACGTGGCCAGCGCATCCGCCACCGCGGCCGGAGCCCCGGCCACCCGCCCGTCCGACACCGCTTCCTCGGCCCGCCCCCGCGCCTCGGTGTACTTCCGGTCGTGCCGCAACTGCGCCGCAAACACCGCCAGCACCCACGCCCGCGCCGGACTCGCCGGCCGGTCCCGGACCAGCCGCCAGGCCTCCTCCATCGCGACCGACTTCTCGTGCTCCGTACCGTCGATCGCCTGGAGCGCCTGGGTGAACCGCCGCCACATCTCGGCGGCCTCCTCCGGCTCCACGCAGTCCACCAGCTTGGTCCCGCTGCGCGCGAACGCGATGGCCCGCTCCGGCTGCCCGGCCGTCCCCGCCACCCACGACGCCCGGCGCAACAGCACCAGCTCGGTCACCCCGACCGGCCGTTCCGCCTCGGGCACCGCCTGCCACAACTTCAACGCCTGCTCCAGGTGCCGCAACGCCTCGGCGGGCGCGCCGGTCGCCTGGGCCTCCTGCGCGGCATCCACCGATGCCCGCAACGCGCGGGCCAGGTCGTGACTCTCCAACGAGTGGTGCGCCAGCGCAGCCGCCGCGCCCCGATCCGACTTCGCACCGATCAGCGACGCGTACGCCGAGTGCAGCCGCACCCGCTCACCGGGCAACAGATCCCCGTAAACCGCTTCCCGCAACAAAGCGTGCCGGAACGTGTACACCTCGTCCCGATTCACCAGAAGCACGTGGTGCTGCACGGCCTCCCGCAGCGCCCCGTCCAACGCCACGTCGTCCATCACCGCCACGTCCCGCAGCAGGTCGTGCCGCACCGAACGCCCACCCACCGACGCCACCCGGGCCACGTGCTGCGCCGCCGGCGACAACCGCTCGATCCGCGCCAGCAGCACCTCCGCCAACGTCCACGGAATACCGGAACCGCAGGTCGCGACCGCGATCAGCTCTTCGGCGAAGAACGGGTTGCCGTCCGACCGCTCGGCCACCTCCAGCACCACGTCGTCCGGCAGGTCGTCGGCCAGCGCCGCCACGAACGACCGGGCGTCGATCGCGCTCAACGGCGTCAGGTCCAGCCGCTGCACGGCGGGCAGCCGCACCAGCTCCGACAGCAACGGCCGCAGCGGATGGCTCCGGTGCAGGTCGTCCGACCGGTACGTGCCCACGATCAGCAGCCGCTGCGACCGCAGCCGGGAGAACAGGAACGACAACAGGTACCGCGTCGACGCGTCCGCCCAGTGCAGATCCTCCAGGACCAGCAGCACCGGCCGGGTCTCCGCCAGGTCGCCGAGCAGCCCGTGCACCGCGTCGAACAGCTGCAACTGGCCGACGTCCTGCTCCGGACGGCGGCCGACCAGGTGCGACGGCAGCCCGGACAGCCCGCTGCTCTCCTGCGACGTGGGCAGCGCCAGCTCCGGCAGCAGCCTGGCCAGCGCCGGCCGGGCCTCCACGTCAAGCAGACCGGCCTCCCGAACCTGCCCCAGTGCTTCGGTGAAGGGGAGGTAGGGGAGGCCGGTCTCGCCGACGTCCAGACATCGTCCGTTCAGTACCAGCGCGTCGGCGGCCGAAGCGAGTTCGTCCACCAGCCGCGTCTTGCCCACGCCCGCGTCGCCGGCGAGGAGGACCGCGCCCGCCTGGCCGCGGGCGGCTTCGTCGAGGGCGGCGCGCAGCCTGGTGATCTCCCGGCTACGCGCCACCAAGGGGATTCCGGAACCAAGGCGTGCCACGGGTGGCATGTTCGCACACCTCAGGCGGCCTCGCGGTGGCCATTTCGGGAGAGTGGGGTCTCCGGACTCGACCGGTGGGCCAGCCGCCGCCACCACGACCGCTTCGGCAGGTTCGCCTGCCGAGAGATGCGGGCCTGTGCCGCGTCGGCGCGCAGCGCCGCCTGCCGGTAGTCGACCTCTGCCTTGATGGCCTCGGGCGTCCATTCCATGATGACCGTTCTCCTTGTCGCATGTCGCTCGCTGACAGGGAGAACAGTCGTCCTGAGGTGGACCACCCGGTATCGGGTGTTCACGTGCGTTGAGCCGTTGGTGCCCTTACCCGCCGCCGTAAGGGGGGTCAGACGGCGGGTAAGGGATGCCTCAGGCGGACCTCAGCAGGGGCCCAGGTCCTTCCACACGCCCCACTCGCCGGTGGTCCCGGGCTCTTCGCCCTGGGTCCACCACTTGGCCTGCCACTTCTTGCCCTTGTGGGAGACCTGGTTGCCGCCGTTGTAGACCTTGGCGCGGTCCCACGGCGTGATGGTGCAGGAGGGGTTCGTGGTCGTCGTCGTAGTGGTGGTCGTAGTCGTGGTCGACGTGGACGTCGAAGTCGAAGTAGAGGTCGACGTGGACGTGGAGGTCGACGTGGAGGTGGACGTCGGCGAGGTGCCGCCGCCACGCGGGTAGTCGGACGCGATCGCGTAGGACTGCCCACCGAAGGTCAGCTTGAAGTTGGACGGCGACGCGATCGGCAGCTGGTAGCTCAGCGCCACGTCCACCGACGCACCCGGAGCCAGCGTCTGCCACGACGGCAGGGTCAGCTCGACGTGTTGGAAGTCACCCTTCAACCCACCCACGTTGGGACCGGAGTGGCCCTTGTTGACCACCCGCAGCCCGAACCCGGACTGGTCCGACATGGTGCCCGGCGCGCTCGTGCCGTAGTCGAACTCGATCTTGGTGCCACCGGGGATGGTGGTGGTCGTGTTGTTGGTGATCTTCAGCTTCGGGTTGATCGGGTAGTTGTTGTCGCCCAGCGCGAACCCGGACACCGTCGCGGACACGTTGAGCACCTGCGTGGGAGGCGTCCCGTTGGCCTTCAGGTTGCCGTAGGGAGCCGCGCCGCGCAGCCCGTCGTTGATCTTGGTGAGCAGGGTGTCACCGATCGTGTACTGGTTCTTGGTGGTGTCGAGCCGGTAGTCGCCCGCCAGCTCCCAGATCATGACGCCACCGAGACCCTTGTCCGCCACCCACTTCGCCTTGGTGGCCAACGACTGCTCGTCCTCTGTGGACAGGAACACCTTCTTGTCGTTGTTCCACAGCCACGGCGTGGTCAGCGTGCCGTCGTAGTACCGGACGTAGTTGCCCGAGATCCGGTCGGTCGGGTCGTTCTTCGGGTCGAGACCGTAGGACTCCAGGTAGTCCGGCGTGATCTCGTTTTCGAGGTTCTTGGCGTGCCACATGGGGTTCGCGCCCGCCGGAACCTCGGCACCCGCCTTGTCCAGGTCGTGCCACAGGTTGTCGATGCCGATCGCGCCGTTGCCGCACGGCGTGGTCGAGCCGACGTTGCCACCCGTGCCGGGCGGGCACTTCGTCTGGTCCGGCAGCGCGGCCTTGCCCCACAGACCGTTGGTGCCGCCCGTGACGCCTGTCCAGCCGCGCGTGTAGAACGGCACGCCGACGTTGATCCGGCCGGCCGGCATCGCACCGCGGAAGTAGTGGTACGCCCAGTCGGCGTTGAGGTAGCCCGTGCCGTCGTACGTGCTGTAGACGCCGCCGGCCGCGAGTTCACCGTCCTTGCCGTCGTCGAACAGCGCGGCGTTGGGGCCCACGAAGTGGTTCCACGCGCCGTGCAGGTCGTAGGTCATCATGTTGACGTAGTCCAGGTACTTGGTGACCTGGTACGCCTCCTGGCCGCGCAGCAGCCAGCCCGACGCGGGGACGGCGGCGGTCAGCAGGTAGTGCTTGCCGTCGGCGGCCGAAGCGCGGTCCAGCTTCTCCCGCAGCGACTTCATCAGGGCGTCGTAGCCCTTCCAGAGCGTGCCCCGGTTGGCGTCGGAGATCCAGTAGTCGTCCGGGTTTCCGGCGTACTTGTTCGACGTGGCGTACTCGTAGTCGATGTCCACGCCGTTGAAGCCGTACTTGCGGATGAACTCGACGGCCGAGTCGGCGAACGTGTCGATGGCCGCCTGCGACTGGGCCATCTTGTAGAAGCCGCCCGACGCGGTGCGGGTGCCGTCGGGGTTCAGGTACCCGCCGGTCTCCGCCCAGCCGCCGACCGAGATCATCGTCTTCACGTTCGGGTACTGCTTCTTGTACTTGTTGAGCAGGTTGAAGTGGCCCTTGTAGGGCAGGGTCGGGTCGAGCTCGACATCGGGCCAGGTCATGCCGGTGGAGGCGTTGTCCGGGCCGTCCGGGCCGACGGAGACCTTGTTGGCGCTGTCGATGTGCGCGAACGCGTAGTTCAGGTGCGTGACCTTGGACCACGGGATGTCCGAGGCGAGGTACCTGGGCGCGCCGTTCTGGCCGGTGCGCCAACTGGTGAAGTAGCCGATCACCCGGCGGGAGTGGTCGGCGCCCATCGTCTCGCGGCCGTTGGTGTCGTAGACCGAGCAATAGGGGACGGCGACGCCGGGGGTCTGGTAGAGGCCGTCAGGGCGGCACTCCTCCCCACCGGCGGCACTGGATGTGGACGGGGACACGACAGCTATGACGAGTCCGGCCACCGTGGCGAACAACGCCATCAGCGGCAGCAACCTTCTGTGTTCCAACTTCTTGGACACCTAGCCGTACCTCCTGCACCAGGCGGCGACCTCGACGCAGAGTGGAGCCAACGAAACGTAAATAGGTCCAGACCTTTATGTCAATAGGTCCAGACCACTCAACCGATAAGGCTGGCCTACGACCCGGCCGGACGGGGGCTGGGCTGCGACGATCGCGCACGTCGCCGGGGTGTTCGGACGCCGGCGCTCGGGCACGCGGCGCAAGCCGTTCGACGGTTGAACGAGCGGGCCGGCACTTGGATACTCCGCGCGCCTGTGAACGGTTCGGCCGCTGGAGGACACCGATCGATCCCTACCCGGAACCGCGCGGAGTCACCCGTGGCGAAACGGGCCCGCAGCGAGGCCGACCCGCAGCCGAGTCGGCCGATGGTGAAGCCGGCCGGCAGCGGAGTCAGCCGGCGCTGGAGGACGCCGCACGGGCCCGCGCCAGCCGGGCCCGCACCTGGTCCGCCTCCGGCGCGTTCAACTCGGTGAACAACGCCAGCGCCCGCTGCCAGTGCGCCACCGCCCCCGCCATCCCCTGCCGGTCGAACACGGTCGCCAGCCGGTCGTGCGCCAGCGCCTGGTGGTACGGGCTCATCGCCGCCGAAGCCACCGACAGCGCGGTCCGCGCCGACGTCACCGCCTCCGCCAGCTCACCGGACTCCAGCAGCACGGCCGCGAGATCGGTGTGGCAGATGGACTCCCCGAGCCGCTCGCCGACCTCCTGGTAGATCCGGACCGCCGCGCGCAGCCAGTTCTTGGCCTCGTCGTACCGCCGCATCTCCATGTACAGCGGCCCGAGGTTGTGCAGCGCGGTCGCCTCCGCCCACCGCGCCCCGGCGGCCCGGCTGACCTCCAGCGCCTCCCGGTAGAACGTCTCGGCCTCTTCCCGCCGCCCCAACGTCTGGAGCATGTCGCCCACCGTCGTCAGCGCACGGGCCTGCGCGTTCACGTCACCGCTCGTCCGGGCGACGTCCAGCGCCTCCCGCACCCGCCGCAGCGCCTCGTCCCAGCGCTGGAACTGCATCAGCGCCACCCCGAGGTTGAACAGCGTCACGAACCGCGCCTCCAGGTCGCCCAACGAGGTCGCCGCCCGCATCGCGGCCTCCGTCGTGCGCAGCCACGTCCCCCGGTCCGCCCGCAGCCAGAAGAACCGGGACAGCGTGTACGGCAGCTGCCACGCGTGCACCAGCCAGGCCCGTTCCGCGCCCTCACCGGCGAACTCGGCCGCCGCGATCAGGTTGCCCTGCTCGGCGTCCAGCCACGCGGTCGCGTCGCCCGCGCCGGTCAGCCGGGGCACCTCCTCCGGCACGAACTCGGGCGCGACCCGCACGCTGCCGCGCCCGACCGGCAGCAGCCCGTCCGCCAGGTCGGCGCAGTGCAGGTAGAAGTCCAGCATCCGGCTGGTCGCCTCGTGCCGCTCGTCCGGCGCGAGCTCGGCGGCCAGCGTCCGGGTGTAGACCCGCACCAGGTCGTGCGCCCCGTACCGGCCGGGTTCGTTGACCGACAGCAGGTTCGCCGCTGTCAACGAGTCCAGCGCCCGCTGCGCCTCGGACACCCGGATCTTCGCCATCGCCGCGACCGCGTACGCCGTCACGTCCGCGCCGTGGTGCAGGCCCAGCAGCGCCAGCAGCCGCGCCGGCAGCGGCGACAGCGCCCGCCGGGACGCGTCCAGCGCCGCCCGCACCGTCGAGTCCTCGTCCTCCAGGCCCAGCGCGGCCAGCCGGCCGTGCTCGTCGTCCAGCTCGGCGACGAGTTCCGCCACCCGCAGCGACGGCGACACCGCCAGCCGGGCCGCCGCGATCCGCAGCGCCAGCGGCAGCCCGTCGCACAGCACGGCCAGCCTGCGCAGCGCGCCGACCTCCGTCACGTCCCGCCCGGCGATCCGGCCCAGCACCTCCACCGCCGCGTCGGTGTCGAGCATGTCGAGCTCGACCATCCGCGCCTCGGCGTGCGCGACCAGCCCGACCAGCCGCCGCCGCGAGGTCACCAGCACGCACGACGGCGACCCGGGCAGCAGCGGCATCAGCTCGGTGGAGCCGCGCGCGTTGTCCAGCATCACCACCATCCGCCGGTCCGCGACCATGGTCCGGAACAGCGCCGAGCGCTCCTCCACGGTCACCGGGATGTCGCCGGACGGCACGCCCAGCGTCCGCAGGAACCGGTTGAGCACCTCGCCCGCGCCCAGCGGCTCCTGGTTCGGGTCGTAGCCGTGCAGGTCCACGTACAGCTGGCCGTCCGGGAACTCCTCGCGCACCCGGTGCGCCCAGTGCAGCGCCAGCGCCGTCTTGCCCACCCCGGCCGGGCCGGTGACGACCAGCACCAGGCCGCCGTACGGGTACCCGGCGAGCAGGCCGTCCAGGCGTTCCAGGTCGGGGTCCCGGCCGATCAGCGAGACGGGTGCGCGCGGCAGCTGCGCGGGCACGGTCGGCAGCACCGGCTCGGGTGCGGGCGCGGGGATCGCCATGGGACGGGTGGGCCGTTCCGGCTCGGGGTCCTCGCCCGCCAGCACGGCCTGCTGGAGCCGGCGCAGCTCCGGGCCGGGCTCGACGCCCAGCTCCTCGATCAGGACGCGCCGCGCCTCCCGGTACACGCCCAGCGCCTCGGCCTGCCGCCCGGCCTGGCACAGGGCCCGCATCAGCAGGCCGTGCCCGCGTTCCCGCAACGGGTGCTCGCCGACCAGGGCGGTCAGCTCCTGCACCAGTTCCGCGCCGCGACCGGTCAGCAGCAGCAGTTCGGCCCGCTCCTCCTGCACCGCGAGCCGCCGTTCGGCCAGCCGCCCCCGTTCGACTTCGGCGAACAGCCCGGCGACGCCGCCCAGGGGTTCGCCCCGCCACAGCGCGAGCGCCTCGTCCAGGGTGTGCGCGGCGGCCTCCAGGTCGCCCGCCGACCGCAGGCGGGCCGCGGCGACCACGCCCCGTTCGAACGCGTCCAGGTCGACCGCCATGGGGTCCAGCCGCAGCAGGTAGCCGTCGCCGACCGACGTCAGCAGCTCGGCGGGCGCGCGCCGGGCCCGGCTCGGCTCCAGTGCCCGCCGCAGGCCCGCCACGTAGGTCTGGACCAGGTTGATCGCGCTGCTGGGCGTGGCGTCGCCCCACACCGCCTCGATGATGTGGTCCCGGCTGACCGGGGTGTTGCGGCCCAGCAGCAGCACCGCGAGCACGGCACGCTGCTTGGCGGCACCCAGGTCGACCTCACGGTCGCCGCGCCGAACCCGGAGCAGACCGAGCACCTCGAACCGCACGGGCTCCCCGCCGTCGTACTCCACCGACCGATCCTTCGCCGAAGGGCTTTGGCCACCCGAAACTACCCTGGCCCGCGACGCAGCCTAGGAGATCACTTCAGTCCGGCTCCAGTCGCGCTGTAGCCGCATTCTTACGCTAAGCGTGTCCGACCAACCACACAGGGCGAACCCCGGTGCGGGAGGTTGGACCGGACAGCGGATCACCCGCTGCTCCCCCTGATCGACGAGGGCAGGCCGGCGTGCAAGGGGCATCCAGCCCGCGGCGGCGGAACGCCGGCCCGCCCTCGTCCCAAGCTCCACGGAGAGGGTCGTCCGGTAGGGGACGGCTCTTCTCCTTTGCCCTCCCCCCAGTGGAAGGGGGCGCCCACGGGGCCCCAAACCCCCGCGCGGCCCCCTCGCCCCGCCGCCGGGCCTGGGATCGCTCGACCGCGGCCCGGATCACCGCCGGC
>CBHFOL010000224.1:0-13489 GCA_965995405.1 uncultured Saccharothrix sp.
CGTTCGTTGTCCAGCGCCCACGCATCGGTGGACGTGCCCATGGTGAACGGACCGCCGGGCACCAGCACCTCGGCCGTCCCGACCGGACCGCCGCGCGGCGGTGGCGGGGCGTCCAGCACGGGCGGCCCGACGCGGAGCTGGTGGGTGGCCAGCATGGTCTCGTCGTGCTGCTGCTCGTGCTGCACGATCATGCCGAACGCGAACCCGCCGTCGAGCAGCCGACGGCCTTCCAGCGGGCTGGTCTCCAGCACGTCGAACACCTTGTCCCGCACCTCGCCCACGTACTTCCGGGCCTCGGCGGGCCCGAGCAGCGGCAGTTCCGGCCGGACCGCGCGGGCGTGCTTGAACGCGTCGTACAGCTCGTCGATGTCCTGGCGCACCGGCTCCCGGCCGCCGACGTCGCGCACCAGCCAGAGCTCCTCCTGGTTGCCGATGTGCGCGAGGTCCCAGACGAGCGGGGACATCAGCTTCGAGTGCTGGCGCACCAGGTCGTGGTCGTCCACCTCGGTCAACGCCTGACTGCGCCGCCGCGCCCTGGTGAGCTGGGCGGCGACGCGGTCCCGGATGGACTCGACGTCTGTTTCGTGGTCGGTGCTGGTCATGAACGGCCCCCTCCGGTCTTCTCAGCGAGCGTGCGGTACAGGTCCTCGGCGATGGCGTCGGTCTGGCCCACGGACAGGTCGGTGTTGCGCAGCGCGGCACAGCCCAGGTCGACCACGTCCCGCGCGGTGCGCGCGAGCACCGGGTCGGCCAGGCCGTAGCGCGCGGCGGTGAGCCAGCGGCCGGCGGCGTTCTCGGTCGCCGCCAGCACGTCGTCCACAACGGACCGGTCGCTGAACAGGGCCACCATCAGCACCACGGGCGGCAGCCAGTGGCCGTACGGCGGCGTGTCCAGGTACCGGACCTCCAGGTAGCCGCGCGGGCGGACCGGCGGGAACTGGAGGGTCAGGTGGTAGTCCAGGTCGTCGGACGTCGGGCGGGCCTCCAGCGCGCCGTCGATCCACTGCGCGAACGTCAGCGGACGCGGCGGCAGCCAGCTGTTGCCTGGTCTTCGCACCACGATCACCGGTGCGTCGAGCACCCGGCGCGCCCACGCGGCGGCCGGGTCCGGGCACACGGCTGCGGCCCGCGTGCGCACCGGGTCGGTGCCGTAGAGGGTGCGCATCCGGGCACTGGACCAGTGCGTCCGCCGGCCGCCCACGCCGGGCGAGTTCGCGAACAGCGCGTTGAGCACGGGACCCAGCGCGTGCACGGCGGCCCAGCGGGCGGTGAGGTCTTCCTCGACGCCGAAGTCCAGGCACACCTGGAGTCCGGCGGTGCTGCACATCATCGTGATGCCCTCGGGCCCGATCGGCGCGAAGGCGTGTTCCATGGCCGCGTAACGGGGGACCTGGAGCATCCGGCGCGGCGGGCGGTGCGGGTCGGCACCGCGCTGCCCGAGCACGAGGCCCGCCGGTGCCAGCAGGCCCGTCAGGTGGTCGATGTCGGCCGCGACGGTCTTGAGCAGCTCGGTCAGCGAGCCGCTGGGAGGGGTGGATATCTCGACCTGGCCACCCGGCTCGACGGTGAGCGGTGTCCCACCCGGTAGCGGGTGCTGGGGACTGTCGGGGGTGAGGGTCGGTGGTGCGTGCTTGCCCAGGGCCCCGGCGAGAACGCCCGCGTCGAGCGGCTTCGCCGGGTCTTCCCGGTGGTGGACGGTCCATTCCATTTCGACGCCGAGCAGCCGCGGGGGACCGTGCTTGAAACAGACCGACGCGACGTACGCCTCGGCCTCGGCACGGTCTCGGAACACCGCCGGGGTCGGCCCCGGAACCGGAGCACTACGTAATGCAGTCACTTTGCACACTCCCCGTGATCATCGTCGTTCGAATCGACGCTACACGGGGGGACCGACAGTCGCACGCCTGTGAAACCCTTACGGATCAACGACATGTGGTCGTCACCGCCGGTCCGCGGAGATGTCGCGGGCCGTTCGGCCGACCGTGCACCCGCACGACCGGGCGGTGCGCGAACCCGCTCCCGGCAGGTTACCGGGAGTAGGTTCGCGCGGTACCGCTCACGGCCCAGGATCGGTTACCGCGACTGCCCGTTCTGGGCGGTTTTGGTGGTTTTGGCGGTGATGTCGATGTGCAGCACGCGGTCGTTGTCGGGGATCTTGTCCTTGTCGGACGTGGTGGTCAGCCAGATGTCACCCTCGTGGTCCACTTCGATCGTCCGGAGCCGACCGTAGGTGCCCTGGAAGTAGGTCTGCTGGTCGGTGAGGTTCGCCGCCTCGTCGATGCGCAGCCGGTAGATGCGCTGCCCCACGGTGGTGGCGACGAAGACATGGTCGCCGATGATCGCGAGACCGCTGGGCGACGCGGTGGACGTGGACCAGGTCTTCTTCGGCGGGATCGTGTTGACGCAGGTGCCGATGGTGCCTTCACAGGTCGGCCAGCCGTAGTTCCCGGCCTTCCGGATCAGGTTGACCTCGTCCTGGCGGGAGTTGCCGAACTCGGACGCCCAGAGCCTGCCCTGCGCGTCGAAGGCCAGGCCCTGCACGTTGCGGTGGCCGTAGGACCAGATCGCCTTGCCCGGGAACGGGTTGTCGGCCGGGATGGAACCGTCCGGGTGGATGCGGAGGATCTTGCCCGCATTGGTGTTCATGTTCTGCGCGTGGTCGCCGTTCTGGGCGTCACCGGTGGAGATGAACAGGTACCGGCCGTCCGGGCTGAACCGGAGCCGGCCGCCGTTGTGGTAGCGGCTCTTCGGGACGTTGGACAGGAGCACCTGCCACCCGGTCAGCGTGTTCCCGTCGAGCTTGGCGCGCACGAGCTGGTTGCCGCCGGCGGCCGTGTGGTAGATGAAGACGTAGTGGTCGTCGGCGAACGTCGGCGACACCTCGATGCCGAGCACGCCGCCCTCGCCGCCGGTGTTCTGCGCGCCGGGGACTTTGCCCAGGTTGGTCCGGGAGCCCGACTCGGTGAGCCGGTAGACGGCGAACGTCTCGCGTTCGGTGACCAGCGCCGAGCCGTCCGGCAGGAACGCGAGGCCCCACGGCACGTCGGTGCCGTCGAGGATCGTCGTCACGGTGCCGGGCGTGGGCACGGAGGGGGTGCCACCGCTCGGCGTCGCGGTGATCTCGTTGCTGTGCGGGGACAGGTTGCCCGCGGCGTCCCGGGCGCGGACGGTGAACCGGTACGCGGTGCCCGTGGTGAGGCCGCCGATGGTGGTCGTGGTGCGGTCGGCGGTGCCGGCCTGGGTGCCGTCCCGGAAGATCTGGTAGCCGGTGACGCCGACGTTGTCCGCGGACCCGTCCCACGCGAGGTCCACCGAGGTCGCGGTGCGGCCGGTGGTGCGGAGGTTCGCCGGTTTGGTCGGGGCTTCGGTGTCCGGCGGGGCCGGGTCGGTGCGCACCAGGACGTTGTTGCTCGCCTGCGACACGTTGGGTGCCGCGTCGCGGGCGAACACCGTCCAGTCGTACTCAGTGTCCGGGGTCAGGCCGGTGACCGTCGCGGTGGTGCCGGTGACGCTCTTCATCAGTTGGCCGTGCTGGTAGACGTCGTAGCCGACCACGCCGACGTCGTCGGTCGCCGCGTCCCAGGCCAGGGTGACGCTGGTGGCGGTCTTGCCGGTGGCACGCAGGTTCCCCGGCGGCGTCGGGGGTTCGGTGTCCGGGTCCGCGACGGTGAGCCGGTCGGCGTTCGGGCCGCCGTTCGCGGTCGTCGCGGTGGCGCGGATCTTGTTCGGCCCGGCCTTGAGGATGGCGGTCGCGGTGGCGTCACGCCAGGTCGTCCACGCGCCCGTGCCTGGGAACCGGAGCGTGGTGGCCTGGCCGCCGTCCACGGTGACCGACAGCGGACGGTCGACCGCGGTTCCGTTGGCGTAGCGGAAGGTCAACGTGTGCGAGCCCGCGCGGTCTGCGTTCACCGTGTACTCGACGTAGCCGCCGACGGCGTTGTCGTAGTTGACGAATCCGGTGCCGGAGAAGCCCGCGTGGTTGGACTCCACCGCCGCCCGGGCCGGCACGGCCGACTCGGCTTCGTAGCTGGGCGGCGCGGCCCGCGCCGCCGGGGTGGCCACGATCTGGGCGGTCACGGTCAGCGCGGTCGCCACGACCGCCGCAAGTCGCCGGCTGCCCGATGTCGCTGTTCTCGATGCCACTGGGGCCTCCACGTCGTCGGGGGGTAACGCGGGGCGGCGGCGATTAGTAAGGAAACTTTCCTTACGATGAGACCATCGGGTCCACCGGCTGTCAAGACCGGCGGAAACCGGTTACCGCAGCACCTCGGCGCGGGCGGCGAAGGCGCGGTGGGAGTCGGCGACGTCCAGCGCGCACTCGCGCAGCACGTCCACGGCGGACTGGTGGCGCGACACCACGTCGGCCCGTTCCGACAGCGCTTCGACGTGCACCGCCGGCCCGCCGACCGCGAACCCGAGCAGGGTGAACGAGTGCCGGAACTCGACCGGGCAGCCGGCGGCGAACGGGACGAGCCGGACGTCCCGCCGCTCGGCGAGCGACCACAGCTGCCCGGCGAGCACGGCCGGATCGTCCGCCCAGGCGTGCAGCGCGGTCTCGTGCACGAAGAACTCGCACGCCGGTGGCAGGTGGCGGCGCAGCACCTCCGGCCGGTCCGGGTCGGTGCCCAGCACGCGGGCGTACGCAGGAGTCTGCACCAGCGCGGGTACCGTCAACGTGTCGAACGCCACGATCGACGTCGCCCGGCGCTCGGCGGCGCGCAGCGCCTCCGGACCGTCCGGATCGACATGGTCGTAGTGCGCGAGGCGGACCAGGTCGATCAGGTCGATACCCCGCCGCACGCCGTCGACCTGCGAGAGCCGCCCCAGCCCGATGTACTCCACGCTGCGCCACCGTAGTGACGAGGACTCGTCGGTTCGAGCCGCGGCCGACAAGATCACTCCAAAGTGGAATGCATCAATCCGTACGTACTGATTGGATTTCCACGCCGCACCCTGGCAGCATCGACCGGTGCCCAGGGTGAGCCAAGACCACCTCGACGCCCGCCGCCGCCAGATCCTGGACGGCGCGCGTGCCTGTTTCGCGCGCTACGGCTACGAGGGTGCCACCGTACGCCGCCTCGAAGAAGCCACCGGACTGTCCCGGGGAGCGATCTTCCACCACTTCCGGGACAAGGAGTCGCTGTTCCTCGCCCTCGCCGAGGACGACGCGCTCCGGATGGCGGACGTGGTGGCCGAGCAGGGCCTCGTGCAGGTGATGCGCGACCTGCTCTCGGCACCCGAACCCGACGCCGAGCACCCGGCCGACTGGCTGGGCACCCGGCTGGAGGTGTCCCGCCGGCTGCGCACCGACCCGGACTTCCGCAGCCGGTGGGCGGAGCGGTCCCGGCAGCTCACCGACGCCACCCGGCAACGCCTGCTGCGCCAGCGGGAAGCCGGGAACCTGCGGGACGACGTGGACGTCGACGTGCTGACGTCGTTCCTGGAGCTGGTCCTGGAAGGGCTGGTGTCGCACCTCGCGATGGGGCTGCCCGCCGACGACCTGGAACCCGTGCTCGACCTCGTGGAGGAGACCGTCCGCCGGCACCGCCGCTCGGGCTGACGGTCCGCTGCCTCGGCGCGGCCGGCCCGACCCGGCTCGGCAGTTCGCAGGTGATCTTGCTGGTGGCGGCGGTGCAATGGGTCGCGGCGGCAGTCGGTGCGATCACGGCGAGGCACGTGAACCCCGATCGGGTCACCCCATAGGATCACCGACATGGCTGACCCCCGTCCTGCCCACGTGCACCGGGTGCGGGTGCGCCCGGTCGACTGCGACCGCCAGGGGATCGTGCACGCCTCCCGGTACCCGGTGTTCTTCGAGGCCGCGATGGTGGAGACGCTGCGCTCGCTGCTCGGCTCGTACAAGGAGCTGGAGAAGCACGGCGTCGACTTCGTCATGGCCGAGACGTCGATCCGGTACCTGAGCCCGGCCCGGTTCGACGACCTGCTGCGGATCAACGTCCGGGTGCGCACGCTCGGCACCACGACCCTGACCATGGGCTTCGACGCGGACGTGGACGGCACGCCGGTGGCGACGGGCTGGAACCGCTACGTGTCGTTCGGGACGCCGGAGCTGCGCAGCACCCCCATCCCTGAGGACTTCCGCCGGCTGTTCGAACCACGCCGGCCCGTCGAACCGCGTCGGCCCGCGCGGCGCGAGGTACCGGTCCAAGGCGAAACCGCCCGGCGCGACTCGCCAAGGCGTGAAGCGGCGAGGCGCGGCAGCACGGTCGCGCGCTAGGCACCCGCGACCGCGTGGCAGGCGGCGAAACCGTCCGCCCGCACGGTGATCCGCCCGTCGCGGACCCGGACCGCGGTCTCGGTCTCGTCGCTCACCGCGGGCACCCCGACGGCACGCGCGAACGCGCCCGAGTCGTCGCACACCACCCGCACGTCCGGCCACGCGTGCGCCGGGAACGCCTGCCGCAGCGGCCCGCACAGCTGGGCGACCACGAGCCGGGCCAGCGGGCCGAACTCCTGTGGTGAGCCGGTCACCATGACCACGGTCGTCGGCACGCCCCGGCGCACGGCCTCCTCGGCGGCGGCGAGCCGGTTCAGCCCGAGGACCGCGACCACACCGTCCGGCGGGTCGAACGGCCGGCCGCTCACCAGATCCGTGACGACCGGAGGCGTCCAGGGCTCCTCGACCGGGCGGACCGGCGGACCGGCGGGCGGCTCGGGCCAGCGGTCGGCCATGGGCAGGCCGGCGAGGCGTTCGCACGCGCCGACCACGTCGTAGGGCTGGAGGAAGCCGGGCGCGGTGGCGGCGAGTTGGAGCGCGCCGTGCAGCGTGCCGAGCACCACCTCGGCCTGGCGGACCAGCCGGCTGGGGCCTGGCAGCAGGCGTTCCAGGGCCAGCCCGAGCAGCAGGGCGTCGAGTCTCAGCAGCTGGGTGTACGGCAGGCGGAGGTCGTCGGCGAGCAGTTCCGGCAGCAGGTCGCGGTCCGGCCGGTCGTCGTCGGTGAGCGGGCGGACCCAGGCCAGGGCGAGTGCGCCCAGGGCCTTCGCGGTCTGCGCGGTCCGGACGCCGACGCCGCTCCCCCACTCGTCGGCGCGCAGCGCGTACGCGCCGCCGTCCGGGCCCGGGTCGGCGTAGGAGCCCGCGCCGGTCGCCGGGTACGCCTGTTCGGCGAGGTCGGCCAGGACCGCGAAGTACAGCGCGCGCTTACCGGGGAAGTTCGAGTACACCGCGCCCCGGGTCAGGCCGACCCGCTGGGCGATGGTGTCGACCTTGGCGTCCCGGAACCCGCGTTCCGCGAACTCGTCCCGGGCGGCGGCGAGCACCGCCGTGCGGTTGCGCTCCTGGGTTTCCGCCCTGCTCGCCATCTCTCCTCGTCGAGGTGCCGGTTCCGGTGCGACACCGGCGTGACGAGGTGGACCCGCCTTGCCGTTTCGCGGTGATCCACGATAACGTCCACACTCAGATGATGAGAACATCTGATCTGAACATCTGGAGTGTCCGATGACCGTACCCGAGATCGACCCCGGCGACCCCACCGTGCTGCTCGACCCGTTCACGACCTACGCGAAAGCCCGCGAGGAGAGCCCGCTGGCGCGGATGCAGGTGCCCGGCATGGGCGCGCTGTGGATCGCCACCCGGCACGCGGAGGCCCGGACCGTGCTGACCGACAGCCGGTTCGGGGTGAGCCCGGGGAGCTTCCTGGGCCTGCCCGGCGTCCCCGAGCACTGCCGGCCGTACCTGCGCACCATGTCCGAGATGGAAGGTCCGGAGCACACCCGGCTGCGCCGGCTCGCCGCGCCCGCGTTCACCGCCCGGCGGGCAGCCGCGTTCCGGGTCCGGATCTCGCGGATCGTCGAGGATCTGCTCGACGCCCTGCCGCCCGCCGGGTCCGAGGTCGACCTGCTGGAGTCCTTCGCGCGTCCGCTGCCGATGGACGTGATCTGCGAACTGGTCGGCATTCCGGCCACCGACCGCCCACAGTGGAGGGAGTACGGCGCGGCCGTGGTCGGTGGCTTCGGGCCCGAGTTCCTGGCCGCGATCCCGGGCATCGTGGACGGTGCGCTGGCCGCCGTCGCCCACCGCCGCGCGGAGCCCGGTGACGACCTCATCTCGGACCTGCTGCGGGGACGGGACGAGGACGGTGACGGCTTCACCGACGCCGAACTGGTCACGCTGGTCTGGCACCTGGTGCTGGCCGGGCAGACGCCGACCAACCTCATCGCCAACGCGGTCGCGGTGCTGTTCGAGCAGCCGGAGCAACTGGCCGCGCTGCGCGCCGACCCGTCGCTGGTGCCGCGTGCCGTGGAGGAACTGACCCGGTGGGTGGGGCCGCAGCTGCTCACCACTCCCCGGTTCGCGACGGAGGACGTGTCGTTCGGTGACGTGGTGGTGCGGCAGGGCGAGCCGGTCGCGGCCTCGATCGTCGGTGCCAACCGCGATCCGCGCGTGTTCACCGATCCGGAGCGGCTGGATTTGGCGCGGGCCGAGGGTGGTCACCTCTCTTACGGGTTCGGGGCGCATTTCTGCCTGGGGGCGGCGTTCGCGCGGGTGGAGACGGAGGTGGCGCTGTCTGCCCTGTTGGCGCGCTTCCCAGGGCTGGAGCCGGCGGGTGAACTGGTGCGCAGGCCGGATCCCGGGACGTGGCGGTTGGTTTCGCTGCCGGTCCGGCTCTGATTGGGCGTTGCAGATCAGGGGTGTCGATCCGAGATCCCCCTTGAGACTTCGCGGTGCCGGCGGCACCGTGGTGACATGCCGTCCGTGGTGAAGAACGCGACACTGCTGTTCCTGGGGCGCACCATCGTCCGCGCGCAAGCGCTGTTCGGCGATCCCGCCGCGAAGCTGTTCGGGATGAGTCCGGCACGCGATCCATACCCCGCTTATGAATACGTCCGGGAACGCGGGCCGGTGGTGAAGAGCAGAATGGGCCTGTACCTCACCGCGTCGCACGAACTGTGCAACGAACTGCTGCGCGACCCCACTTTCGGCACGATTCCGGCGGGCGACCTGTCACCGGTCGACTCGGCCGCGCACATCGCCGGCCGGCGGCTGGTGAACCCGGTCGAGGAATCGTTCCTGGTGCGCAATCCGCCCGACCACACCCGGCTGCGCCGGCTGGTCTCGCCGTGGTTCACGCCGCGCGGCCTGCGCGACCAGGTGACCACGGTGGAACGGGTAGTGGACGAGTACCTGGACGAGGTCGCCGGCCGGCCGACGTTCGACCTGGTCGGCGACTTCGCCGCGCGAGTCCCGATCCAGGTGATCGCGGACCTGCTGGGCGTGCCGGACGCGGACCACACCGCGTTCGCCCGCTGGGGCAGCGCGCTGGTCAACGCGCTGGACGGGGTGCGGGACCTGAAGGAGATGCGGGCGCTGCACAACGGTCTGCGCGAGTTCGAGGCGTTCCTGGACGACCTGATCGCACAGCGCCGCGCGGATCCCGGTGACGACGTGGTGAGTGCGTTGGCGCGCAACGAGGACCTCAGCCGCGAGGACCTGATCGCCACCACGGAACTGCTGCTGGTGGCCGGGTTCGAGACCACCGTGAACCTGATCGGCAACTCGGTGCTGGCCGTCCTGGGCCACCCCGAGGTGCGGGAGCGACTGGTCGCGGACCCGGGCTACGCGGAGGCGGTGGTGGAGGAGACGCTGCGGCTGGACCCGCCCGTCCAGTACACGGTCCGGGTGCCGTTCAAGACCAGGAAGATCGGCGGCACGTGGATCCCGAAGGGCACGCCGATCATGCTGCTGCTGGCCGCCGCGAACCGTGATCCGGCGGTGTTCGCCGAGCCGCACGCGTTCCACCCCGGGCGGGCGGACGGGCGGGAGCACCTGGCGTTCTCGGCGGGCATCCACTACTGCCTGGGCGCGAACCTGGCCCGGATGGAGGGTGCGGCGGCGTTGCGCGGGCTGTTCCGGCGGTTCCCCGAACTGCGGGCGGCGGGGCGGGTGCGGCGGCGTCCGTCACGGGTGATCCGGGGCGCGGCCCGGTTCCCGGTGACCACCGGGAACACGAAAAACCGCCCGATGGTGGAAATCATCAGCTGATCCACAGGAATGTCCGGCATGCTGTGATGCGCGTCGGGCGACCCGCCGCACCGCCGCCGTGGCGGGTCGCCCACGTTTGTTTTCCGCATCAATGCGGATCAATGCGGATCACGATCGCGCTGTTGTTGCTGTTCTTACGGAATCTCCTAGTCGACCCCGTGCATCAGCTTCCGGATGCTGTTGGAGCCCAGCACGAGCAGGACGCCGAGCAGGATGGAGATGCCGCCGAGGACGCCGAAGTACGCCACGGCGGTCTCGTCGCGGTAGAAGCGGACGACGAACGCGCCCACGCCCTGACCGGCGGCTGCGGCGAGGAACCACAGGCCCATGGTCTGCGACGCGAACGCGCGCGGTGCGAGCTTCGTGGTCACCGACAGGCCGACCGGGGACAGCAGCAGCTCACCGGCCGTCATCACCGCGTACATGACGATGATCCACAGGAACGCCGCGCGCACCGCCGGGTCGCCCTGGCTGGCGATCATCAGCAGCACGTACGACACGCCGACCAGCAGCAACGCGATGCCGAACTTGCGCGGCGTCGACGGCTGGCGCTTGCCGAGCTTCGCCCACAGCAGGGCGAACAGCGGCGCGAACAGGATGATCATCACCGGGTTGATGGACTGGATGAACGACGGCGGGATCTCGAACCCGAGGAACCGCCGGTCCAGCCGGGTGTCCGCGAACGCGGCGATCACCGTGGCGCTCTGTTCGAACAGCAGCCAGAACATCGCGGCGGCGATGAACAGCGGGATGTAGGCGGTCAGCCGGGACCGTTCCACCCTGGTGGTCTTCGGGCTGCGCATCATCACCACGAAGTAGCCGACCGGCAGGAGGACGGACGCGACGCTGATCAGGTTGATCACGCCCTCCGCGCTGAGCACGCCGGTCGCCACGAGCACCGCCACGACGGCGACGATGCCCAATGCGATCGCGGCGATCCGGCCCAGCACCGCGCCGCGTTCGCCGGCGGGCAGCGGGTTCGGCGGCACGGCGGCCGAGTCGCCCAGGTTGCGCCGGCCGAACCGGTACGCGACCAGGCCCAGCGCCATGCCGACGGCCGCCGCGCCGAAGCCGAGGTGCCAGTCGACCTGCTCGCCGAGCCAGCCGCACACCAGCGGCGCGAGGAAGCCGCCGAGGTTGATGCCCATGTAGAAGATCGTGAAGCCGGAGTCGCGACGCGGGTCGTCCTGCGCGTACAGGCCGCCGACCACCGTGGAGATGTTCGGCTTGAGCAGGCCGGTGCCCAGCACGATCAGGATCAGCCCGGTGTAGACGCCGACCACGCCGATCGGCAGCGCGAGTGCGATGTGCCCGAACATGATCAGCACGCCGCCGTAGAAGACGGACCGCTGGCCGCCCAGCACCCGGTCGGCCAGCCAGCCGCCCGCGATGCCGGACATGTAGACGGACGCGCCGTAGATGGCGACGAGGGACAGGGCGAAGCTCTTGTCCAGGCCCAGCGCGCCTTCCGCCGTGGAGCGGTACAGGTAGTAGGCGAGGATGGCCTTCATGCCGTAGTAGGAGAAGCGCTCCCACAGTTCGGCGAAGAACAGGGTGGAGAGTCCTCGGGGGTGGCCGAAGAATCCCCTCTGTGGAGCGGAAACCGCGCTCGTGGCGCTCACTGGTTCCTCCGGATGTCAACGATGTCACCCACGGCGTTCCGCGACACGTTACGCCGTACGGGCGTACTGGATGAAATCGACAGGGTTGTGCGGTGGTGAGGGGCACAGGTGGAGGAGCGCACGTGGCCGGTGGCCACGTGGCGTGAGCGCGGAGGGGGCGCCGGGGTTCAGCGTATTGGGTCGGTCGAGGGTCGGCGGGGGTCCTTCGGGTGGTGGGGTTCTTCGGGTGGCGGGAAGTCGGGGTGCGCTTCGGGGTGCGGTGGGGGCGAACCTTTGGTGCACTCGTGTGGTGGATCTGATCGAGGCTCACGGGCGCGCGATGACGGAGTTCGACTCGCGGGTGCGCCGCGTGCGCCCCGACCAGTGGGAACTGGGCACACCGTGCAAGGAGTGGTCGGTCCACGACCTGGTCAACCACCTGGTGTACGAGCAGCTGTGGGCACCGGAGTTGCTGGCGGGGTGCACGGTCGAGCAGGTCGGTGACCGGTTCGAGGGCGACCAACTGGGTGCGGACCCGCTGCACGCGTGGGTGCTGGCGGCGGCTGCGGCGCGTGAGGCGTGGATCTCCCCCAAGGCGTTGTTGCGGCCGGTGTACCTGAGCTGGGGGAAGTCGACGGCGGTCGAGTACGGGTGGCAGATGACGGTGGATCTCGGGGTGCACGCGTGGGACCTGGCCCAGGCGATCGGGGCGGACTCGCGGCTTGATCCCGACTTGGCGCGGACGCTCCTGGGGTATGCGCGGGAGCATGTTGCCGAGTGGGCGGACAGCGGGGTGTTCGGGCCGTCGGTGCCGGTGTCGGAGGACGCGTCGGAGCAGGACCGGCTGATCGCGCTGTTGGGGCGGACGCCGTGACGATCGGGTGCGCGGCGCGGTAGTCGGGCGCGGCGGGTGGGGGCCGAAGAGGTGATCCGGAACCCTTGTCATGAGGGGAACCCATCGGGAGCTCCCCCCATGACCTATTCCCTGGCACGGGCGGGGCCCCCGTGGCCAAGTCCGAACGCGCGTCCCGCCCCGCGAAGCTCCCCGGTCTGCGCGGAGCGGGACGTGCTCCCCCTTGAGTTGTGCGCAATCCCCCGACTCGCACACCACTTGATAGCGCGCGGCGGTTGTCCGGCGTCGGACGTTTGAGCGCTGACAACGTTTGCCGGACAACCGGCGCGTCAAGGCTCGTGCGTCCGCGGCATACGTCCGGGTTCGCGGGTCCGGGCCTGGGTCAGGGCCCGTTGTGGCCCGGGGTCCAGCTCTCCGGGCGCCCGCTCTCGGTGAGCACCAGCTGCCAGTCGGCGAAGCCGGCGGGTGCCGCCGGGTGCCACGGCCAGTGGCCGTCCGTGGTCGGGATGATGATCTGCACCGCGGCGAAGTCGCCTTTGCCGTAGAGGAGGAAGGCGCTGCCGAAGAACTCCGGGTAGAAGCCCTTGAAGACGCGTTCGAACGTCACCGGGACGCCGTCGAAGAAGTCGTGGTAGAGCTTGCCGGGGACGAAGCGCTCGCCCTGGCTGGCGCGGGAGACGTAGGCGCGGATGAGGACCTGCGACATCTCCGGAGGCAGGCCGATCACGACCGCCTCGGCCACGCCGAATCTGCGCCAGGCCCCCACGGAGAAGGCGTATTGGGCGCCTTCGTTGTCTTCCGGGACGGTGACCACGGCGTGGCCGTGGCGTTCGGCTTGGTCGAACAGCCAGTCGCGGAGGTTCGCTTCGTGGGGGTTCAGCGCGGGACTCGACACGGTCGCCATTCTGCACGTCGCGTGTGTGGGTGCCGTGGGGGTTGGCTGGTGTCCGATGACCGGAAGATCAAGAGCTCAAGAGCGACGCCGGCCCGTGCGCGCCCCGATCTACTCGCATCTTGTCTACGACGTGATGC
>CBHFOL010000225.1:0-13483 GCA_965995405.1 uncultured Saccharothrix sp.
ACGCGGGCGCGGACGGCGTGAAGGTCGGCGTCGGCCCCGGCTCGATCTGCACCACCCGGGTGGTCGCGGGTGTGGGCGTGCCGCAGATCTCCGCGATCTACGAGGCGTCGCTGGCGTGCGGGCCGGCCGGTGTGCCGGTGATCGGCGACGGCGGCATCCAGTACTCCGGCGACATCGCGAAGGCCATCGCGGCGGGCGCGAGCGCGGTCATGCTGGGCAGCCTGCTCGCGGGCACCGCCGAAGCCCCCGGTGAGCTGGTCCTGGTGAACGGCAAGCAGTTCAAGACCTACCGGGGCATGGGCTCGCTGGGCGCGATGCAGGGCCGGGGCGACGCCAAGTCGTACTCGAAGGACCGCTACTTCCAGGACGACGTGCTGTCCGAGGACAAGCTGGTGCCCGAGGGCATCGAGGGCCGCACGCCGTTCCGCGGCCCGCTGTCGTCGGTGGTGCACCAGCTCGTGGGCGGGCTGCGCGCGGCGATGGGCTACACCGGTTCCAGGTCGATCACCGACCTCCAGCTCAAGCAGCTGGTGCGGATCACCGCGGCCGGGTTGAAGGAGAGCCACCCGCACGACATCACGATGACCGTGGAGGCTCCGAACTACACGACCCGCTGAGCCGCGGGATTCGCCCGTTCGGCAGGTTCCGCGACGCAGGTTCCGCGACACTGGCCTGCACGAGAGACACCGGCTTGCACGACACCGGCCGCACGACTGGGCTGCACGAAACTGGCTGCACGACGCCGGCCGCACGACGCCGGCTCCACGAGAGGACGAAAAGGTGCGCGATCTGGTCGAGATCGGCATGGGCCGGACCGCGAGGCGGGCCTACGAGCTGGATGACGTCGAGATCATCCCGTCGCGTAGGACCCGTTCGTCCAAGGACGTCTCCACGGCGTGGCAGATCGACGCCTACCGGTTCGAGATCCCGCTGATCACCCACCCGACGGACGCGATCGTGTCGCCGGGCACGGCGGTCGCGATCGGCGAGCTCGGCGGGCTGGGCGTGCTGAACGCCGAGGGCCTGTGGGCGCGGCACACCGACGTGGACGAGGCGCTGTTCCGGCTGGTACAGTCGGTGGAGGACACCGACGACCCGGCCGCGCCGGTGAAGGTGCTCCAGGAGCTGCACTCCGCGCCGGTCCGGCTGGACCTGATCGCCGAGGCGATCAAGCAGGTGCGCGAGTCGGGCGTCACGGTCGCGGTGCGGGTCAGCCCGCAGCGGGCCGCCGAGCTGACGCCGGACCTACTCGCGGCGGGCGTGGAGGTCCTGGTCGTGCAGGGCACGATCATCTCCGCCGAGCACGTGTCGCGGGACGGCGAGCCGCTGAACCTGAAGTCGTTCATCGCGGACCTGGACATCCCGGTCATCGCGGGTGGCGTCGGCGACTACCGGACGGCGATGCACCTGATGCGCACGGGCGCGGCGGGCGTGGTCGTCGGCTACGGCTACACGCCGGGCGTCACCACCACGGACTCGGTGCTGGGCATCGGCGTGCCGATGGCCACGGCCATCGCGGACGCGGCGGCGGCCCGCCGGGACTACCTGGACGAGACCGGCGGCCGGTACGTGCACGTCATCGCCGACGGCGGCGTGCTGACCAGCGGTGACGTGGCGAAGTCGATCGCCTGCGGCGCGGACGCGGTGATGCTGGGCGAACCGCTGGCGTCGGCCGCCGAGGCGCCGGGGCAGGGCCTGTACTGGACGGCGTCGTCCGCGCACCCGTCGGTGCCGCGCAGCCACGTGTCGAGCGGTGTCGACCAGGTGGTCGACCTGCGGAGCCTGCTGTTCGGGCCGTCGGTGGACCCGCGCGGCGTGACGAACCTGTTCGGGGCGCTGCGCCGGGCGATGGCGAAGACCGGGTACTCCGACATCAAGGAGTTCCAGAAGGTCGGCCTGACCGTTCGCGGCTGATCGTTCCTGCTCGGAGCCCTCGCCCAGGCGGGGGCTTCCTGCTGTCCAAGGGCGGCTGAATCGATCGGGGACTGGCTGTTACTCGAAGTTACCCCTAACCTCGCTGGCATGGGTGAACTCGCCGGTAACAACACCGACTTCGACGTCGTGGTGGTGGGCTCGGGCTTCGGCGGCAGCGTCGCGGCGCTCCGCCTCACCGAGAAGGGCTACCGGGTGGCCGTGCTGGAGGCCGGCCGCCGGTTCGCCGACGACGAGTTCGCCAGGACGTCGTGGGACCTGCGGCGCTACCTGTGGGCGCCGGCGCTGGGCTGCTACGGCATCCAGCGCATCCACGCCCTGCGCAACGTGATGATCCTGGCCGGCGCGGGCGTCGGCGGCGGGTCGCTGGTGTACGCGAACACCCTGTACCGGCCGCTCAAGCCGTTCTACCGGGACCGGCAGTGGGCGGACATCACCGACTGGGAGGCCGAGCTCGCCCCGTTCTACGACCAGGCGAGCCGGATGCTGGGCGTGGTGGAGAACCCGACGACCACGCCGTCCGACGTGGTCATGCGGCAGGTCGCGCGGGACATGGGCGTCGCCGACACGTACCGCCCGACGCCGGTCGGCGTGTTCTTCGGCGAACCCGGCAAGGTCGCCGAGGACCCGTACTTCGGCGGCGCGGGCCCGCACCGCACCGGGTGCGTGGAGTGCGGCGAGTGCATGACCGGCTGCCGGGTCGGCGCGAAGAACACCCTGGTCAAGAACTACCTGTACCTGGCGGAGCGGAACGGCGCGACGGTGCTGCCGCTCACCACCGTCACCGACCTGCGACAGGCCCCGGACGGCACGTGGTCGGTGGGCACCCGCCGCACGGGCGCGAAGTTCCGCAAGGGGCGGCGCACCGTCACCGCCGGCCAGGTCGTGCTGGCGGCGGGCACGTGGGGCACCCAGCAGCTGCTGCACCGGATGAAGGCCGAGGGCACGCTGCCGGGGCTGTCGTCCCGGCTGGGCGAGCTGACCCGGACCAACTCCGAGTCCATCATCGGCGCGGGCCGGTTCACCGTGGACGAGCGGCGGAACTTCAGCCAGGGCGTGGCGATCACCTCGTCCATCCACCCGGACGAGCAGACCCACATCGAGCCCGTCCGGTACGGCAAGGGCAGCAACGCGATGGGACTGCTCCAGACGCTGTCCACGGACGGCGCGAAGAGCACGCCCCGGCTGCTCCAGTTCTTCCTCCAGGCGCTGCGGCACCCGCTGCGGTTCGCGCGGATCGTGTCCGTGCACCGGTGGAGCGAGCGGTCGGTGATCCTGCTGGTGATGCAGAGCCTGGACAACTCGATCACCACGTACAGCAAGAAGGGCCTGTTCGGGCGGAAGCTGACGTCGAAGCAGGGGCACGGCGAGCCGAACCCGGCGTTCATCCCGGCCGGGCACGCGGCGAACCTGTTGGCCGCCAAGCACATTGGCGGCGTGGCGGGCGGCACCTGGGGCGAGCTGTTCAACATCCCGCTCACCGCGCACTTCATCGGCGGCTGCCCGATCGGCGCGGACCCGGCGTCCGGCGTGATCGACCCGTACCACCGGGTGTTCGGGTACCCGGGGCTGTCCGTGGTGGACGGGGCGGCGATCTCGGCGAACCTGGGCGTGAACCCGTCGCTGACCATCACGGCGCAGGCGGAGCGGGCGTTCTCGTTGTGGCCCAACAAGGGCGACGCGGACGGGCGGCCGGCACAGGGGGAGGCGTACCGGCGGGTGCGTGCGGTCGAGCCGGCTCATCCGGCTGTGCCCGCTGCCGCGCCCGGCGCGCTGCGGCTGCCGATCGTCGAGGTCCGGAGTTCGTAGGGGCCGCACGGCGGAATTTCTGTTGGACTGCACGGCTGCGCCCTATCGGCACGGCCGTGTGCTTGATCGGCGCGCGGTGGAAAACCGGTGGTACGGGGGTTGTCTGTCAAGGTGAATATCGGCGGTGGAATGGTGTTGTCGTCGGTTGCTGTTGAGGTCAAAAGCTCGTAGCGGCGTGGCCGCCCGGACGGACTTATGGTTGTGGGCGTGGCAGCGAAGCCGTTTGCGTCCAGCACCGACCTCGCACCCAAGGACGAGGTGTTCGTCGAACTCGCGGAAGGCGTTTACGCGCTCACCGCCGAAGGCGACCCCAACGTGGGTGCGATCGAGGGTGCGGATTTCCTGGTGTGCTTCGAGGCCAGGGCAACCCCGGTCGCCGCGCGGCGGTGGCTGGACGTGTTGCGGGAGCACACCGACAAACCCGTGCGGTACCTCGTGCTGAGTCATTACCACGCGGTGCGGACGTTGGGTGCGAGCGCGTTCGAGGCGGACGAGATCGTCGCGCACGAGCTGACCCGGACGCTGATCGCCGAACGCGGCGGGCAGGACTGGGCGAGCGAATACGGCCGGATGCCGCGGCTGTTCGAGGAACCGGAGTCGATCCCGGGCCTGACGTGGCCGACGCTGACGTTCTCCGACCGGCTCACCATCCCGCTCGGCGGCGACCGGGGAGACCTGGAGTTGCGGTACTGCGGGCGCGGGCACACGGCCGGTGACCTGGTGGCGTGGCTGCCCGGTCAGCGGATCCTGTTCGCGGGTGACCTGGTGGAGTCGCAGGCCGCGCTGTACACCGGCGACGCGTTCCACGACGACTGGGCCACGTCCACTTTGGACAACGTGGCCGCGTTGGGCGCGGAGCAGTTGGTCGGCGGACGCGGCGCGGTGGCGCGGGATCGGGACGAGGTGGCGGCTGCCATCGCGCAGTCCCGGCATTTTCTGGACGAGTTGCGGCGCACGGTCGGTTCGGTGCACGTCGGCGGCGGGACGGTCGCCGACGCGTTCACGGCCGCGCACGAGGCGCTTGCGCCGCGCTATGGCCGTTGGCCGATTTTCGAGCACTGCCTGCCGTTCGACGTGCAGCGCTATTGGGACGAATGCGATGGCGTCGACTGGCCGAGGATCTGGACCGCCGACCGCGATCGTGAAGTGTGGGCGGCGTTGCGGTGACCCCGGTGGTGGTGGCCGGGGTGTGTGGGTGATGTGTCGGATTCGGCCGGGGAAGTGACCGGCTTTTGATCGGTGTTAGGGGCGCGGTGATGGGTTGGGGTGCGCCGATTGGCGGCACGGGTGCCGGTGCGGACGCGGGCGATCAGGCGGCGTCCGGTAAATCCGGGGCCGGCGGCCAGGGTGCGGAGAACGGACAGGACGACGGAACCGGTGGGAAGGGTTCACCGGACGATTCCGGGGAGCCCGACGACGAATAGGGAAGTCCGGGCGCATCGGGTGTTCCGGCGGTTGTCGGGGCACCCGGTGCGGCTCGTCGCAATGCGGTCGGTTCGCCCGCGATCGGCGCGGGATGGCCCGGTGTGGCTTGGTGTGGGTGCTGGTCGTCCGTGACCGGCACGGGATCCGTCGCGCGTCCGGTCGCGGTGTGGTCGACTGGCTCATGACTGTTGCCGGGGCTGCTGGTGCGGCCGGTCGCGCTGCGGCCGACCTGCCGGTGATCGTCGTCGGTGCGGGGCCGGTGGGAATGGTGGCCGCGTTGTTGTTGGCGCGGGCCGGTGTGCCCAGTGTGGTGCTGGAGGCGGCCGAGTCGCGGAGTGCGGTCGGCAGTCGGGCGATCTGCATCCAGCACGACGTCCTCAACATCCTGGAACGGGTCGGCGCGGGACAGGCCGTCGCGGACGCCGGGGTGACCTGGTACCGCGGGCGGACGTTCTACCGCGACCGCGAGGTGTCGGTGCGCGAACTCCCGCGCCGGCAAGGGTTTCCGCCGTTCGTCAACACGCCGCAGACCGACGTCGAACGCATCCTGGAAGCGCGGGTCCGGGCGGAGCCCCTGATCGACCTCCGGTACGGCCAGCGGGTCGTCGGCATCAGCAAAGCTTGCGATGTAAGGATTACAACGCAAAGTTCGACCTTCGCCGGCACGCACTGCCTCGCCGCCGACGGTGCCCGCTCGACCGTCCGGGACCTGCTCGGCATCGGGTTCCCCGGCCACTCCTACGACGACCTGTTCGTGATCGCGGACATCGAGGTCGACCTCGGCCACGAGGAGCCCGAGCGGCTGTTCCACTTCGACCCGCCGTGGAACCCCGGCCGCCAGGTGCTGCTGCACCCGCAGCCGAACGGCGTCTACCGCATCGACTGGCAGGTCGCACCCGGATTCCGCTTGGCGGACAAGCACATCCGCGCGATCACCGGCGACCGCCCGTACGAGGTGCGGTGGCAGTCCACCTATCGCTTCCACCAACGCCGGGCCACGAAGTTACGCGCCGGCAACACCTTCCTCGTCGGCGACGCGGCGCACGTGATGAGCCCGTTCGGCGCGCGCGGCCTCAATTCCGGCATCTGCGACGCCGACAACGCCACCTGGAAGATCGCCCTGGACCGAACAGGCGAAGCCGGCCCCGCTCTTCTCCCGTCCTACGAACAGGAACGCGCCGCCGCGGCCGATGAAAACCTCCGCGTCACCGGGCAGACCATGCGGTTCCTCGTCCCCGGCACGGCGGAGGAACACGCCCACCGCCGCGAAGTCCTGGAACAGGGCCGAACCGACGAGATCGACTCGGGCCGCCTGTTCGAACCGTTCCCCTACCGCGACTCGCCCCTCACCACTCCCGGCTGCACGGGCGAACTCGTCTACGACAGCCGGCGGAGCGGCCCGGACTTCACCGTCCGGAACGGTGCCCTGATCCGCCCGGACGGCCACCTCGCCGCCGTCGCCCCGGCCGACCTGGACGCCGCTCTGCGCCGTGCCAAGGGATTCACCGACGGCGCGGCGTCAGCCTGAACCCCTCCGGCTTCAACGTCAGCATCTCCGCCACCCGCAGCCGGTAGCGCGGATCGGCCACCAGGTCGTACCGCCGCAGCACCGCGCCCAACGCCAACGTGGCTTCGTGCAACGCGAACTGCCGCCCGATGCACGCCCGCTCCCCGGTGCCGAACGGCTTGTACACGTGTCCCGGCCGCGCCTTCACCCGCTCCGGCGCGAACCGGTCCGGGTCGAACGCGTCCGGGTCCGACCACACCGCGGGATCCCGGTGCACCAAGGGAAGCAGCACCAACGCCCACTGCCCGGCCCGCATCGGGTACCGCCCGCCCAGCACGGTGTCCGCCTTCGCCTGACGTGCGTACCCCGGCGCGGTCGGCCACAGCCGCAACGCCTCGTCCAGCACCCGCCGCACGTACCGCAGCTTGGTCACCTGCTCGAACGCCGGGCTTTCCGCGCCGCCCCAGACCCCGTCCACCTCCTCCCGCGCCCGCGCGAACACGGAAGCGTTGCGGGACAGGTAGTACAGCGCGAACGACAGCGCGCCCGACGTCGTCTCGTGCCCGGCGATCAGGAACGTGATGACCTGGTTGCGGATGTTCACCTCGTCCAACGTGCCCGAGGACAGCATGAGCCCCAACAGATCCGTGCCCCCGGTGCCCCGCCGCTTCCGGATCACCTCGTCCACGACCTCGGTCAGGTACGCGATGTCGGCCCGGTTGCGCTCCTCGGCGGCCTGCCGGAAACGCCTGGGGACGAACGGGAACCGGAAGTTCTGCCGCTGCGCGTACCGCAGCGAGCCGATCATCGCCGCGACGAACGGGTGCGGCCGGTCCCGCTGGAACGACTCGAACGAATACCCGAACCCGACCCGCCCGATCGTCTCCAGGGTCAGCTTCGTCATGTCCGCCGACACGTCGACTTCCCCGCCCAGGTCCCATTTCCCGACCAGTTCGCCGACCACGTCCACCATCGCCGGGTGGTACGCCCGCATCGCGCTCTGCGTGAACGCGGGCAGCAGCACGTCGTGCGCCGCCTGCCAGTTCGGCTCCTCGTTGTACGCGGTGAACAGCCCGTCGCCGCCGAGCCCGCGCAACGCCTCCACGCCCAGCCCCAGGTGCTTGGCGAACCGCGTCTCGTCGGCCAGTTCGGCGGTCAGCGCGCCACCGCCGATGAACACGACTTCCTGGCTCAGGAACCGGCGGGTGAAGATCGGCCCGAGGGTCCGGCCGAGCGCCATCGTGTCCTGCACCGGGGTGCGGAGGCCGGTGCCCAGCACGTCACCGAGGAACGGCAGCCGCCGGCGCGGGTGGGGTATCGCCGAGGTGTCCATGGCGGGCGCGGTCATCAGCGCTTCTCCCGGTTCGTCTCGGCCATCCGTTCCAGCACGTCGTCGGTCGCCAGTCGCCGCTGCAACCCGGCGGCGAACCCGGGGAACGCGCCGCCGAGCGTGCTCGCGGCCCGCAGCGCGAGCGGCGCGACGTTCACCTCGGCCCGGTCGCGCTCGACGGCGTCCAGCACGGCCGCCGCGACCTGCTCCGGTGACACGGTCCCCATGCCGGTGGGCGGTTTCGCGCCCGTGTCGGCGAACATCCCGGCGTCCCGCACGAATCCCGGCTGCACGACGGAGACGCCCACGCCGGTGCCCGCCAGGTCCTGCCGCACGCCCAGCCCGAAGCCGCGCAGGCCGAACTTGGTGGCGTTGTAGAGGGACGCGTAGGCCGACGTCACCTTGCCCGCCAGCGAGCCGATGAGCACGACGTGGCCGCGTCGCCGTTCGACCATCGCGGGCAGCAGGGCGTGGGTGAGGGCGATCGGCGCGTCCAGGTTGACCGCCAGTGCCCGGCGGACCTGGTCGGGCGTGAAGTCCAGCAGCCTGCCGTTGGCGGGCAGGGCGGCGTTGGCGATCAGCACGTCCACGTCGCCCGCCTCGGCGACCAGGTGCCGGATGCTCTCCGGCTCGGCCAGGTCGGCGACGACGGCGCGGGCGTCGGTCTCGGCGGCCAGCGCCTCCAGTTCGGCGGCCTTGCGGCCGGTGAGCACGAGTTTCGCGCCCCGGCGGTGGAGCGCGCGGGCGATCGCGTGCCCGAGTCCGCCGGTCGCGCCGGTCAACAGCACGGTCGTTCCTCTGACCTGCATCGATCCTCCCCAGAAGCCCGGGTTTCGGCACCCGGTACGCCGGTCGAGCCGCTACTGTTCGTTCGAACGAACAGTAGCGCGGTCAGGGGGTGGCATGTCGAGTCCGGTCGCGTTGACGCCGCAGTCGGAATCGGTGCTCGGCCGGCAGGGGAGAATGGCGGCATGACCAGACCCGCCGAGACCCGCCAGCGGATCATCAGCGCCGTGCTGCGGATCATCGGCGACGACGGCGTCGCGGGCGTCACCAACCGGCGCATCGCGCAGGAGGCGGGCGTCTCGCTGGGCTCGGTGACCTACCACTTCGCCACCCAGCAGGACCTGCTCAAGGCAAGCCTGCTGCACTTCGTCACCGCGGAGACCAAGCACTTCGGCGAACTGGCCCGGCAGAGCCGGGGCGAGTGCGCCGACCTCCAGCAGGTGGTGGAGCTGGTCGGCCAGGTCGCCGACACCGTGCCGATGGACAGCGAGCGCATCGCGCCCTACGAGCTGTACCTGCACGCGGGCCGTGACCCGGAACTGCGCACCGCCGCCGCCGAGTGCTTCGCCGCCTACGACGAACTCGCCGCGTCCGTGCTCACCGCGCTGGGCGTGCCGGACGCGGAGAAGGTCGCCGGTGCCGTGGTCGGCCTGGTGATGGGGCTCAAGCTGCGGGCCCTGGCGACCGGGTCCGGCACCGACGACCTGGTGGACGGCCTGCTCATGCTGGCCAAGGGCGCGGCCGGGAACTGAGCGCCGGCCGGGCGAACAGGTTCAGAGGCTGATGCCGGTGAGCACCATGGTCCGCTCCTCGGTGAAGTCCTCCATCGCCGAACGCACACCTTCACGCCCGGTGCCGGACCCCTTCACCCCGCCGTACGGCATCTGGTCGGCCCGGTAGGACGGCACGTCGCCGATGATCACCCCGCCGACCTCCAGCTCGGCCGCCGCCTGGAACGCCACCGTCACGTCCCGGGTGAACACCCCGGCCTGGAGCCCGTAGTCGGTGGCGTTGGCCTGCTCGAACGCCTCGTCCACCGAGTCCACCACGGACACCGCCAGCACCGGCCCGAACACCTCCTGGTGCCACAGCCGCGCCGACTCGGGCACGTCCTGCACGACCGTCGGCTGCACCGTCGTCCCGTCCCGGCCACCGCCGACGTGCAGCGTCGCACCGGCCGACACGGCCTCCGCCACCCATTCCTCGACGCGGCGGGCGTTGTCCTCGTCGATCAGCGGACCCACCTCGACCTCCGGGTCGTGCGGGTCGCCGGTCCGCAGCGCGCGCACCGCGTTCACCAGCTTCGGCACGAAGTCCGCCGCCACGTCCCGGTGCACCAGCACCCGCTGCACGGCGATGCACGACTGGCCCGCCTGGTAGTTGCCGAACACGGCGATCCGGGACGCCGCCCAGTCCAGGTCCGGCCAGTCCGGGCAGACGATCGCGGCCGAGTTGGAGCCCAGTTCCATCAGCACGTGCTTGCGCGGCGCGGCGTCGGTCAGCGACCAGCCGACCGACGTGGACCCGGTGAACGAGATGACCGGCAGCCGGTCGTCGGTCACCAGCGCCTTCATGTCCGCGCCGCGCACCGGCAGCACCGAGAACACGCCCTCCGGCAGGTCCGTCTCGGCGAGCAGTTCGCCCAGCAGCAGCGCCGACAGCGGCGTGGCCGACGCGGGCTTCACGATCACCGGCGCGCCCACCGCGAGGGCGGGCGCGACCTTGTGCGCCACCAGGTTCAGCGGGAAGTTGAACGGCGCGACGGCCAGCACCGGGCCGCGCGGCACGCGGCGGACCAGCGCCAGCCGGCCCTCGCCGTTGGCGTCGGTGTCCAGCCGCTGGAGGTCGCCGGTGAACCGGCGGGCCTCCTCGGCGGCGAACCGGAACGTGTTCACCGCGCGGGCCACCTCGATGTTGGCCCACTTCAACGGCTTGCCGTTCTCGGCGGTGATGGTCTCCGCGATCTCCTCGACCCGGTCCGCCAGCGTCCGGGACACGTGCAGCAGAGCTTCCGCTCGGACGTGCGCCGGCGTGCGGCGGAACTCCCGGGCCACCCCGGCCGCCGCCGCGACCGCCCGTTCCACCTGGTCCGGGCCGGGTACGGCGACCGAGGCCACCTCCGTGCCGTCGAAGGGGTGGTAGACGGTGATGGCCTGCGTGCCCTGCTCCGGGCGTCCGGCGATCCAGCAGGGCCGTGGCTGCGGGGTGGTCGCGTCCATAGGGCACAACCTAGGCCGTTCTGAGGATCCGGTGCAGGTCTGAGACCATGTCAGCCGTGTCTGATAGCAGCAACCGCCCAGTTCTGGTCGTCGACTTCGGTGCGCAGTACGCGCAGCTGATCGCCCGTCGTGTGCGGGAAGCGCAGGTGTACTCCGAGGTCGTGCCGCACACGGTGTCCGTGGCGGAGCTGTCGGAGCGGGATCCGGCCGCCATCGTGCTGTCCGGTGGGCCGTCAAGTGTGTACGAGCCGGGGGCCCCTCAGGTCGACCCGAAGCTGTTCGAGATCGGCGTTCCGGTGTTCGGGATCTGCTACGGATTCCAGGCCATGGCGGGCGCGCTCGGCGGCACCGTGGAGCACACCGGGACGCGGGAGTACGGACGGACCGAGCTGGCCGTCACCGAGGCCGGCCTGCTGCACGAGGAACTGCCCGGCACCCACCCGGTGTGGATGAGCCACGGCGACTGCGTGACCGAGGCCCCCGAGGGCTTCACGGTGACCGCGACCAGTGACGGTGCCCCCGTCGCCGCCTTCGAGAACCGCGAGCGTCGCTTCGCCGGCGTGCAGTACCACCCGGAGGTCGGCCACTCGCCGCACGGCCAGGAGGTGCTGCGGCGGTTCCTGCACGAGATCGCCGGCATCCGTCCGCAGTGGACGACGTCGTCCATCGTGGACGAGCAGGTGACCAGGATCCGTGAGCAGATCGGCGACGGGAAGGCCATCTGCGGCCTGTCCGGCGGCGTCGACTCCGCCGTCGCGGCGGCTCTCGTGCAGAAGGCCATCGGTGACCGTCTGACCTGCGTCTTCGTCGACCACGGCCTGCTGCGGTCGGGTGAACGGGCCCAGGTGGAGCGTGACTACGTGGCCGCGACCGGCGTCAAGCTGGTGACGGTCGACGCACGGGAGCGGTTCCTGAACGCGCTGGCCGGCGTCACGGACCCGGAGGAGAAGCGCAAGATCATCGGCCGGGAGTTCATCCGGGTCTTCGAACAGGCCGAACGGGACCTCAAGGCCGAGGGCGACTACCAGTTCCTGGTCCAGGGCACCCTGTACCCGGACGTGGTCGAGTCCGGCGGCGGTGCGGGCACGGCGAACATCAAGAGCCACCACAACGTCGGCGGCCTGCCGGACGACCTCCAGTTCACCCTGGTGGAGCCGCTGCGGGCGCTGTTCAAGGACGAGGTGCGCCGGGTCGGCACGGAACTGGGCCTGCCGGAGACCATCGTCCAGCGCCAGCCGTTCCCCGGCCCGGGGCTGGGCATCCGCATCATCGGCGAGGTGACGGCGGAACGCCTGGACATCCTCCGCAAGGCGGACGCGATCGCCCGCGAGGAACTCACCAGCGCCGGGCTCGACCGCGCGATCTGGCAGTGCCCGGTGGTGCTGCTCGCCGACGTCCGCAGCGTGGGCGTGCAGGGCGACGGCCGGACCTACGGCCACCCGGTGGTCCTCCGCCCGGTCTCCAGCGAGGACGCGATGACGGCCGACTGGACCCGTCTCCCTTACGACGTGCTGGAACGGATCTCCACCCGGATCACCAACGAGGTGGCGGAGGTCAACCGGGTAGTGCTCGACGTGACCAGCAAGCCCCCGGGCACCATCGAGTGGGAGTGACCCCCTAGCGGGACGGGCGGGCCCGACGATCCACGGCGATCGTCGCGGCCCGTTCGTATGCCCGCTCCACGTCGGCGAGCACGCGCGGCCAGCCCGCCGACGACGGCACGTCCCGGTTGTGGGCGACGATCCGGTCGAGCAGGCCGTCCTCGGTCGCGAGACGCACGAGCGCGTCGGCGAGGCCGGCGTCGTCGTCCGCCACGAGCGCGTCGACGCCGTCGGTGAGGCGCTCCGCGACGCCCGACTGCGAGCGCGTGAGCACCGCCAGCCCGGCGGCCTGGCCCTCGAGCGCGGCGATGCCGAACGCCTCCTCGACGGCGGGCGCGGCGAACACGTCGGCGCGCGCGTAGAGCCGCTGGAGGCCCGTCGCGTCGAGGCGGCCGGGGAGCGACACGACCGACCCCAGCCCGTGCTCGGTGACGAAGCGCCGCGCGTCGGCCAGCTCGGGGCCGTCCCCGGCGAGCGTCACGTGCAGCGCCCCCTCGGGGAGGCGCGCGACGGCGTCGCGCACGACCTCGAGGAACGGCAGCACGCGCTTGCGCGGCGCGAACCGCGTCGCGGCCACGACGTGGACGGCCGAGCCCTCCATGCGGTCGGCGCGCTCGGTGCGCGGGACGCGCCACGCGTCGAGGTCGAGGCCGTTGTGCAGCACCACGACCTCGCCGTGGTCGCCGACGATGCGGCGCAGGGGAGCGGCGGTCAGCTCGCTCACGGCCGACCACAGCACGGGCCAGCGGGACCAGCGGACCACGCGGTCGAGCCCGGCGAACGCGCGCTCCGCGCCGCCCCAGACGCTGTGCACGGTGAGCACCGCGGGCAGCCCCGCGCGCACGACCGTCCGCAGCGACGCCTGGGTGGAGGG
>CBHFOL010000226.1:0-13482 GCA_965995405.1 uncultured Saccharothrix sp.
CCGCTTACCCTCGTTCCCCCGTCACGGTCCGGCGCGCGTTCGGTGTCGTACCTCGCCCGGGTCCGCCCCGGGCGTCCGGGCGGGCCCGCGGCTCGCGCAAGGAGTTTCTGGCATGCGTACTGCGATACCCCGACGACTCGGCGTCGCGGCGCTGGCCTGCGTGCTGGCCGTGTCGTCGGCGTCCACCGCCGAAGCCCGCCGACCCTCCACCTCCGTCACCGTCAGCGAGGGCACGAACCTCGCGGTGGCGGTGTCCCCGCGTGACGGCTCGATCGTCTTCGACCTCCAGGGGCAGCTGTTCACGCTGCCGAAGGCCGGCGGCGAGGCGACCGCGATCGGCGAGGACTTCCTCGACCCGTTCTGGCCCGCGTTCTCCCCGGACGGGAGCCGGATCGCCCTCCAGTCCTTCGCGCAGGGCATGTTCCACATCCGCACCGTGACCTCCGACGGCAAGGACACCCGGCAGCTGACCAGCGGCGAGTACGACGACACGTACCCGGCCTGGTCGCCGGACGGCACCCGCATCGCGTTCAGCTCGGAACGCGAGGGCTCCGAGGACATCTGGACCGTGGACGTGAAATCCGGCGCGCTCAAGCGGATCACGACCGCCGGCGCCCGCGAGTCCCAGCCCGCCTGGTCGCCAGACGGGCGTTCCATCGCCTACACCCGGGGCAACACGGTGGAGAGCATCGACCTGGCGACGGGTGCGGTCCGCACCCAGGTCCCCGCCGCCCAGGGCGTCACCGTCGCCGCGCCCTCCTGGTCGCCCGACGGCCGCCGGATCGCGTTCGTCCGCACCGCCCAGGGCGCCCGCACGCTCGCGGTCGCGGAGAACGGCGGCGTGCGCCAGGTAGGCACCTACAACGATGTGTTCGCGTTCCCGCCGCGCTGGGTGTCCGCGAACGAACTGGTGTACGGCGGGAACGGCCGCATCGCCGCGTCCAACGCCGACACCGGGGCCACCCGGGTGATCCCGTTCACCGCGACGTTCAAGCTGAACCGGGACCCCTACCCGCGCAAGAAGTACGACTTCGACAGCGGGCGTCCCAACCAGGTGCGCGGCATCGTGGCCCCGGCGCTGTCCCCGGACGGCCGGTCCGTGGTGTTCAAGGCGCTGAACGACCTTTGGCTGCTGCCGATCGGCGGCACACCCCGGAAGATCACCGCCGACCGGTCCTACGAGAACGACCCGGTGTGGTCGCGCGACGGCACCAGGATCGCCTACTCGTCCGACAAGGCGGGCACGGTCGACCTGTACGTGCTGGACCTGACCGGCAACCGGGAGCAGCGGCTGACCTCGTTGCCCGGTGCGGAGATCGCGCCGACCTGGTCCCCGGACGGCAAGGCGGTCGCGTTCGAGGACCAGAACTACCAGCTCAACGTGATCGACATCGCCTCCGGCGCGGTGCGGCGCGTGCTCGGGCCGCAGAACGCGCCCGGCCGGCCGAGCTGGTCGCCGGACGGCCGCACGATCGCGCTCACCACGAACGTCGCGCGACGCAACCAGATCCTGCTGGTGGACGTGGCGTCCGGCGCGACCCGGACCGTCGAGCCCGTCCCGTTCGGCTCGGTGTCCACGCGCGGCGACGACGGCCCGCTGTGGTCGCCGGACGGGCGGTGGCTGGCGTTCTCGCTGGACAGCACCATCCACCTGCTGCCGGTCGACCCGACGGGCAAGCCGACCGGCCCGGCCCGGCAGATCACCCGCGAGGCGAGTGACGCGCCGAGCTGGGGCGACGCGAAAACCCTGCTGTACCTGCACAACGGCAAACTCCGGAAGACCACTGTGGACGGTGGAGAGCCGCAGGACGTGCCGGTGCAGCTCACCTACACCCGGGACCGGCCGGACGACACCGGCCTGGTGATCCGCGCCGGCCGGCTGTGGGACGGCGTCAACCCCCAGCCGCGCACCGACATGGACATCGTGGTGGTGGGCAACCGGATCCGGAAGATCGAGCCGCACCGCCCGGACCGGCCGAAGGACGGCACCCGGTACGTGGACGCGAGCGGGCTGACCGTCTCACCGGGCCTGATCGACATGCACGTCCACCAGGAGTTGCGGTCCAAGTTCGTCGGCGACCGGCTGGGCAGGCTGCTGCTGTCGTACGGCATCACCAGCACCCGCTCCACCGGCGACCCGGCGCACCGGGCCGTGGAGGATCGCGAATCGCTGGACGCCGGCGCCCGCACCGGGCCGAGGTTCTTCATGACCGGCGAGATGCTGGAGGGTTCCCGGGTCACCTGGGACTTCGCGCGTCCGGTGCGCAGCGAGGACCAGCTCGGTCTGGAGCTGTCCCGGGTCCGCGACCTGGACTACGACCTGGTCAAGACCTACGAGCGGTTCCCGTTCGACTGGCAGGCCGAGGTCGCCGGCCGGGCGCACCGGCTGGGCATCCCGACCAGTTCGCACTACCTGAACCCGGGGCTCACGCACGGCGTGGACATGAAGGAACACCTGGCCGGGCCGACCAAGTGGGGCTTCGCGTACGCCCGCGACACGTCGCCCGGCGGGCCGTACGAGGACGTGATCCAACTCGCGGCGCGCGGCGGGATGCCGTTCAGCACCACGCTGTTCAGCTCCAGTTCGACGCTCGCCGACGACCCCGGGCTGGTCACCGACCGGCGGCTGCGCACCCTGTACACACCGCAGGAGCAGGCTGCGATCCAAGCGAAACTGCTGTGCGCGCAGGGACGGGGGCCGTGCGGCTTCCTGGACGGCTCGGCCGCGCAGGCCCGCCGCGAGGTCGGCTTGATCAGCCGGCTGCTGGCCGCCGGCGGGCAGGTGCTGGTGGGCACCGACGCGCCGCTGGACAGCATGGCGGTGAGCCTGCACCTCAACCTGCGGGCGATGGGCAAGTACGGCATCGACCCGTTCCGGGCGCTCCAGGCCACGACCCTGCTGTCCGCGCGGCAGCTCGGCGTGGCGGACGACCTGGGCAGCGTGGAGGAGGGCAAGCTGGCCGACCTGGTGATCACCGGCGGCGACCCGTCCCGTGACCTGAACGCGCTGTCCGACGTCCGGATGGTGGTGAAGAACGGGCGTCTGTCCACTGTGGACGAACTGCTCGCACCGTTCGCCGGGTCCGCCGGCTGACCCGCGAAATCCGGTGCCGCACCCTCGGAAGACGGGGTGCGGCACCGGCCGTTCGCGGCGGAGTGTCCGGTTTCGATCTCCGTCGACCGGCCGACATGGCATCTGCGCGGTGCCGGCCGAGGGTCCGCCGTCCTGCCCTGCGCGGACCTGTGGATGCCACGCCGTGATCAGGGCGTGGCGTCGAGCCGGTGCCGGATCTGGTCCGCGTCGGCGGTGCGTTCCTGGGCCACGTAGAGGTCCAACGCCTCCTGCCACGCGTCGCGCGCGTCGCCGTGCCGGCCCTGGGCGGCGTAGGACTCGGCGAGGCGGCTGAGTGTGCTCGCGGTCTCGTAGCTGTCGCCCATCTCCCGGTAGAGCCGGATGGCGTCGCGGTAGTGGACGGCGGCGTCGGCGTGCCGGCCGGTGTGGTGGTCGATGTAGCCGAGGCTGTCCAACGTGTTCGCCTCGCCGTCCCGGTTGTCGTGCTTGCGGTGCAGGGCGAGCGCGGCCTCGCACTGGACGCGGGCCGCGTCGTACTCGCCGACCCGCGCCCGGTACCAGCCGACCTGGTTGAGCGCGATGGCCTTGCCGATCGGGTCGTCCAGGCCGTCGTGCAGCTCCAGCGCGCGGACGGCGTGCTCCAGCGCCTTCCGGTCGCCGCCGCGCATCTCCCACGCCCAGCCGAGCGCCCAGTGCGTCACGACCTGCTGGGCCGGGTTCCCCTCGGCCAGGTCCAGCGCCGAGTGCAGGTGGCGCAGCGCCTCGTCGTGCCGGTTGGTGACGGAGAACTCGCGGCCGAGGTGGCGGTGCGCCTGGATCCGCGCGGTCGGCTCGGGCAGGTGTCCGGCGGAGGCCAGCGCGGCCTCCCAGGCGGCGATCTGGTCGGCAGACCGGCCCCGGCGGCGGTGGAACGTCACCAGCGACCACGCGAGCTGCCACACCACCCGGTGCCTGCCCTGCGCCACCGCCACCCGCTGCGCCGCGAGCAGGCACGGGTGCTCGGCGTCGAACCATGCCAGGGCCGCCACGTCGTCGGACAGCGGCCGGGGAGCGATACCGGCGGGGTCGAGCGGCACCGGGTTGCGGTGCGGGTCCAGCAGCCGGTCGCCGGCGTGCGCGGTGTGCAGGTAGAAGTCGACGACGCGGCGCAGCGCGGCGTCCCGCTCGGCGTCGGCGAGGTGTTCACGGGCACGTCCGGCGGCGTAGTCGCGCACCACGTCGTGCATCCGGTACCGGCCCGCCGGGTCCACGTCCACCAGCGACGCCTGGTGCAGCCCGCGCAGCGCCACCCCGGCCGGGCCGGGGGACAGGCCGGTGAGGCTCGCGGCGGCGTGCACGTCGATGTCCGGGCCGGGCGCGATGCCCAGCAGCGCGAACACCGCCGCCTGTTCGGCGGGCAGCGCCCGGTAGGACCAGAACAGCACGGCGGGCAGGCTGGCCGTCGGGTCGCCGTCGTCGAACGCGGCCGGCCCGAGGTCGCGCAGCTCGGCGGCGAACGCGGCCAGGGCCACGCCCGGCTGGGAGCCCGCGCGGCCCGCGACGATGCCCAGCGCCAGCGGGAATCCGCCGCACCGGGCGATCAGCTCGGCCACCGCTGCGGGCTCGGCGTCCGTGCGCGCCGCGCCGAGCCGGCGCACCAGCAGCGCCCGCGCCTCGTCGTCGGACAGCACGTCCAGCGGCAACGGCCGCGCGCCGTGCCGGGTGACCAGGCCGGGCAGCCGGCTGCGGCTGGTGACCAGCACCGCGCACGACCGCGTGCCCGGCAGCAGCGGCACGACCTGGGCGGTGTCCGCCGCGTTGTCCACCACCAGCAGCACCCGCCGGTCGGCGAGGGTGGTGCGGAACAGCGCCGACCGGGCCTGCGGGTCGGCCGGCACGCGGTCCCGGTCGACGCCCAGCGCCTCCAGGAACCCGCGCAGCGCCGTCGCCGGGTCGACCGGCTCGGCGTCCGGCCCGAACCCGCGCAGGTCCACGAACAGCTGCCCGTCCGGGAACCGGTGCGCGTTGCGGTGCGCCCAGTGCAGCGCGAGCCACGTCTTGCCGATACCCCCGGTGCCCGCGATCGCCGAGATCACCACCGTGCCGTCGAGGCCGTCCAACGCGGCCAGCTCGTCCAGCCGCCCCACGAACGGCGCGGGCGCGGCGGGCAGCTGCCGCGGCGTCGCGCGCACCGGACCGCTCTCCGCCGGCTCCAGCCCCGGATCGGCCGCCAGCACCCGCTGGTGCAGCTCCCGCAGCGGCTCGCCCGGGTCCGCGCCCAGCTGGTCGCGCAACGCCAGCCGCACCCGGCGGTAGTGCTCCAGCGCGTCGGCCACCCGGCCCGCCCGGTAGAGGGCGAGCAGGTACTGGCCGGCGAGCCGTTCGTCCAGCGGGTGCGCGGCGACCAGACCCGCCAGCCACGCCACCAGCCCCTCGCCCTGCCCCTGGCGCAGCCGCACGTCCGCCAGGTCGAGCTCGGCGCCCAGCCGCTCCTGCCGCAGCAGCTCCCGTTCCGCGCCGGCCCAGTCGCTGTCCAGCCCGGTCAGGGGTTCGCCCCGGCACAGCTCCAGCGCCTCGGCCAGCTCACCGGCCGCCCGCAGCTCCCGGAACCGGTGCAGGTCGACCACCTTCGGGTCGACGTCCAGCACGTAACCGCCGGACCGCCACCGGATCAGCCCGGCGGGCAGCACCTGGCGCAGCCGCGAGATGTAGCTGGACAGCGTGGCCCGCGCCCGCAGCGGCGGGTCCTCGCCCCAGACCCGTTCGATCACCCGTTCGACCGGCACCAGCCGCCCCGCGTCCACGGCGAGCGCGGCCAGCACGCACCGCTGCATGGACGGCCCGAGGTCGACGTCGGCGTCCGACACCCGTGCCGCCACTTCACCGAGCAGACGAAACTCCACCACACCTCCGCAGCGCGATCGGGTCCATTGTCCCCACCGCGCTGCTCCGAACCCCTGCCGGCTCCCGGACTCAGGGCACGAGGCGGGTGATCACGGTGACCTCGGACTCGTCGTGGGGCAGGTACTTGGCCCGCACCGCGGAGCCCGGCTGGAGCTGCGGGATCGCGCTCTGCGGCACCGCCTTCTCCTGCGACACGTCGAACATCGAGCCGTCCGGGCGGGTGACCCGCAGCGTCAGGTGGACCACCGAGCGGTCCAGCCGGACCTCGCCGGTCGGGGCCATCGCCAGGACCACGGCCTGCGCCTCGATGCCGTTCTGGGCGATGTGGAGCTGCTTCGGCGTGACCAGGCCCTTCGCGAGTTGGATCTGGTCCATGGCGGCCTGGAGCTCGTGCGGCGGGGCGTCGGTGGCGATGGTGGCGCGGCCGTCGGGCAGGTAGCGGACCGGGAGCGTGGACCCGATCTGCACGGCGGCCATGTCGACGACGTCCACGAACTGGCGGGCGGTGCCCAGGAACGTGCGGCCGTCCGGCGTGTCGATCTCCAGCCGGATGTCCAGCTGCGGCTGGTCGTTCACCGCCAGGCCGGTGCGGGTGACCCCGACGACCCGGCCGATGCCGATCGGCGCGCCCCGGAACTGCTTGTGCACGCCGCCGGACAGGGAGACGCCGTTGATCATGGTCGCCACCTTGAAGAGCATCGGCGCCACGACCAGCAGCGTGATCGGCCCCGCCATCCAGCCGTTCAGCCAGGGGAGTTCGCGGTCGAGGGTGAGCCCGCTGTGGACGTAGAAGATGGTGCAGACGATCTCGACCAGCAGCATCACCCAGGCGAAGACCTTCATGTCGTCGTCCTTTCGTCGGAAGGAATTCGGTGGGTCAGGATGGGTTGCCGAAGAAGTCGGCGGAGCCGACCGGCAGTGCGGTGAGCCTGCCATCAGGGGTGAGCTCGGCCACGGTCGGGCCGACGCCGATCGCCGTGACGCCGCGTGGGCTCATCACCGGCGTGCCGAACGAGGTGGACTCGATCGGGATGGTGGCGGTGACCTCGCCGGTGGCCAGGGACACCGCGCTGAGCGCCTTCGTGGTGTCGTTCACGGCCCGGTTGTGCACCACCAGCACGTGCCCCGGACCGCCGCCGGGCCGTGCGGCCAGCGCCACCAGCTGGTCGCCGAGCTTGGCCCGCGACACCGTGTTGCCGGGCCCGGCTCAGGGCACGAACCGGGCGATCACGACGACCTCCGACTCGTCGTAGGGCAGGTACTTGACCCGGACCACGGAGCCCGGCTGGAGCTGCGGGATCGTGTTCGACGGCACCGCCTTCTCCTGGGGCACGTCGAACATCGAGCCGTCCGGGCGGGTGACCCGCAGCGTCAGGTGGACCACCGAGCGGTCCAGCCGGACCTCGCCGGTCGGGGCCATCGCCAGGACCACGGCCTGCGCCTCGATGCCGTTCTGGGCGATGTGGAGCTGCTTCGGCGTGACCAGGCCCTTCGCGAGTTGGATCTGGTCCATGGCGGCCTGGAGCTCGTGCGGCAGGGCGTCGGCGGCGAACGTCGCGCGGCCGTCCGGCAGGTAGTGGACCGGGAGGACGGCCCCCGGCTGGAAGGTGGGCAGGTCGAGCACGTCCACGAACTGGCGGGCCATACCGGCGACCGTTCGGCCGTCCTGCGTGTCGATCTCCAACCGGAGGTCGAGCTGCGGCCGGCCGTTCACGACGAGACCGGTGCGGGCGATGCCGGTGATGCGGCCGATGCCGATCGGCGCACCCCGGAACTGCCTGGGCACGCCGCCGGACAGCGAGGCCCCCGCGATCATCCGCGGCACGATGAAGGAGATCGGCGTCATGAACAACAGCGCGATCGGCCCCGCCATCCAGCCGTTCAGCCAGGGGAGTTCGCGGTCGAGGGTGAGCCCGCTGTGGACGTAGAAGATGGTGCAGACGATCTCGACCAGCAGCATCACCCAGGCGAAGACCTTCATGTCGTCGTCCTTTCGTCGGAAGGAATTCGGTGGGTCAGGATGGGTTGCCGAAGAAGTCGGCGGAGCCGACCGGCAGTGCGGTGAGCCTGCCATCAGGGGTGAGCTCGGCCACGGTCGGGCCGACGCCGATCGCCGTGACGCCGCGTGGGCTCATCACCGGCGTGCCGAACGAGGTGGACTCGATCGGGATGGTGGCGGTGACCTCGCCGGTGGCCAGGGACACCGCGCTGAGCGCCTTCGTGGTGTCGTTCACGGCCCGGTTGTGCACCACCAGCAGGTGCTCGGTCGCCGAACCGGCGGGCACTTCCGCGTCGTCGACGACGATGCTCGCCTGCTGGAACACGGTGTCGCCGATCGGGGTCGCCTCGCCGTCGGGGGCCATCCGGACCAGCAGGTGCCCCGGACCGCCGCCGGGCCGTGCGGCCAGCGCCACCAGCTGGTCGCCGAGCTTGGCCCGCGACACCGTGTTGCCGGGCCGGGACTGGGTGCGCTCGGTCAGCTGCGGGGCCCACTGGGCGGCGGTCGCCGGGTCGGCCGGGGAGGCGGTCGCGGTGTCCAGGGTGATCAGCCGGACCTGGCCGTCGCCGCCCATGGCGACCACCCGGCGGTTCGTGGCGTCGTAGCGGTAGGCCCAGCGGGCGGCGATGAACGACTGGCCAAGGCCCTCGATGCCGTCCCGCTCGGCGACCTTCGCGCCGTTCGCCAGGTCCAGCACCACCAGGCCGGAGTCGGTGGCCACGTAGGCGTACCGGTCGCCGGAGGCCAGCACGGACGCCTCCCAGATCAGGTCGTCGGACAGCTGGGTGTCCCACAGCAGGTCGCCGGTCCCGGCGTCCCGGGCGGCCAGCCGCACCTGGAACATGTCCTGGAACATCAGCTGGAACATGCCGCGCGGGCCGTGCCGGTCGTAGGGCACGAGGACCGCGTCCCGGCCGGAGACGGTGGCGAACCCGATGCCCGGCTGCACCTCGATGTCCGGTTCGGGCGACACCAGGTAGGAGCCGCCGAAGAACAGCGTGGCGAACAGCACGATCGGGATCAGGAAGAGGAACGGGAGGCGCCTCAGCTTCCGGCGCGGCACCTCGTACGGCGCGACCGGGTAGTAAGCCTGCGGCGTCTGGTGGAGGGGCGCTCCGGGCTGGATCTTCATGGTGCACAGCATGTGGCACCCGGCCCGCCTACCGATCACAGGAATCGCGTCCGTACCGTCTCCGACCTGCCCGGACACCGGACCGGCTAGGCTGCGCGACGTGAGCACAGGCGCGCGGGCGGTCGCGAAGGCGGCGTCGCCGAGGGGGCTGCTGATCGACCGGGCGTGGTCCCGGCTCGGTGACGCGGTCGCGCCCCTGGGCAACGAGGCGGGCCGCCCGCTGGCCCGCACGGTGAAGCTCATCCTCGACCCGCTGGTGCTGCGCCCGGTGCTCAACCCGGAATTCGCCGCCGGCGCGGTGCCCGCCGAGCACGCCGAAGCGCTCCAGGACCGGATCGTGGCGGCCGGGCCGGTGCTGGCCGCCACCGCCGCCTGGTTCACGGTGCTGAAAAAGGCCCGGCGACGGGCCGGCATCACCGACGGCAACCCGCAGGACCTGTACTTCCAGCGCTGCTACGAGCTGGCCTCCGCGCACGGCGACCCGCGCCTGGACCCGGCCGCCGCCGACCGGGCCGCCGCCGTGCTGGCCGAGGTGCACGGGCAGGACGGGCCGACCGTGGCGGGCCTGCGCCGGTTCGTCACCGATCCGGCGCGGGCGTCCGGGCTGGCCCGGCTGCTGGCGGCCGAGTGGTCGGCGGAACCCGATCCGGTGGGGCCGGCGACCGTCGATCCGGACGGGTTCCTCGCGACCTGCGCCACCGACCCGGACCGGCGGCTGTTCGCCGCGCTGGTGGCCGACCGGGCGGGCAGTCGGGGCGCGGACGGGCTGGTCGAGCCGGGTGCGGCGCGTGCCCACGGGCTGTCCGACCGGGACCTGCCCGCGCGGCCCGAGCTGGGGGAGACGGCGTCGAAGCAGAACCTGCCCCGGCCGTTCGACCGGTCCATCGTGGAACGGCTGTTCGTGCCGCTGACCAACGCGCACCGGGACGCGCTGGACGACGTGCCGGAGCTGGTGCGGCTGGAGATCGCCCGCTCGGCCCGGCCGTGGCAGCTGGCCGACGAGGAGAGCCGGGTCGTCATGGTGCTGGGACGGGAGGCCGCCGCCGGGCTGGACGGTGTGGTCGCCGGGGACGCGGCGGCGCGGCTGCGGGCGCGCTGGGAGCGGGAGGCCTACGTGCGGCGGGTGCTGCGGATGCCGTCCGCCGTGCCGGAGGGGGTCCGGGCGGACGTCCACGGCGTCCGGGGGGCATACCTGCGGCGGCTGTGGGTCCGTACGCACGGCCGTGAGCTGCGGCGGGAGCCGGTGTCGGCGGACGGGCTGTGGGACGTGCTGGACGGCGTGCTGCGGTCGGTGATCCTGGACCAGCGGGACCGGCTGCGGTCGGCGCTGGAACGGCGGGCCGCCGGATGAGGGTGTCGCGCTCGGCGTCCGGGATCGAGGTCGGCGACTGGCCGCCGCACCCCGAGCGGACTGCGCTGCTGGAGGCACGGGGCGCGCTGCTGGCGTGGGATGTGTTGGCGGACAACGGTCCGGCCGCCCGGATCCACGATCCGGCGCGGGCCGCCGACTGGCTGTGGGAGGTGTACGGGGCCGAGGCGGCGGCCGGGATTCTCGGCGCCGCGGCCGAGATCGAGGGCAGTGACTGGCCGGATGGGCGGGTCGTCGCGCAGCTGGGCTGGGCGCGGGCGTGGTGGCCGGCCTCCGACACGGCAGGTGTGCCGGCGCTCGATCCCGTTGTGCTGCACGCCGAACTGGCCGTTGCCGTGTGCCGGGTCGAGCACCTGTTGGACGACGAGGACGCGGCGGAACGGGCGCTCGCGGCGGTGCCGGCCGACCCGGCGGTGCCCGGCCTGTCCGAACGGCTGGCCGCGCTCGCCGAGGACTACGGGGTGGTGCTTTCGCCGGCGGTCGTGCCGACCCGGGCGGAATTCGCCCTGGCCGCCGGGGATTCGTCCGGTGACGCCGGGGTGACCGTCCACAGTGGAGCCGAACCGGTGGACTGGGCGCTGGTGCCCGCGGGTGCGGTGGACGCGGCGGCCGAGGCGCGGTGGGCCGTTGTGCGCCGCGCGGGCGGCACGTTCCTGGACGTCACGGTGCCGGCCGGGCCACGGCCCGAGGTGCGGCTGGCGGCCCGGTTCGGCGCGGTGGACGTCGTGCTGGACGGCACGGACGGGCTGGGGTGGCGCACCGGCCGCGTCCCGGTCCCGCCGACCGTGCTGCTGATGCCGCCCGCCGAACGTCGGCTCACCGTCTACGCGCCGGATTTCGCCGTGCCACCGGGGGAATTCGACCCGGACGCCCCGGCGCGGCGGGCCGAACTCGTCGCCTACGCCCGGTCGCGGACGGACTCGCCGACCGCGACCCTCACCGAACGTCTGGCGGGTCGCCGTTGAGCAAGTGGAAGCGGCTGCACAACGAGGGCGTGCTGCTCGCCCAGGGTGGTGACTTCGCGCGGGCCCGCGCGGCGTTCGAGGCGGCGTACCGGGTGGCGGCGGGGAACGAGCGGGCGGCCACCCTGGTCAACCTCGCCGGCACGGTCGACCTGACCGGCGATCCGGACCGGGCGGCGCGGCTGCTCACCGAGGCGGTCGGGCTGGCAGTGCGGGAGCAACTGCCCGTCGTGCTGGCGTCCCGGGCCGACGTGCTGATGCGGCTGGGCCGGTGGGACGAGGCGTGGCAGGACACCGAACGCGGGCTGGCCGATGCCGACCCGGCCCACCAGGCGGTGCTGCGCAACGTGCGCACCGGCCTGCTGATGGCCGCCGGGCGGCTCGCCGAAGCCGAGTCCGAGGCACTGGCCGCCGTTGAACTCGCGACCGCCCACGCGCCGCAGCTCACGGCGCAGGCGTACACGAACCTGGTGGGGATCGCGGAGGCCGCCGGCGACGCGGAACGTGCCGCCGAATACCGGAAGTTCGTGGAAGCTCCGGAGGGTGTGCGGACGATCGGTCCGCGCTGGCACCGCTGCGTCGCCCTGAACAGCCAGGGCGCGATGCTGGCCGCATCCGGGGACATGGCGGGCGCGCTGGCGGCGTTCCGGGCCGCGTACGCGGAGACCGAGGGCTCGGACGACGTCGAGGCGCTGGTGTGCCGGGCCGCCGTCGCGGGCAACCTGACGGGTGCCGAGCAGTCCCTGTACTGGGCCGGAGAGGCCGTGACGGCGGGCCGGGAGGTGCTGGCGCGGGTCGGCGACGCGTACGGGACGTCCGGGGTGCTGGTGAACGCCCTCGTCTCGCGGGCGGAACTGCTGAGGCACGTCACGCGGCTCGACGAAGCCTTGGCGGACCTGGACGAGGCGGTCGGGCTGGCCGGTGCGCAGCCGTCGATCGTGGCCGTGCGGGCGTCCGTGCTGGCGGCGGCCGGCCGGTTCGGCGAGGCCGCCGCCGAGGCGCGCACCGCGCTGGACCTGGCCTACGCCACGGCACCGCAGCTCGCTCCGTTCGTGCACACGACACTCGCCGAGATCGCGAACCTGACCGGGGACAACGCGGGCAGCGCGGAGCACCACGGCCTGGCCCGCGACCTGGCGCAGGCGACGGGCGACGTGAACACCCAGGCCACCGCCGTGCTCAGCCTGGCCCGGCTCGCGTATCTGGAGGTCGACAACGACCGGGCCGCCACGCTCTACGACGAGGCCGAGGCGCTGCTGAACGCGATCGGCGACCGGCGTCGGCTGGTCGTCTGCCGGCACGGGCGGGCCGCCGTGGAGATGGGCCGGGGCCGGCCGCGTGCGGCGCTGGCGCTGCTCGACGGCGTGCTGGAAGCGCTGGGCGACTCCGCCACGCCGGCCGAGCGGATCGCGTTCCAGCAGGTGCGGGGCTCGGCGTTGGAGGCGGTGGGGGAGTTCGCGGCGGCGGACCAGTGCTACGGCGAGGCGACGGAGACCGCCTCGCGGGCCGGTCTGTGGCACGTGGCGCTGGGCACGGCGTGGTGGCGGGCCGACGCGCTGCTGCGGCGACGTGCGGCGTCGACCGACGAGGCGCAGCGGCGCGTGCTGGCGGAGCAGGCGCTGGATCACGCGTTGCCGGCGGCGCTGGCGGCGGAGGCGGTGCGGCAGCGGTTCGCGCACGGGCCGCTGCGGGAGCAGTGGGTGGCGCTGGCGGCGGCCCCGGCCGTGCGGACGGCTTTTCTGGCGATGGGGGCGGTGAACGACGCCGAGCTGATCGCCTCGTACATGGACCACCTCGCGGCGACGGTGTCGTTGAGCCCGACGGAGGACAGGCAGCTGTCCCGGGACGACCTGGTCGTGCTGCCGCTGCCGGTGGCCGTGGCGGACGACGAGCTTCCTTACGCAGCCTCGTTCATGGCGACCGCGGGCGACGATCCGGCTTTCCCCGCAACGGGTTTCGCGCTGCCACCGAGGGTGCGGCTGGATCCGGCCGTTCCGTCCACTTTGGATGGTTGGATCGACGTCGCCGAGCGCCGCTACGGGTTCCCGGTGCGGTCGGAGCAGG
>CBHFOL010000227.1:0-13248 GCA_965995405.1 uncultured Saccharothrix sp.
AATTGGATAGGCGAATGCGGGAGTGGCAAGAGTTGCGGGAGCCGTTGCCGTTGCGGCAGTTGCGGTGGGCCGGGGTGCGGCTGGGGTTGGGGCAGGACGGGATGCGGGACTACTGGTCGCCGTATGGCAACGGGGACATGCTGGATCGGGCTTGGCAGTTGGCGTTTCGGAGCGGGTTCCGGCAGGACGCGTTGATCGAGATGTGCGTGGACATCGCGACCCGGGGTGGCGCGTCCGTCATCGGCCTGCCCCATGGGCTGACGGAGGGCTCACCGGCGGACCTGGTGGTGGTTCCGGGCGACACGGTGACGGCGGCCGTGATGGACCGCGCTCCACGTACCTTGGTCATCCACAAGGGCAACGTCGTCGCCCGGAACGGTGAACTGGTTTAGCGTCGGAGCGGCTATCGTGGTGTCATGGTTTCTCCGGCAGAGGCGTGGCCCCATGGTGGTGAGCCGGTGGCGCCTGCGGCGGACCCGGTGGCCATTCGGGCGTGCCTGACTCCGATGCTGACCGCAGAGTTCGACCGCGAGTGGGACTTGGCGCTCGAAGAGGCCAAGCGGGCCAAGGATCTGGTCGGGGTGTTCGAGCTGCTCGGCAAGTGGCGGCACATCGCCTACCGTGAACTGCGCGACCCCGGCTCGTACTACCGGATGCTGGCCAAGGCCGAGCAGATCCAACGCAGCGGTGCCAACCCCGATGCCCGAACCCTGGACGAGATGAAGGCGCTGATCCGGGAACGGCAGGCCCACTAGCCTTGTACCGGATCGTGCCGGACCCCGAGACTCTCGACCAGGTGGCCGCGCTCCCGCTCGAAGCACTCGACGCGTACGCCGAAGTGCTCGCGGTCCTGGAGCTCAAGCCGTGGAACGGCCGTCCGCAGCACCAGGACAACCCCGACGCCGCCGTGCGCTACTGGAACTTCGGCACGGACGGTGCGGGCCAGGTGGTCTACCTGATCCTTGAAGAACAGCGCGAAGTCCACCTGCTGCTCGTGCAGTGGTTGAGCTGACCGAGCGCCGGCACTTCTGCCGTTCGTATTTCGCCTGCTCTAGAACGTGACGAGCGCCTTGCCGGTGTTGGCACCACGGAGCATCCCGAGGAACGCTTCCGGAGCCTTGGCCACGCCGCCCTCGGTGATGGTCTCGGTGTAGCGGAGCTTGCCGGCGGCGATCCAGGCGCCCACCTCGTCGGTGAACTGTTCCCGCAGGTGGCCGTGGTCGAGGACGAGGAAGCCGCGCAACGTCAGGCGCTTGCCGACCGCCAGGCCCAGGTTGCGGGGGCCGGGCGGCAGGGTGGACGCCGTCGCGTTGTAGACCGAGATCGCACCGCACAGCGCCGCGCGGCCGTAGGAGTTGAACGAGCCGATCGCCGCTTCCAGGTGGTCGCCGCCCACGTTGTCGAAGAAGACGTCGATACCCTCCGGCGCGGCTTCCGCCAACAGGTCGGCGACGTTGCCGTTGCGGTAGTTGAACGCCGCGTCGAAGCCCAGTTCAAGCAGGTAGGCCACCTTCTCGTCGGTGCCCGCGCTGCCGATGACGCGCTTCGCGCCACGCAGCTTCGCGATCTGACCGGCGACCTGGCCGACCGCACCCGCCGCACCGGAGACGAAGACCGTCTCGCCTTCCTTGAACTGCGCCACGTCCAACAGGCCCACGTACGCGGTGAGCCCCGGCATACCGAGCACACCCAGGTACGCACCGAGCGGTGCCTGGTCGGGGTCGACCTTGACCGCGTGTTCCGCCTCCACCAGGGCGTACTCGCGCCAGCCGAGGCCGTGCAGCACCTTGTCGCCCGGCGCGAAGCCCTCGACGCCGGACACGACCACCTCGCCGACCGCGCCACCGTCGAGCGCCCGACCGACCTGGAACGGCTCGGTGTACGACTTGACGTCGTTCATCCGGCCCCGCATGTACGGGTCGACGCTCATCACGAGGTTCCGCACCAACAACTGCCCGGCACCCGGTGTCGGCACCGGCGCTTCGGCCAACTCGAAGTTCTCCGGCGTCGGGAAGCCCTGTGGGCGGGACGCGAGACGGATCTCCAGCGCGGTGCTCGGCACGGTCATGTCAGCGTCAACCCCGGTTCGTCCGCACGGTGTTCCGGTCTGCCGGTGTGACCTGCGTCCCTCAACGCGGTGACGCTCCGGTACCGGTAGCCGAGACGCTCGTAGACCTTGATCGCGGCCGTGTTCGTGCCGTCCACCATGAGGGCACACCTGCCCGACTCCGCCAGCAACGCGCCGGTGAGGAAGGCGCAGACGGAGGTGGACAGGCCCCGGCCCCGGTGGTCGGGGTGGGTGGCCACGCCCGCGACGAAACCGATCCCGGGCGCGGACCAGGCTTCCGCGCCGGCCGCCACCAGGGTGCCGTCCTCCGCTCGGATCCCGGTCCAGCGGCGCGGGCCCGGCTCGTACGGTCGGACGAACGAGTCGGGGCTCGCCTTGCGCAGCAACGACTCCACGTCGTCCCACTCGTCCTCGCGCAGCCAGCCCAGGTCCGGGGCGTCCAGGGAGCCGTCGCGTTCCATCCAGCCGAACGTGGCCAACCGCTCGTACCCGGGCAGCCCGGCGGCGGTCTCCGTGGTCACCAGCGGGCGGAAGTCGGGGCGGCCACGGGTTCGCAGGATCACCGCGACGTCCTCGACGGGACCGGCCAGCACGAACCGGTCGAAACGGTTCAACGCGGGCGCGAGCACGCCGACCGCCTCGCCGTGCGCCCACGCCACACCGCCTCTGCCAGGCAGCAGACACTGGGCCGCCCAACGGACGAGCGGGTCCGGGTTCACCGCCGCCACCTCGTCCGGGTTTCGCAAAACACGCATGACCGCATCATCGCCGACGGACTACCCTCGCCGGCATGGACATCCGGCGGGTGACCTCGTACGACGCCGTGATCGAGGCCACGCACCTCTTCGACGACCCACCGCTGCCGGACGCGACGCGCCGCTTCCTGGCGGACGATCGGCACCACCTGCTCGTCGCGTACGTGGCCGACCGGCCCGCCGGCTTCGTCACCGGGGTGGAGACCACGCACCCGGACAAGGGCACCGAGATGTTCGTCTACGAACTGGGCGTGGACGAGGAATTCCAGCGCCAGGGCATCGGCACGGCCTTGATGAACGCGCTGCTGGCGCTGGCCAGGGAACGCGGCTGCATCGGCGCGTTCACCGGCACCGAACCGGACAACACCGCCGCCCTGGCCACCTACGCCCGCTCCAACGCGGACACCGAGGCCACGATTTCGCTGTCCTGGACGTTCCAGGAACCGGACCTGCCAGACCCGAGGACGGGCTAGGAACCCTTGCGCCGCAGCAGGCCGCGCTTCTGGAGGGTGTCCTCCAGCGCCTGGTAGGCCACGTCCATCGCCAGCAGGTAGTCGTGCTGGTCACGCGGCGGCACGGATTCGTCCGGCTCGGGGATCGGCTTCATCTGCATCCACCGCTCCTCCCACAGCAGCTCGACGGCCGCCTCCCACAACAGCCGCACGCCGATCTGCGTCAGCTTCTCCTGCTCGATCAGGTCCGCCATCCGGTCCTGCGACGCGGCCAGGTGCGCCAGCAGTTCGCGCACCCGGTCCCGGTCCTGGTCGCGCATCCGGGTCACGGCCCCACCCGCCAGCGAGGCGATCTCCTTGTACCGCTCGACCGCCGAGACGGTCGGCACCTCCGACACCTCCGGCCCGCCGTCGCCGCTGCGCTGCGCGGGTACCACCGGAACATGGCCGATCATGATTCCTCCCCGGTGTCGAACGGGATGACCACCTGCGGTCGGGAGTGCTCGAACCGGTCGAAGAACAGCGCCCGCCGCGGTCGCGGTGACCACGCCATGACCTGCTCCGGCCCGAACGACAGCAGTTCCTTGCCCTGGACGTCGAACGCCAGCCACGCGCCGATGTCGTCGTACACGCCCGGCGGCAGGCTGTTCTTCAGCCGCTGCACCCCGCGCCACCAGCCGAGCAGGTGGGTGCGGTTCTCCGGACCGTGCTTGAGCACCGTGCGCAGACTGTCCACTCCGGACAACCGCGCGGCGTTCTTGTTCTCCAGCAAGGTGTGTGCGCCGTCGACCGCGTAGACCACCAGGTAGTGGGGTGCCAGCGGCGCGCCGGTCTCGCCGGTGATGGACGCGGTGAGCCGGGCCGCCGTGGCGTCCAGCAGGTCGCGGATGCCGTCGAGACCGAGCAGGTCGGCCGAGTGGCCCGCGTTCTGCAACTGCTTGCACAGCTTGTCCGCGTACGGCCAGGCGTCCTCGGCCAGGCAGGCCAGGCTGAACTGCGCCACGCCCGGTTCGTGTTGCCGGGCAAGGGAGATCGCCGCGCCGCCGAGCACGCCGGCCGCGTCCTCGGCCAGCGAGCCGAGCACCGCGATGTTGCGTCCGGGCGTGCGGGCGAACCGCACCTTGGCCGCGCTGCCCGCCACGTCGATCACCTGGCCGAGCAGCACGGTCGGGCTGCCGTCGGACGGCGTCAGTGCCTGGAAGTCCGGCAGCGCCTGGAGGTTCGGCACCTTGCTGCCGTCGAACAGGATCGGCTCGGTCAGCTCCGGCGGGCGGCGGCCGTGCAGTTCGGCCTGGAGCCGGTCGAACGAGCCCCGGCCGGTGGCGTCCGGGATGCGCGCGATCTCGTTGCCCGGCCGGACACCCGACTCGTGGTTCACCACGGCGTGCCAGCGCGGCAGCTCCACGGCGGCGTCGTTCTGCGGCTCGGCCAGCACCCGGCGGGCCTTGGGCAGCGCGATGCGCACGGTGAACTGCTCGAAGATCGCGGACTTGCCCCAGAAACCCTCGATGCCGGACACGTCCTGGCTGGACAGCACCAGGTGGATGCCCTGCGAACGGCCGCGCCGGGCCACGTCCTCCAGCAGCTGCGTGGCCTGCGCGGTGACCTGGTCGCGTTCGCCGAACAGGTACTGGAACTCGTCGATCACCGCGACGATCCGGGGCCAGTGGCCGTCCGGGTCCTCCTCGCGCAGCTGCTCCAGCTTGGTGACCTCGTGCCGCTTCGCCGCGTCCGCGCGCCGGCGCATCTCGTCGGCGAGGAACTTCAGCAGCGCCACGCCGAACTCGCGGTCGGTGTTCACGTTCACGCCGACCAGCCGGGCGTGCGGCAGCCACGTCGGGTCCTTGCGGCCCGGCGCGAACTGGGCGAACGACACGCCCTCCTTGAAGTCCAGCAGGTACAGCTCAAGCTCGTCCGGGTGGTAGCGCGCCGCCAGGCTGCCCAGCATCGCGTACAGGAAGTTCGTCTTGCCCGAACCGCTCGGCCCGCCGATCAGCGCGTGCGGCGACGTGTCGCCCAGCGCCACGTGCACCGGCTCGCCCTCGTTGTAGCCGACCGGCGCGACGACACCCGCCGACGAGCTCTCCCGCCACAGCGATTCCGGCAGCAGGTCGGCGAACGTGCTCAGCCTCGTCCGGCGCTCCTCGCGCTTCTCGGCGATCGCGGCGCACGCCCGCGGCACGTAGTGCTGCGGGAACTGCGGGTCGAGCTCGACCTTCACGTGCCGGCCGCTCATGGTGCAGGTCGCGGTCTGGTCGGGGGCGATCGACACGGTCTCGATCGGCGAGTTCACGGTCACCGGGATGTCCACGATCATCAGCTGCACGCCGCAGGCCAGACCGTTGCGCGCCACCCGTTGCAGCTGCTGCTGGTGCTCCTCCCGGAGCGCCTGCCGGTTGCCGAACAGCACGGCCACCCGCCACGGCTCGGTGCGCCGCCCGCCGACCGACCGCACCGACTGGTGGCCTTCGACCAGCACGCCGGTGTGCACCCGGCGGATGTGGTCGGACAGCTCGTCCAGCAGCTCGTGCAGCCGCGCCGGGTCGTGCACGGTGAGCAGGCCCGCGCGGGTCAGCGGGTACAGGCCGGGCAGCGAGCCGGTGAGCTGGTTGACGTCCCACACGTGGATGTGCACCAGGCCCGGCTGGAAGTAGCTCACCAGCCGCAGCAACAGGTTCTCCACCAGCGCGTCCGCCGCGCCACGACTGTCCGAAGTGGACGACACGTGCAGGTGCGAGTGGTCCAGCAGCGGCACCGCGACCGGGAACGTCTGCGGCTCCGGCGCGCCGTCCACCACACCCGTGCCGATCCGCCACAGCTCGGGCACGCCGTCGCTGCCGTCGGCGGTGCCGGGCCGGCCCAGCCAGGTCTCCGGCGGCCACGACGCCGGGCCGGGCGCGACCGCGTTCACCAGCGCGGTCAGCTGCGCCGGACCGGACTCGGACCACTCGCGGAACGCGTCCACCCGGTCCACCAGGGCTTTCGCGTACCGCTGCTCGAAGGTCTCCTTGAGCTCCTCGTTCCGCAGGGCGTGCGCGATCACCGGGTCGGCCATCGCCCGGTCGACGCCGTCGCCGCGCAGCATCACCTCGAACATGTCGCGGGCGCGTTCGTCCGCGAGCTGCCGCATCTCGCGCGAGGCGTTGCCGAGGGCGCCCGCGACGGCCTGCCGGAACTCCTCGAACGAGCCCTCGATCCGCTTCCGGCGGTCGTCGCGCCTGCTCACGTCACAGCTCCACGGCCAGGCGCTGGACCAGGTCCAGGCTGCCGACGATCAGGTCGAGCTCGTCGGCGAACCGCTCGCCTGCCTTGACGAACCCGGCGGGGACCAGGGACTCGTGGTGGTTGGCGCTCGCGTCGACGAGGATCTCCAGCGCCTCGTCCAGCGCGGCCTGCGCCTCCCGGACACTCCGGTAGGCGTCGCGGAGCAGCTCGCAGCTCTGTTCGAGCGCGAGCTTGATCTCGCCGACCGACGTCACGTGTTCACAGCCGGCTGTTGATGCTTTCGGCCTGCGAAATGCCGGCGGCCAGGAACTTCTGGAGATCGGTCACCCCGCTCACCACTTCGGCGAATTGGGCGTTGGCCTGCTCGGCGTCGGCCTGACCGCTGCCCTGGATCGCCGTACTGAGCAGTGCCTGGGCGTCTTCGGCCAGGTCAGCGGCCTGTTGCAGGGCCTGGGCGCTCTGCCCGGCCTTGTCGACGGCCTGGGCGATCGCGGCGCGGACCTCTTCGATACTGGCCATGTCGGATCCCGACCCCTCCTATAACGCTGGAGTTCCTATAGTTGAAAGTAGTACCGAAGGTTGGACGTTTCACAAGCAAGATCGGCTGACCGGGTGGTAATGGAAATCCACTCGATCGGATTAGTCATGCTGATCTCAGTCGGGCACCGTCCACACGAATGCCGAGGCCGGTGTCGCGGTGAGTTCCAACCCGGTGATCCCGGCAGGCGGGACGGGTGCCGCTGACCAGCGCGTTGTCGCCGACTCGCCGGACCACTCCACCGGTGTCCACCCCGAACGGCCCAGCGACGACACAGCGTCGAGTAGCGCGACCGTGGGTGAATTGACACTCGATCCGAGATCGACGTGCACGCTCAGTAGGTGCCCATGTGGAGCCACTCGGGTGATCTTGCCACTCCGCGCCACCCGGCTGGCTACCGCCCGCGCCTGCCACTCCGCGCCCGCCGACCGGTCGGTGGCCACGTCCACGCGGAGCAGCAGCCGGGTACCCGCCTCCGGCGCGGGCCGAACCCGCGCGGACGGCTCCGGCGTCACGTCCCGGCGCTGCGGGTCCCCGCCGGCCCACACCTCGACCAGCAGCCGCTCCGCGCCGGGCACCAGCGCGTCCAGCAGCGGCAGGTCCTCCAGCACGGTCCACGCGGTGGGCGGCTCGCAGGCGACCCGGGGCATCGGGAACTCGTCGCCCAGCGACCGCACGAACACCCGGACGGCCCTGGCCAGCGCGCCGGCGACGTTCTGCGTGGCGCGTTCGCCGCTGGACCGGCGGATGGTCACCGACCAGCACCCGGGCTCCTCGTCGGAGCAGTCGCCCGCCTGCACGACGTGCCCGCCGACGCGCTCCAGCAGCCCGTCGCAGGCCGCACGCGCCTGCTGCTCGTCGTCGGCCGCGACCACCACGGTGATCAGCAGCTCCAGGTCTTCTCCGGCCATCGCGGTGAAATTGTCCACGACCCCGGTCGCCGGGTCTCCCCCGGCTTGACCTGGAGTGCGCTCCAGCGTGTTGGCTCCAGGTATGACGAACAACCTGTCGGGGAAGGTCGCGCTGGTCACCGGGGCGTCGTCGGGCATCGGCGAGGCCACCGCCGTGGCGCTGGGCCGGGCCGGCGCTTCGGTCGTGGTGGCGGCGCGGAGGGTGGCGCGGCTGGTCGACTTGGAGCAGCGGCTGTCCGCAGAAGGCGTGAAAGTGCTGGCGGTCGAGCTGGACGTGACGGACGAGGCGGCGTGCCGGGAGGCCGTGCGGCGGACCGTGGAGGCGTTCGGCGGGCTCGACGTCCTGGTGAACAACGCGGGCGTGATGCTGCTCGGCGACATCGAGGGCGCGGACACCGCGGACTGGACGCGGATGGTGTCGACAAATCTGCTCGGCGTCATGTTCCTGACCCACGCCGCGCTGCCCCACCTGCTGGCGCGGCGCGGGACGGTGGTCCAGGTGTCGTCCACCGCCGGGCGCGTGGTGCGGGCCGGGACCGGGGTGTACAACGCGACCAAGTTCGGGCTGAACGCGTTCAGCGAGTCGCTGCGGCAGGAGGTGACCGAACGCGGGGTGCGGGTGGTCGTCGTGGAGCCGGGCGTGGTGGAGACCGAGCTGCGCGAGCACATCACCGACCCGGCGGCGCGGGCGAGCATCGACCGGCGGATCGCGTCGCTGCGGCAGTTGCGGCCCGAGGACGTCGCCGACGCCGTGCGGTACGCGGTCGGGCAGCCGGAACACGTGGCGGTCAACGAGATCATGGTGCGCCCCACCGATCAGGTCTGGTAGCCCGACAGTTCCAGCGTCCGTGCGGTGATCAGCCGCAGCGAGGCCGCCGTGTCCAGTGCGGCGGCCTCGATCCGGTCGGCGGCGAGGACGTAGGGCGTGGCGTCGCCGCGTTCGAGGAACACCGCGGAGCGGCGCAGCCCGACGTGCGCGACCGGCCTGGCCAGCGGGAACTCCAGCAGCAGGAACGGCCCGTGCAGGCCGGGGTGCAGGGCACCGGACGGCACGATCCCGATCCGCACGTTGGGCTGCCCGGCCATGCGCAGGACGTGCCGCCACTGGTCGGTCATGACCCGCACCCCGCCGACCACCGTGCGCAACGCCGCCTCGCCGATCAACGCCACGTACCCGACATCGCGGTCCAGCACGTGCCGCCGCCGCAGCCGTGCCGTCAGCCGCACCTCGACGTCACGCGACCCGATCCCGTCGGCGGACAGGAACGCCCGCGCGTAGTCCACGGTCTGCAACAGGTCGGGCACCAGCAACGGCTCCCAGCACACCATCCGCACGGCCTCGTTCTCGTAGCCCGCCAACACATTCGTCTCGGCGGGCAAACCGGGCAGGTTCCGCTCCCACAACCCCGGCCCACGCCCGTTCCCGGCCCGCCGCACCAACTCCTCCCGCCGGTCCCCGACGACGCCGTAGCACGCCAACAGCGCCGAGACCTCGGCCACGGAGATCTTCCGCTTCCCGTTCTCCAGGTTGGACAACAGCGACTTGCTCCACCCGAGCCGCAGCGCGGCGGCCGTCACGGACAGCGGAGGCCGCACCGCCTCCCGGATACCGCGCAACTCGGCCCCCAGCGCCCGTTCCAGCGCCCCGGCCGCCTTTCTGGGCATGGGCGGGCAGACCTCCGTCACCGAGAACCGAACCCCGTTGGCACAACGACAGCAGCGTCGCTCTCCAGTTTCCCAGGTTGTGTGCGCGCAACAACAGTTGTGAGCGTAGCCCAACCGGATGAAATTCGGGGCGTGGTCGCGGCGCTACCCGAGGTGGAGGACGCGGTGCACGAAGGCGATCGTGTCGGTGAGGGCCTGGTCCTTGATGGACTCGTTGAAGATCTCGTGGCGTGCGCCGGGGTAGACGTGCTCCTCGAAGAGCAGTCCCCGGATGCGGTCCGTGCCCGTTCGGGTGTCGGCGAGGGGGACCAGCTCGTCGGCGTCGCCGTGCAGCCAGAGGGTCGGCAGGTGTTCGAGGGTGGGGCCGTAGTTGACGTCGTCCAGGGCCTGTTCGAGTGCTTCGAGCGTTCGCCGTTTGAACGGGCCGTGCCAGACGAGGGGGTCTTCGACGTACCGCTTTCCCACTTCCGGGTCACGGGACAGCACGTCCGGGTCGATCGGGGTGTCCGGGATTTCGTCCAGTGCCAACAGGTCCAGGCCCTGCCAGGTGCCCAGCACCGGGGCGGACAGCACCAGCGCGTCGACCGGGTGCCGTTGGGCGTAACGGGTTGCGATCAGGCCGCCCATCGAGTGTCCGATGAGGACGGTCGGCAGACCCGTGGCCGCTGAGCTGATCGCCGTGCCCAGGTCGGCGACCACTCCGTCGAACGACGTGATCAGTGCCCGTTCGCCCGCGGAACGGCCGTGGCCCACGTGGTCCGGGGCGATCACCAGCGCGCCCGCCCCGACCAGTCGGTCCGCCACGTGGCCGTACCGGCCGCCGTGCTCGCCGTACCCGTGCACCAGCACGGCGAGCCACGTTGCCGCCGGGTTCGGCCAGGTCCGCACTGCCAGTGCTCCGGCGTGGCCGGGAACGCTCGACTCGATCACCTATGCAGCGTAGAACGCGCTGATCTCGATCTTTCCGCCGCCGCACACCGGACCGAGGCCCCACGCCACGCTCATCGGCGCGGTCTCGTCGGGCGGGATGGCCGCCGCCGTCGTCGCTTCCGGTTGGCACGGCTCGTCCACCGGTTCGCCGCCGGTCGGCACGACCGTCCAGTGCAGGTTCGCGGTGGCCGACGTGCCAGGGGCGAGGCTCACCAGGGACGGGCCGGGGTCCTGGGTGCGCTGGAGGTTCGTGGGCACCTGCCCGCCGGAGGCGTCGAGCAACTGGAAGCCGCTGTAGCCGTTCAGGGTGCAGGTCACCGCCCCCGTGTTGGTCACCACGAACTTGGCGTAGCGGTTGCCCGCGCCGGCGTCGGCCGGTTCGACCTTGCCGCTCAGCGTCGCCGCCGTGCATCGGGTGGATCCGGGCGCGGTCGTGGGACTGGTCGGCGGCACGGGGGCCGGGGAACTCGGGGTGGTGGTGTTCGAGGTCTGGAGTGTCGGCTGGTTCGCCGCCGGTTGGGGACTACCGCAAGCGGCGAGCAGCACCAGGGCACCGCACACGACGAGTCGCCTCATGTCCACCTCCTGGGTCGTGGTCCTACCAGGAGGACGTACCCGATCGGCGGATGGTTGGATCGGTTGGCAAAGAATTCACCGGATCGGGCGCATCAAGGACGGTTTTCGACCCAGCCGTCGGTCAGCACCGGCATGTGGTGCACCTCGGCGGTCCACAGGTACGTCCAGCACACCTGGCCGTCCGGCAGCGTCACGCGGACCCGGCGGTACTCCGCGCCCTCGTACTCGTCCAGCACGGGCAGCGCGTCCTCCGGGTGCTCCAGCCGCAGGACGTGTCCGGGCACGCCGGGGCCGTCACCGGGGCGCAGCGCCGGGTAGCCGCGACCGGTGTCGAGCAGGGTGCCGGGCAGCTTCGACGGCTCCGGGGTGCCGGTCACGAACGGCTCCACCAGGTGCCACGCCCGCATCCCGGGCTGGAGGGTGCCGTAGGCGAACAGGCGGTCCGGCCAGTCGTCCGGCGTGGGCTCGCCGTGCACGGGCGTCACGTCCAATCCGTCGCGGTCGGCGGGCCGTCCGCCGAGCCTGCGCGCGCGGCGCTGGTCGACGTCGGCGCAGCGCACGGGCCGGCCGGCGGACAGCAGCGGCATCCGGCGCTTGCCGGCCCCGGTGTACGCGAGCACGGAGTCGACCACCGCGCCGTTGAACAGGGTGACCCGGCCGCTGTGCACGCGGACCAGCCGGTATCGCAGGCCACGGCCCTCACAGCGGTCCAGGACGCGCAGCTGCTCGGCGGTGGCGAACCACACGGCGTGCTCTTCCTCGACGCCGGGCGCGGCGGCCAGGGTCGCCGGGCGCTGACCGTCGGACTTGCGCAGCCCGGCCGCCCACACGGCGGAGAGACCTTCGCAGCGGGCCCGCAGCACGACGGCGGGACCGGTCAGGCCGAGTTCTGCACGGAGCCAGGTGACCTTGGCGGGGTTGGCGTTGGAGCCGTAGGCGAGCACGGGCATCCGGCCCGCGAGGGGCGGCTCGCCGTGGTCGGCGAGCCAGTCGTCGAGATCCCGGCCGTCCGGCGCGACCCGCCACCCGGAGTCGGTCGCGGGGTCCGGTGTGTCCGGCCAGCCCGCGCCGGCGAGGTGCCCGAAGCAGTGTGCCCGGCGCGCGCCCCGGTTGGGCGCGGCCCGGGGGCTATCGTCCGTGAAGGGCTGCGTCATGAGTCCATTCTGGCAAGGCTCACACAGAATTAACGCTGTGTTGGGTTACTCGTCACAGTAAAGATCCGACCTATTCCGGCATAAATACCCCATAAGAGTGGCCCCTTGTCCAAGTCGGACCGATCCAGATCGGAGGACCGGACGTGAGCGGTCACACGTTCTGGGCGCGTCGCGCGTCATAAGCGTCCCGGGCCGCCATGAGGCTGTTCAGGTTGTCCTCGATCCACACGAACAGCCCTTTGATCTGCTCCGCGACCTGGACGCCCAGCGGGGTGAGCGTGTAGTCGACGTGCGGCGGGATCACCGGGTGCACCTCGCGCAGCACGAGCCCGTCGCGCTCCAGCGCCTGGAGGGTCTGGGCGAGCATCTTCTCGCTCACTCCGTTCACCGCCCGGCGCAGCTCGCTGAACCGCTTCGTCCCGTCGAGCAGCTTGCCCAGCACCAGGCTGCCCCAGTGGCTGGTCGCGTGGTTCGCGATCTCCCGGGACGGGCAGTTCCGGTCGTACACGTCACCTCTCATGCCCATGGCGGCGATGCTAGCTGGACACTTCCCATGTCGTAAGTACCCCACGTCAAGGTAGGTACTTACGAATAGTTAGCATCGGCTCTAGCTTCGTCGGCATGACCACGTTGATCACCGGCGCGACCGGTCACCTCGGCTCCCTGATCGTCAAGCACACCCTCGACCGGCTGCCCGCGTCCGAACTCGCGGTGTCCGTCCGCGACCCCGCGAAGGCCGACCTGCCGGTGGCCGTCCGGCACGGCGACTTCGCCGAGCCCGAGACCCTGACCACGGCGTTCGCCGGCGTCGACAAGCTGGTGCTGGTGTCGGCGGACGGCCCCGACGAGATCCGCATCGGCCTGCACCGCAACGCGGTCGCGGCAGCCGTGGCCGCCGGTGTGCGGTACATCGTCTACACGTCCATCGTGGACGCCCCCACGTCCCCGTTGGGCCTGGCGAAGGTGCACAAGGC
>CBHFOL010000228.1:0-13213 GCA_965995405.1 uncultured Saccharothrix sp.
GCGGGCCTCCAACCTGCTGCACGTCGAGACCGCGATCCAGGAGAAGGCGCTCGGTCTCGGCCACGCGGTCGGCTGCGCCGAAGGCAACCTGACCGGCGACGACGAGGCCGTGGCCGTGCTCCTGCCGGACGACCTGGTGCTGCCCACGGGCGTGCTCACCCGCATGTCGGCCGTCCGGGACGAGTTCGGCGGCAGCGTGCTGTGCGCGTTCGACATCCCCAAGGACCAGATCTCCGCGTACGGCGTGTTCGACGTCCGCGAAACCGGAAACGACGACGTCAAACGGGTCGTCGGCATGGTCGAGAAGCCCAAGCCGCAGGACGCGCCGTCGACGTTCGCGGCGGCCGGCCGGTACCTGCTCGACCGGGCGGTATTCGACGCGCTCAAGCGCATCACGCCCGGCGCGGGCGGCGAACTCCAGCTGACCGACGCCATCGCGCTGCTGATCGCGGAGGGCCACCCGGTGCACGTCGTGGTGCACCGCGGTGGGCGACACGACCTGGGCAATCCAGGGGGTTTCCTCAAAGCTGCGGTTGACTTCGCTCTCGAACACCCGGATTACGGGCCGGAACTGGAGGAGTGGTTGCGGGAACGCCTCGGCAACTCCTGAACGAGGGTCAACACATATGAGGTCAGTGGACGAGCAGCTCGCCCGGGTGATCGCCGCCGCCGTGCGGCCCGCCCCGGTGCGCGTGGCCATCTCCGAGTCGCAGGGCCTGCTCTGCGCGGAGGAGGTCGTCGCGGAACGCGCGTTGCCGGGTTTCGACCAGGCGGCGGTGGACGGCTACGCGGTGCGCAGCGTGGACGTGCAGGCGGCGAACGACGAGCCGGTGCAGCTACCGGTGGTCGGTGAGATCGCGGCCGGGTCGCGCCAGCCCAGGCGGTTGCAGCCCGGTCAGGCGGTCCGGGTCGCGACCGGCGCGCCGCTGCCCACGCTGGCCGACGCCGTGGTGCCGATCGGGCACACCGACGGCCATCCGGCGAAGGTGACCGTGCGGCGGTCCGTGCCGTCCGCCGCGTACGTGCGGCGCACCGGCGAGGACGTGCAGACCGGTGACGTCGCGGTGCGCCGCGGCGCGACCATCGGCGCTGCCCAGGTCGGGTTGCTGGCCGCCGTCGGGCGCAACAAGGTGCTGGTCCACCCCCGGCCCCGGGTCTCGGTGATCTCGGTCGGCGAGGAGCTGGTCGACGTCGACCGGACGCCCGGCCAGGGCCAGGTCTACGACGTGAACTCCTACGCGCTGGCCGCTGCCGCGCGGGACGCGGGCGCTGAAGTGAGCCGGGTGGGCATCCTGTCCGCCGATCCGCGCCGGCTGCGTGAAGTGGTCGAAGGGCGGCTGCTGCTGTCCGAGATCGTGGTCATCGCAGGTGGTGTGGGTGGGGTGATCGGCGACGAGGTGCGCGGCGCGCTGTCCGATCTGGGCGACGTGGACACCACGCGGGTGGCCATGCACCCCGGCTCCGTGCAGGGGTTCGGGCGGCTCGGGCCGGACGCGGTGCCCACGTTCCTGCTGCCCGCGAACCCGATGAGCGCCCTGGTCGTTTTCGAGGTGCTGGTCCGTCCGCTGATCCGGGCCGCGCTGGGCAAGCGCAACCCGTACCGGCGGGCGGTGAGCGCGCGGCTGCTGTCGCCGCTGACCTCGGCCAAGGGGCGGCGCGGCTACCTGCGCGGCCAACTGCTCCGCGACGCGGACAACGGCGAGTACCTGGTGCAGCCGCTCGGTACCTCCGGTTCGCACCTGCTGGCGTCGTTGGCCGAGGCGAACTGCCTCATCATGGTCGACGAGGACGTGTCGGACGTGTCGTTGGGAGAAGAAGTGCTGGTCAGCTTCCTCGCCCAGAAGAGCTGACCTGGCAGAGGGGACCGATGAGCTCGGGTCTGGCGTGGGACGGCGGCAGACACCCCGGCTGGCCGGCGCGGCTGGGACCGCTGCGGGTCGACGCCGGCGTGGTCGCGCTGCGCCCGCCGAAGCTGTTCGACGCGACCGCCTGGTCGCGGATCCGGGTGCGTGACCAGGCGTACCTGGAGAACTGGGAGCCGACGGCGGTCGACGGCTGGCACGAGCGCAACGCCGCCATGTCGTGGCCCGCGCAGTGGTCGTCGCTGCGCTCGCTGGCCCGGCGCGGGCAGGCGCTGCCGTTCGTGATCACGGTGGACGGGGATCTCGCGGGGCAGATCACGGTGGGGAACATCGTGCGCGGATCGCTGCGGTCGGCCTGGGTCGGCTACTGGGTCGCCGCCGACCGGGCCGGTGGCGGAGTGGGTACGGCGGCGCTCGCGCTGGTCGCGGACCACTGCTTCGGGGAGGCCGGGCTGCACCGGCTGGAGGCCACCGTGCGGCCGGAGAACGTGGCGAGCCTGCGCGTGCTGGCCAAGACGGGTTTCCGCGAGGAGGGTCTGTTCCTGCGGTACCTCGACGTGGCCGGGGACTGGCGGGACCACCTGTGCTTCGCGATGACTTCCGAGGAAGCTTCACCCGAGGGGCTGGTACGCCGATTGGTCGCACAGGGGATCGCCCGAACTGCCTGATCACGAGGCCGAGCGGCTTATTCATGTCACCCGAAAGTGGGTGATAGACCACACTTTCGTACGTACGCCGGTCGGCGAGTCTCCGACACAGGTGTGACTGTTGTGACTAGCGTGGCGTACGCAGTTCGCGTACCACGGGGCAGGGGGAGGTGACGGGGATGCCGAGTTCGCTGATCGTCGTGGGACTGGTGGTGGCCTGGCTGGTCGTCCTCGTCCCGATGGTCGCGCGCAAGCGCGCCGATGCGCGGAGCAGCATGGAGGAGGAGTACGACGCCATGCCTGATGCCGAGTTCCCTGATACCGAGTTCGACGAGTACGAGGACTTCGCGGACCAGGCCGACGAGTACGAGGAGGAGATCGCCCACCGGCCGTACCGGCCCGGTCGCGGCGGCTTCGACCCGGAGACGGCGGCCATCGTCGCGCAGGCGAAGTACGCGTTCCGCCGGCGGGTGGTGGCGGCGCTGCTGCTGGCCGCGCTGGTCACCGGCGTGGTGGCGGGCGTGTTCTTCCCGCTCGTGTGGTGGGGTCACGCGGCCGTCGACCTGACGTTGGTGGGGTACCTGGTGTACCTGCGCCGGCAGGTCCGCATCGAGGAGGACATCCGCGCCCGCAGGCAGGCCCGGCTTGCCCAGGCCCGCCGCCGGACGGTGCGTCCGGTCGTGGCGGAGCGCGACGAGGACGAGGTGGCGGCCGAGGAGAGCGGTCTCGCGCCGCAGCCGCGCTTCCAGCACCACGTCCGGCCGGGCACCGTCGTGGTCGACGCGGACGACGAGGACCCGGTGTTCGTGGAGTTGGACGGGCCGGAGGCGTTGCCGTACCGGCGGGCCGTCGGGGAGTAGAGGGGGGTGGCAAAACCACCCCCCGGCTCCTGATATGCTTCCTCCCGCACGAGCAAGAACGACAACTGAACACGGGGCTGTAGCGCAGTTGGTAGCGCGACTCGTTCGCATCGAGTAGGTCAGGGGTTCGATTCCCCTCAGCTCCACGATCCTCGGGGCGAGGTGTGTCGACGGAATGCGTCGACCATCTCGTCTCGTTGTGTTTTGTGGGGGTCCACCCCCCACGCCCCGCCCGGCGGGCTCTGCCCCCGGACCCCCGTCTCTGGTTGCGTTTCCGACGAGCGGATCTCGCGGCATCACGGGCTGACCAGGCGCGGGCTTCCGGGTTGATCGCCGGAGTCCGGCTTCCTGCGGGGAGGTTTCAGCCGTTCCTGCGGGCGTCTGCGCGGATGACGTCGGCCCCGGACGGGTCGATGATGGATCCGAACCGGGCGATGTTGTGGCCGTGGGCGAGGTTGTGGAGGCCGAATGCCGAGTCGATCGCGGGCTGCATTCCTTGTGCGTCCTGCGATCGGTTCACGCTCAGCTTGGCGAGCTTCAGACCGAATGCCGGGCGCAGGGCGATGCGTTCGGCCATTGCGAGTGTCGCGGATGCGAGTTCCTCGCGCGGCACGACCTGGTTGACCATGCCCAGTGCGTGCGCTTGTGCGGCGGTGAGGGAGTCTCCGGTGAACAGGAGTTCCTTGGCTTGACGTGCGCCCATTTCAAAGGGGTGGACGAAGTATTCGACGCCGTTCACGCCGAACGCGGCGACCGGGTCGGAGAACGTCGCGTCCTGGGAGGCGACGATGAGATCCATGGGCCACACCAGCATCAGGCCGCCGGCGATGACGCGGCCGTGGACCTGGGCGATGGTGGGTTTGGGAAGTTCGCGCCAGCGTCGGCACAGCCCGAGGAATGCCTCGCATTCGAACGCGAAGTGTCCCTCGACTCCGGGTGCGTCGAAGTCTCCCTCCATGGTCGCTGTCGGCGAGCACGGCATGGTGAAGGGTGCGGAGAGGTCGTGCCCGGAGGAGAAGTCCGGACCGTCGGCGGCCAGGATGACGACCCGGATGTCGGGGTCGGCGGCTGCCCCGGTCAGCGCGGCGTCCAGTTCGTAGAGCATGGGTGGGTCCTGGGCGTTGCGCTTGTCTGGCCGTGCAAGGACGATTCGTGCGACTTTCGGCGCGGGGTTCTCGGTGCGGATCCGGATTTCGTCGGTCATCGGCTTTCCCGTGTCCGGCGCGGATGGCGGGTCGTGCCGGCGGATTCGAGAATCCGAAGTCCGTCCGTTGGGCCCGCCATCAGCGAGTCCCGGCCGACGCCGGGCCCTGGAGGTGCTGGGCGCGTAGTTCCCGCTTGAGGATCTTGCCCGCGGCCGAGAGCGGGAGTTCGGCGACGAAGTCGACGCTGCGGGGTGCCTTGTACCCCGCGATCAGGGTCTTGGCGTGTGCGCGGATGTCCTCCGCGGTGGCGTGCTGCCCGGGGTGCAGCACGACGACGGCGTGCACGCGTTCGCCGTAGGTGGCGTCGGGTAGGCCGATGACGGCGCAGGCGGCTACGGCCGGGTGCCGGCTTAGGGCCTGCTCCACTTCTGCCGAGTACACGTTCTCGCCGCCGGACACGATCATGTCCTTGATCCGGTCCACGACGAAGAGGTAGCCGTCCTCGTCCAGGTAACCGGCATCGCCGGTGTGCATCCAGCCGTCGCGGACGGCCTGGGCGGTGGCTTCGGGTTGGTTCCAGTAGCCCAGCATCACGTGCCCGCCGCGGCTGACGATCTCGCCGATCTCGCCGCGGGGCAGTTCCCGGTCGTCGGGGCCGACCACCCGCACCTCGCTGTGGGCGACCGCGCGGCCGGCGGAGTACCGGCGGGGAGACTGCGACCGGTGGTCCTCGGGGCCGAGGAGGGTGGCGACGGGCGAGAGTTCGGTCATGCCGTACGCCTGGGCGAGTTCCACGTCGGGCAGCAGGCGCAGGGTCCGGTCGAGGACCTCGGGCGAAATAGGGGATCCGCCGTAGCAGAACCGGCGCAGGCTGCTCAGGTCGTAGTCGGCGAAGTCCGGGTGGTCGATCAGCATCCGGATCATCGTCGGAACGAGGAACAGATCGGTGATGCGGTGCTTCTCGACCGCGCGCAGGACCGCGGTGGCCTCGAACCCGGGCACGATGGCGTGGGTGTTGCCGTCGACCGAGTGGGCGGCCCACAGACACAGGTCGGCGAGGTGGAACATCGGGGCGGAGTGGAGGTACCTGCCGCCGGGTGTCGTCCAGATCCGCGCGGCGGCGCAACCCAGCGCCGACGTCATCAGGTTGGCATGACTCAACATGACGCCCTTGGACCGCCCCGTGGTGCCACCGGTGTAGAACAGGGCAGCCAGGCTGTCGCCACCCCGGCGCGCGTCCTCGACCGGTTTGGTCGCCGCGAGCAACGACTCGTAGTCGTGCCGGCCGGGCAGGGCCGTGCCGATCTTGATGACGTGCCGGATCTGCGGGCACCGCGCGGCCAGCGCCGAGGCGGCCCCGCCGAACTCGTCATCGACGATGAGGATCCCGGCGCCGGCGTCGACCAGGCTGTCCGCGATCTCCACCTCGCTCCACCGGGTGTTGACGGGCACGAGCACCCCGTCGGCCCACGGCACCGCCATGAGGTATTCGAGGTAGGTGTCGGAGTTCAGCGCGTACATCGCCACCCGGTCACCGGAACGCAGTCCGAGGGCCTTCAGGGCTCCGGCAAGACGTGCCACCCGGTCGACGTGCCCGCGGTAGGTGAACCGGCGGGAGCCGTCGATGGTGGCGATCCGGTCGGGATACTGCTGCAAGGCTCGGTGGAGCGACTGGGTGAGATACATGGGCGGCTTCCCTGCGGCCTCGTCGCGGTGGGGGTTGCGGTCGGGAACGAGGTCAGCGAGTGGCGCTGACCTGCGTGGCGACGAAGGTGGCGGGCTTGTCGGTGCGGTTGCTCCAGGCGTGCTTGGTGCCGTTCTGGACCAGCGAGTCACCGACGCGCAGCAGGACCTCGCCATCCTCCAGGAGCGCGTAGATCTCGCCTTCGACAACCGTGACGACGTCGATCGTGTCGGTGGCGTGCATACCGGCGACCTCGTCCTCGCGGTGCGAGTCGGTGCCGCCGATGGCCGCCATCGCCTCCTCGTAGCCGCCGGACTCCTTCCACTCGCTGTCCGGCGGGAAGCTGACCATGCGGACCAGCACCCCACCCGCGGGCGGGGCGAGCGTGACGGTGCCGTCCAGCACGCTCGGGCGGTCCACGGCGGGCGGGACGGTGTCGATGGCCCAGACGTCGGCCACCGCGAAGGTGGGCGTCACCGCCCGGGTCTTCGACTCCTCGTCGCTGATCACCGTGGAACGTCCACCGGCGGTGAGGCCGGTCGTGACGACGCGGGCCTGGTAGTTCTCGACGACGGACATGTGGTCTCCTCGCTTGTCGGGTGGGGTGGGCGGGGTCGGGCCGGTCAGACCATGAACATGCCGCCGTTGGCGTTGATGGTTTCACCGGTGATGTAGCCGGCCTTGTCGGAGACGAGGAAGGACACGACTGAGGCGATCTCGGCGGGGTCGGCGAAGCGGCCCACCGGCACGGCCGCGCGCATGGCGTCGAGTGCGGCGTCCTCGTAGTTGTCGAGCATCGGGGTCCGGATGAGCCCCGGGGCGACGCAGTTCACCCGAACGCCGTCCTTGGCGTGCTGGTTGGCGATGCTCATCGTGAGCCCGATGACCCCGGCGTTGGACGCCACGTAGTTCGGCGCGGTGAGGACCGACTTCGTGCGGCCCGACATCGAGGCGATGTTGACGATCGCGCCACCGCCGTTGGCGATGAGGGTCGGGATCACCGCCTTGCAGGTGATGAAGTCGCCCCGGAGCTTGACCCCCACGACGCGGTCCCAGTCCTCGATGGTGGTGTCGAGGATGGTTCCGTTCTGGTGCAGGCCGGCGCAGTTGACCAGGGCTTTCAGGCTGTCCCCGCGTCGGTGTCCGGTGAGCGCGGCGGTGACGGACGGCTCGTCGAGCAGGTCCACCTCCAGGGTGTCCACGTCGTGACCCTCGTCGGACAGCCGCCCGGCGACCTCCTTGAGACCGGTGGGGCTCCGGTCGAGCAGGGTCACGCTGAATCCGTCGGCCGCCAGCGTCGCGGCGCACGCGGCGCCAAGCCCGCCGCCGCCTCCGGTGACGATGGCGTGTGCCTTGTGCTGGGTCATCCGCTGCTCCTCACATGCCACGTGTCCACCGTCACGGTGATTACCTCGAAGGCTAACCACGATTGACATGTTTGACAATACGCCGCAATCTCTACGCAACAAGGCGTCCGCAGCGGCGGACCAGTGAGCTAGCAGTCAGAGACATAGGAGTGTCGGTGGGCAACGCTTCGTCACCCTGGACGGACGCCGAGTACGCGGAACTGCACGCGACGGCCGCGAGATTCGCGCGCTCCATGGCCCCCTCCGTCGAGCGGTGGCGGGCGCAGCACCGGATCGATCCCGAGTTCTGGCGGGCAGCCGGGGAACTGGGCCTGCTCTGTTGCGGGGTTCCCGCTGCCGACGGGGGCGGCGGCGGGACCGTCGTGCACGACTTCGTCGTCCTGGACGCGTTCGTCCGCTCGGGCATCACACCGGCATCGGTGCAGGTCCACAGCGTCGTCGTCCCGCACTACCTGGTGCGCTACGGCACCGCGGAGCAGCGGGCCCGCTGGCTGCCGGAGATGGCCGCCGGGCGGCTGGTCGGCGCGCTGGCGATGACCGAACCCGACGCCGGGTCGGACGTCCAGGCGCTGCGCACCCGCGCGGTCCGCGACGGCGACGACTACGTGCTCGACGGGACCAAGACGTTCATCACCAACGGAAGCACCGCGGGACTCGTCATCGTGGCCGCGTCGACCGATCCGGCCAAGCGCGGCAAGGGCATCTCGCTGTTCGTCGCCGAGACCGCGGACCTGCCCGGTTTCCGCGTCGGCCGGGCGCTGCACAAGATGGGCCAGCACGACTCGGACACCGTCGAACTGGTCTTCGACAACGTCCGGATTCCGGCCTCGCACCGGCTGGGCGCGGAAGGTGACGGCTTCTCGATGCTCATGGGCCAGCTCCCCCGGGAGCGGCTGCTCGTCGCGGCGACGGCTACCGCGGCCATGGAACACGCCGTCGACCTCACCCGCCGCCACGTCAACCAGCGGATCGCCTTCGGCAAGCCGCTGATCGCCCAGCAGCACGTGCGGTTCGAACTCGCCGAGTGCGCGACCCACGCCCGGGTGGCGCGGGCCTTCCTGGACGACTGCATCACGCGGCTGCTCGCCGACAACCTGGACGACATCACCGTGACCATGGCCAAGTGGTGGTTCTCCGAGCTTGAGGGGCAGGTCGTGGACCGGTGCCTGCAACTGTTCGGCGGGTACGGCTACATGGACGAGTACCCGATCTCGCGGCTCTACACCGCCGCGCGCGTGCAGCGGATCTACGGCGGCGCCAACGAAATCATGAAGGAGATCATCGGCCGCAGCATGGTGGACGGCGCGAACGAGGGAGGCCGCGAGTGACCCCGCGGGGCAACCACTCGCGCGACGCGGTCATCGCGGGCGCGGTCCGATCACCGATCGGTCGTCGCAACGGCGCCTTGTCCGCGCTGCACCCCGTCGACCTGGTGGCGCAGATCCTGAACGCCCTGGTCCACCGCACCGGCGTGGACCCCGCGGCGGTCGACGACGTCATCCTCGGCTGTGTCTCCCAGGCGGGCGAGCAGTCGACCAACATCGCGCGGTCCGCGGTACTCGCGGCGGGATGGCCCGAGACGATCCCCGGCACGACGGTGGACCGGCAGTGCGGGTCGGCCCAGCAGGCGATCCACTTCGCCGCGGCCGGTGTGATCGCGGGCCACTACGACGTCGCGGTCGCGGGCGGGGTCGAGTCGATGAGCCGGGTTCCCATGTTCTCGGGCCGCGCCAACGGCCCCGGCACACCGCTCTCGCCCGCCCTGGCGGCCCGGTACGGCGAAACGTTGGTAGACCAGGGGATCAGTGCGGAACTGATCGCCGCCCGGTGGGGGATCACGCGCGACCAGGCCGATCGTTTCAGCCTCCGTTCCCACCGGCTGGCAGCGGAGGCCGCTGCCGCGGGAAGGACCGGTGCGGAAATCACGCCGGTCACCGTCCCCGGGCCCGGCGGAGCGTCGATCGTCACCGCGGACGGCGGCATCCGGACCGACTCCTCGCCGGCCGGACTCGCCGGGTTGCGGCCGGTGTTCCAGGACGACGGGATCGTCACCGCCGGGAACAGCTCGCAGATCTCCGACGGCGCTGCCGCCCTGCTCGTCACCACCAGCGCGGTCGCGCGGCGGATGGGGCTGCGGCCCCTCGCGCGGGTGCACTCGTGCGCGGTCGTCGGCGTCGACCCCGTCACCATGCTGACCGGTCCCATCCCGGCCACCCGGAAAGCCCTCGACCTGGCGGGTCTGTCCCTCGACGAGATCGACGTCTTCGAGATCAACGAAGCCTTCGCCACGGTCCCACTCGCCTGGCTGGCCGAGACCGGTGCCGACCCGGAACGCCTCAACCCCGACGGCGGAGCCATCGCCCTGGGCCACCCGCTGGGTGCGACCGGCGCGCGGCTGATGACGTCCATGGTCCACCACATGGCCGCCCGTGGTCTGCGATACGGCCTTCAGGCGGTGTGCGAGTACGCGGGCATGGCCAACGCGACCGTCATCGAGCTCCTCTGACGCCCGCCTTACCCGGTCGCCTCCAGCAACACTCCGGCCGCGAGCGCCGCGAGCTCGGAGACCAGACGGGGCTCGCGGCGCAGATGGCGGACCCGCACGGTGTCCTCGACCAACACCATGGCCACCTTGACCAGTCGCTGCGCCGCCGACTCGGCGAGGCCCGGCCGGGCTCGGACGACCTGCTCGGCCCACGCACTCCGGAGATCGCCGCGGACGCGCTCGATCTGTTTGGCCTCGTCGCCATCCAGGTTCATGGTCTCGGTCACCGACACCGCGACGAGATCCGGCCACTCCGCGCACAGCCGGGTGTACCCGGCCGCGAGGCGCCGGACCACAGTGCCGGCCGTGTCGTCCGCCGAGCCCGCGAACGCCCGCGCCGTCTCCAGCGTCGTCCATTCGCGGAACCGCTTCACCAGTTCGGACAGGATGTCGGCCTTGGCCGGGAAGTAGCGGTAGATCGACGGGCCCGCTATCCCCGCCCGCGCGCCGATCTCGTTGATGCCCACCGCCTGGTACCCGTCGCGGGCGAACAGCGCGGCGGCGGCCGTCAAGAGCTGTTCTCGCCTCGACCAGGGCTCGGGAGTGCCGGCGAGGATCTCCGGGCCCGGATCGGGTGCCGCCACCCGCACCGCCACCCGGGCCATGTCCGCCAGCGCCGCCTGGGACTCGGTCTGCGACAACGCGGGGTCGGAGTGTCCCGGGCTGGACACGATGGCCAGTACCGCCCAAGCCCGGATCTCGGCCTGAGCGGGCTCGAACCCGGGCTGCTCCTGCCGGATCCGCGCCGCGATCACGCCGGCCATGCCGGTCAGCCGGTCCCGGATCGGGCCCACGTCCTCGGGGGCGAGGTGGCGCGCCTCGCGCTGCCAGAGGACGGCGAAGTGCGCACTGGCCAGCGAAGCCGCGACCAGCCGGTCGAGCACCGCGCTCAGGTCCTCGCCCGCGTGGGGTTCCGCGGGGCCGTCCGGAACCCCGACCAGGGCATCGACGAACAACTGCTGGCTGTCCCGGACGATCTCGGAAAGCAGGCGCTGCTTGCTCTCGAAGTGCCGATAGACCGCCCGCGGAGTGACCCCGGTCGCCGCGGCGATGTCCTCCATCCGCACCGCGCTGAACCCTCGCTCGGCGAACAACCGCCGGGCGTTGCCGGCGATCGTCTGTCGGCGGTCGCGCGGCCGGGTGGGCCGGCTTTCGGGAATCGCCGGAGAGTCCGCCCTCACCTGGCAACTCCTCGTCGTCGCGACGATGCGCGGGGGCTCGTCGACTGTTCGCAGGGACACATCCGCGGTCGGATTGATGATAGGTGCCGGGTCGAGTTCGTATCGACCGCGCAGTGCGGGGCGACGCCGTACTCGCTGTGGCCGTGGCGCCCTTGAGACCACGGTGCACGCCGGGTTCCGGTCAGCCCGGGGCACCACCGGGCGGCTCCCTCCATCGAGGACCGTTCCCCTCGTCACCGACTGCACCGCCGCGTGCTTGGGACTCCCAGTCCCACTATCGGGTGAACTACTCCGATTCGCGGGCTGGTCATGGGACGTTCTTCTCCCGGATTTTTCGGGTTTGTGGGGGCGTTTTGCGGTTGTACAGCATATGACTGGAAAATTTGGGCGGCAGGGAGCATTGTGTTCGGCGTCAGCGGGTGGGGCCGTGGGCGGGGGTGGCATATTGGATGCCGCATCGGGTGGCGTTTCAGGTGGTGGGGTGTTCGCGGCGCGGGTGGGTACCGCCGATTTGCGGGCCTTGTTGGAATGTGGTCGACCGGTGCGGTACAACGCCGGAGATCATCTGATGCGAGAGGGTGATCCGGGTGATTGTGTGCTGGTGGTGAGTTCCGGGCGGGTCAAGGTGATTGCCCGGGACGGGGCCGGGCACGACCGGTTGCTGGGTATTCGAGGGAAAGGGGAATTGCTCGGGGAGATGTCGTGTGTGGACGACGGGCCCCGGTCGGCGTCCGTGGTGGCGCATGATCCGGTGCTGGCCACGAAGATCGCCAAGGCGCGGTTTGTCGGGATCATGGGTGAACGGCCGGCGTTGGCGCGGGAGGTGGCTCGGCAGGTGTCGCAGCGGTTGCGGGACGCGGAGCGGAAGCAGTGCGAGCTGACTTCGGACAGTGTGGACACGCGGGTCACCAGGGTGTTGTCCGAGTTGGCCGGTGTGTTCGCCGAGGACGCCTCGCCGGTCGAGGGCGGTGTGCGCGGGGTGTCCGTGCCGTTGGGGCAGGAGGAACTGGCCCAGTTGGCGGCGGCGGCGCACGTGTCGGCGCAGCGGGCGTTGCGGGGGATGCGGGCGTGCGGGCTGGTGGTCACCGGGTACGGGCGGGTGGACATCCCGTGCCTGGCTTGCTTCCGGGCACTGGCCGGTCTGAACCGGGCGAAAGATGTCAGGGGATGTGGTGGCGAGGGGGCCTGCCCTCAAGGGTGATCACATCCGACTCCTCTGGAGAGGCAACGTGAGCTCACTCGCACTCGCCCGTACCGTACTGCGATTGGACGTCGTCGGTTCCAGCGCCGGAGGGCGCGGCAGGCAGGTGCACCTGGACCGGGCGCTGGAGTCCGTGCTGGACCGGGCGTTCGAGGCCGTCCGGGATCCGCGTTATCCGATCCGGGGCTCGTTCCGTCGGGCGGACGGGGACAGCGCGACGCTCGTGGTCGACGCCGGGATCGCCAAGGCGTGGATCGTGGCGGATTTCGTGTTGCGGGAGATTCCGATCGCGGTCGGCGAGGTGAACCGGGTGGCCAACCCGGAGCACCGGCTGCGGTTGCGGATCGCGATCGACCACGGGGAGACCGTGATGGAGGAGCCGCACGTGGGTGGCGATCCGGTGGTGGCCACCGCGCGGTTGGTGGACGCGCCCCGGTTCCGGGAGATCCTGGCGCAGGTGCCGGAGTGGGATCTCGGGGTGATCGTGTCCAACCGGTTCCACACCGAGGTGGTGCGGCGCGGGGAACGTGGGCTGGACCGGGTCGAGTTCCGGCCGATCCACGTGCCGGACAAGGATTTCGGGTGGATCTGGGTGCCTCCCGGATCGGAACACGCGCTCCGGCCCGGTCGGAGGGTGAAGCCGGAGACGGGGGCCCCGCAGAGAGCCGTCCCCCGTGGGGGTTTAGAGCCCCCGGGGCCCGGGGTGGGGTGGGGGGTTGTG
>CBHFOL010000229.1:0-13158 GCA_965995405.1 uncultured Saccharothrix sp.
GCCGGCTCGGCGAGGGCGGCTGGATCGGCATGGGCTGGCCGGTCGAGGACGGCGGGCGCGGGCTTTCCCTGATCCGCCAGGTGATCTTCCACGAGGAGTGCGCGCGGGCCGGTGCGCCCGGTCGGCTCGGGCACATGAGCGAGCAGCTGATCGGGCCGACGCTGCTCGCCTACGGCACGCCCGAGCAGAAGGAGCGGTTCCTGCCCGGCATCCTCAGCGGGGAAACCCTGTGGTGCCAAGGGTATTCCGAGCCGGGCGCGGGGTCCGACCTGGCGGGCGTGCGCACGAAGGCGGTGCGGCACGGCGACGAGTACGTGATCACCGGCCAGAAGGTGTGGACGTCGCTGGCGCACCTGGCCGACTGGTGTTTCGTGGTGGCCCGCACCGACCCGGAGTCGAGCCGCCACCGGGGTCTGTCGTACCTGCTGGTGCCGATGGACCAGCCGGGTGTCGTGGTGCGGCCGATCGAACAGCTCACCGGGACCTCCGAGTTCAACGAGGTGTTCTTCGACGGCGCGGTGACCGGCGTGGAGAACCTGGTCGGCGCGGAGGGTGAGGGCTGGCGGGTCGCCATGGCCACGCTCGCGTTCGAACGGGGCGTCGCCACGCTCGGCCAGCAGATCGGGTTCGAGCGCGAGCTGGACGCCGTCATCGCCGCCGCCCGGGCCAACGGCGCGCTCACCGAGCCGGCGTTGCGGGCCCGGATCACCGACGCGTGGATCGGCCTGAAAGTGATGCGCTACACGGCATTGCGCACCCTCACGTCGGCCGGTGACGGTGTCTCGGGCCTGGAGGGTTCGGTGTCCAAGCTCCAGTGGTCGAACTGGCACCGCGACCTCGGTGAACTGGCGGTGGACGTGGCCGGCGCGGACGCCCTCGTCACCGGCGGCCCGCCGTACGAGCTGACCGACGCCCAGCGCCTGTTCCTGTACACCCGCGCCGACACGATCTACGGCGGCACCAACGAGGTGCAGCGCAACATCATCGCCGAACGCATGCTCGGCCTGCCCCGCTGAGGAGTCGCCCCCGATGAGCACCCGCCAGACCGAGCAGCGCGAGATGCGCCGGACCGTCGCCGACTTCCTGGACAAGCACAGCCGGCTGCGGGACGTCGTGTTCACCGAGCCCGGCTACGATCCCGAGCTGTGGCGACGTGCCTGCGCCGAGCTGGGCGTGTCGGCGCTGCTGGTGCCCGAACGGTGCGGCGGCATGGGCCTGGACTTCGCCGATGCCGCCGTGGTGCTCGCCGAGTTCGGCCGCCGCCTGGTGCCGTCGCCACTGCTGACCACGCTGGTCGCGACCGCTGTGCTGGACGCGTGCGGCACACCGGAGGCGGACGAGCTGCTGGCCAGGATCGCCGACGGCACAACGGTTTCCTTCGCCGCCGGGCCGTACGTGATCCACGGCGCGGATGTCGACGTGCTGCTGTTCACCACGCCCGACGGCCTCTTCGCGGTGGACGGTGCCGACGTCACCCGACGCCGCGATACCGCCCTCGACCACACCCGCGCACTTGCCACGGTGACGTTCGACAGTCCTAACGCGACACTGATAACCCGGGATTCGCCAGAAGAAAGCCTGAACAACCTCGCACTGGTCGCATTGGCCGTCGAATCGGCCGCCGCCGCCAAGACCTGCCTGGACTTCACGGTGGAATACCTCAAGGTGCGGCACCAGTTCGGCAAGCCGCTCGGCTCGTTCCAGGCCCTCAAGCACCGTTGCGCCGACCTCGCGGTGACGGTGGAAGGCGCGCTCGCGACCGCCTGGTACGCCGTGGAAGCCGACCCGGAGGAACTGCCGCTCGTCGCGCCGCTGGCGAAGGCGGTGTGCGCGGACACGCTGATGGCGGTCGCGGCGGAATCCGTCCAGCTGCACGGCGGTATCGGGTTCACGTTCGAGCACGACGCCCACCTGTACCTCAAGCGCGGCAAGGCGAACCAGCTGCTCTTCGGCTCCGGACCCGAGCTGCGGGAACGGGTCGCGAAGCTGGCCGGCCTGTGAGCGACATCGCCGACATGGTCCTGATCGGGGACCTGATCGCCCGCCTGACCCACACCGCCGACCACGGGACGCCGGACGAGTACCTGGCGCTGTTCGCCCCGGACGCGGTGTGGGACCTGCCGGACGTCCCGGGCATCCCGGCTCAAGTCCGAAGTGGACGCGACGAGATCGCGGAAGGCGTGGCACAGCGCCGAGAAGCGGGCACCCAGGGCCCGGGAACGGCCACCCGGCACGTCGTGACGGGCGTTTCCGTCGTGCCACAGGGCGATCGGGCCACCGCAGTGTCGTACTGGCGGTTCTACGCCGACACCGACCGCACGCCCCGCCTGACCGGCATGGGTGTGTACCACGACGAGTTCGTGCGGGTCGACGGCCGCTGGCTGTTGGCGTACCGCCGGATCAGCGTGGGCTGATCCGGCGGCGCGGTCGTTACGCGCTCCGCTTGCGCCGGGCGATCAGGACACCCACCACACCGGACGCGAGCAGCGTCAGCGCGGTCAGCCCCTGCCACCACAGGCCGCTGACACCCGTCTCGGCCAGGGGCTTGGTTGCCCGGTCCGAACCGCCGGGCACCGCACCAGGAGACGTCGTCACGCTGGTCGACGATCCGGGCGTGCTCGGCTGGGTGGTGGTCGTGCTCGTCGTCGTGCCGGTCGACGGCTTCGTGGTCGGCACATCCGTTGTCGGCGCGGGGGTCGTGGTCGTGGTCGGCGGCACGTCGCCGCAGTTCGCCTCCACCTCGCCCAGTCGCAGACTGGTGATCGGGCCCTGGTGGACGGTCCGGCCGTCCTCGTCCTCGATCACGCCGGAGATCGCGATGTCCAGCCACGCGCGGGCGAAGGACTGCCGGGCCTGCTCGGCCGGGTCCTGGTGCGGCGTGACGGTCACGGTCAGCTTGCCGGTGGCGACGTCGGGCTGCCCGAGGTCGGCGCCGGAGACCGTCAGCTCGGTGGTGCCGTTGGCGACTCGCTGCCCGAGGACCGTGATCAGCCCGCTGTCGGTCCGGTTGTAGGCCAGCGCCCACGGTCCGATCGGCGCGGGCACGCACTCGGCGTACGAGTCGAGCGAGGCGACGCTCAGCAGCGACTTGCCGTGGTACGGGACGTCCAGCGCGGTCAGGTGCGACTGGGCGTAGTTCTTGCTGTCCGCCGACGCGGTGCGGTTGACCTTGGTCGCGATGGTGAGCCTGCCCAGCACGCCGTCCGGGTCGGCGAAGCTGCCCGGGTCCTCGCCGGTGGCCGTGCTGACCGCCGAGCCGTAGCGGCCGGTGTAGGCGCTCAGGCCGAGCGCGGGCACGCCTTGGACGTCGATCTGGACGAGGGTGGCGCGGGCGCGCTCCGCCTGTGCCACCGCAGTGCCCGGCAGCGCGGACACGGCGAACAGGGCGGCAGCGGCGGCGAGGGTCAGGGTCGACCCCCGGATGGAGGTAGGTGTTGCTCTCGAAGAGTTATGCACATCGGTACATATACCTCCGAACGAGTTAATTACCTAACCTAAGTGGTTGACTACTTGACAGTAACTTGCGGCTGCAAATATCTGGCGACGTGACCGGTCTGGAGCGTGACCGGCCGGTCACTCGCCGTGTGCCGCCAGATACCGCGACGGGAACTCGCCGCCGCCGTCCACCAGCAGTTCGGCCCCGTTGACGTAGGCCGCGTCCGGTGACGCCAGCAGCAGGCACGCGGCGGCGATGTCGTCGGGCGTCGCCATCCGCCGCATCGGGATCGCGTTCGCGACCCGCTCCTGGCCCGCCTCGTCGCCGTAGCTCAGGTGTGACTGCTCGGTCCGCACCAGACCCACGGTGACCTGGTTGACGCGCACCTTCGGCGCGAAGTCCATCCCCAGCGCCCGGGTCAGCACGGTCAGCCCCGCCTTGGCCGCCGAGTAGGCCGCCGCCTCCGGCTGGGGGTTGCGGCCCGCCACGCTGCCGATGTTGATGACCAGCCCGCCCTCGGGCTGCGCCTGCATGACCGCGTTCGCCTGCTGCGCCAGGTAGAACGGCGCGAGCAGGTTCAACGCGACCACCGCCGACACGAACCGGGGCGACACGGTGGCACTGTCCGCCGGCGGCGCGCCGCCCGCGTTGTTCACCAGCACGTCCAACCGCCCGAACCGCGCCACGGCGGCGGCCACGACGGCAGCCGCCTCCTCGGGCTTGCGGATGTCCGCCCGCACGAACTCGGCCGACTTCCCGTTGCCGGACGGCAGTTCCGCCGCCTCGGAACGCCCGCAGACCAGCACATCGGCACCCTGCTCCAGGAACCGTCGCGCGATGACCGCGCCGATGCCCTTGGTGCCGCCCGTGACGACGACCGCGCGGTTCATCCCAGCCTCTCGATGATCGTGACGTTCGCCTGCCCGCCACCCTCGCACATGGTCTGGAGGCCGTACCGCCCGCCTGTGCGCTCCAACTCGTGCAGCAGGGTGGTCATCAGCCGCGCACCGGTCGCGCCCAGCGGGTGCCCCAACGCGATGCCGCCGCCGTTGACGTTGACCCGGTCCGGGTCCACACCGGACTCGGCGAGCCACGCCATGGCGACCGACGCGAACGCCTCGTTGATCTCCACCAGGTCGAAGTCGCCGATGGACATCCCGGTGCGCTCCAGCGCGCGGGCGGTGGCCGGGATGGGCGCGGTGAGCATCCAGATCGGGTCCGCGCCGAGCACCGAGATGTGGTGGATCCGGGCCCGCGGCGTCACGCCGTGCTCGCGCACCGCCCGTTCGGACATCACCAGCAGCGCCGCCGCCCCGTCGCACAGCTGGCTGGCGGTCGCGGCGGTGACGCGGCCGTCCTCCTCCAGCGGCGCGAGCGCGGCCATCTTCTCCAGTGACGTGTCCGGGCGCGGGCAGGTGTCCACGTCGGCCGTGCCGAGCGGCAGGGTCTCCCGCTCGAACCGGCCCTCCGCGATGGCCGCGATGGCCCGCCGGTGGCTGCGCAGCGCGAACGCCTCCATGTCCGCCCGCGACAGGTTCCACTTGCGGGCGATCATCTCGGCGGACCGGAACTGCGAGACCGGCACGTCGCCGTAGCGCTTCTCCCAGCCCACGGACCCGGTGAACGGGTCGGGGAAGCCGTAGGGCTGCCCGACGGTCATCGCCGCCGAGATCGGGATCGCGCTCATGTTCTGCACGCCGCCCGCCACCACGACGTCCGCCGTGCCGCTGAGCACAGCCTGCGCCGCGAAGTGCACCGCCTGCTGCGACGAGCCGCACTGGCGGTCCACCGTCACGCCCGGCACGTGGTCGGGCAGCCCGGCGGCCAGCCACGCGGTGCGGGCCACGTTCCCCGCCTGCGGTCCGATGGTGTCGACGCAGCCGAGCACCACGTCGTCCACGGCGGCCGGGTCCACGCCGGACCGTGCCATCAGCCCGGCGAGCACGTGCCCGCCCAGGTCGGCGGGGTGGGTCCCGGCCAGCGCGCCACCGCGCCGGGTGACCGGGGTGCGGACCGCTTCGACGATGTAGGCCTCGGCCATGTGGGCTCCGTTGGGTGCGGCGAACGGGTCCACGCCAGTCTAGCAAGCGCTTGGTTGGTCCGCTAGGATCGGCCATCGAGAACGCCTGAACCCGTAGGAGGACCGTGTGTCGGAGGAGTTCACCACCATCCCGGCCTGCCTGCGCGCCGCCGCGGCCGAGGAGCCGGACACGGAGGCGCTGGTCGACGGCGACCTGCGGCTGACCTACGCCGGGCTGGACGCCGCCGTGACCCGGTTCGCGCGGGCCGCCGTCGCGCACGGCCTGCGTCCCGGCGACCGCGCCGCCGTGTGGGCCCCGAACTCGGCGGACTGGGTGATCGCCGCGCTCGGCATCCTGGCCGCCGGCGGGGTGCTGGTGCCGGTCAACACCCGGTTCAAGGGCGCGGAGGCCCGGTACGCGCTGGACAAGGTGCGGGCGAGCCTGCTGGTGGTGGACGACGGCTTCCTGGGCAACGGCTACCTGGCGATGCTGCGCGACTCCAGCCCCGTCGAGCCCACCGCCGACCGTCCCGTGCCCGCGCTGGAACACCTGCGCACCGTCGTCACGATGGACGACGTGGACGACCCGGTCGCCTTGCCACTGGGCCGGTTCCTGTCCGCCGCCGAAGCCGTCCCGGCGCACCGGGTGGACGAGCGGATCGCCGCCATCAAGCCGGACGACGTGGCCGACATCCTGTTCACGTCGGGCACCACCGGCTTCCCCAAGGGCGCCATGGTGACGCACCGGTCCGACCTGCTGGTGGACGAGGCGTGGAGCGACATGTGCGGCCTGCGTCCCGGCGACCGGTACCTGCTGGTCAACCCGTTCTTCCACAGCTTCGGCTACCGGGCGGGCATCCTGGCGTGCGTGGTGCGCCGCGCCACCATGGCACCGCTGGCCGTGTTCGACGTGGAGGCCGCGCTTTCGTTGGTGCAACGGGAACGGATCACCGTGTTCCCCGGCGCGCCCACCGTCTACACGTCGATCCTCGCCCACCCGAAACGGGCCGAGTACGACCTGGGCACGGTCCGCCTGGCGGTGACCGGCGCGACCGTCGTCCCCGTGCCGCTGCTCAAGGACATGCGGAGCGAGCTCGGCTTCGAGAGCGTGATCACCGCGTACGGGCTCACCGAAACGTGCGGCACGGCCACCGTGTGCCCGCCGGACACCGACCTGGAACGCCTGTCCACCAGCTGCGGACGGGCCATCCCGGGTACCGAGGTGGCCGTCGTGGACCCGGCCGGCCGCCCGCTGCCGCCTGGCGAGCAGGGCGAGATCGTGGTGCGCGGCCACAACGTGATGCTCGGCTACTTCGAGGACCCGGACGCCACCGCCGCCGTCATCGACGCGGACGGCTGGCTGCACACCGGGGACATCGGCCGGCTGGACGCCGAGGGCTACCTGCGGATCACCGACCGGATGAAGGACATGTTCGTGGTCGGCGGGTTCAACGTGTACCCGGCCGAGGTCGAACGGCTGGTCGGCGACCACCCGGACGTCGCCGAGGTCGCCGTGCTCGGTGTCCCGGACGACCGGCTGGGCGAGGTGGGCCACGCGTTCGTGGTGCTCCGGCCCGGCGCGGACCTGACGGAGGCGGCGCTGGTCGAGCACTGCCGGCACGCCATGGCGAACTTCAAGGTGCCGCGCCACGTGACGTTCCTGCGCGAACTGCCCAGGACACCCAGCGGCAAGATCCAGAAATTCCGGCTCGCCGGCAGGTGAGTTCCCCAATTCCCACTCGTACCAAGGAGCTTCGATGCCCGAAGCCGTGATCGTCGCCGCCGCCCGTTCCCCGATCGGGCGGGCGTTCAAGGGCTCGCTGACCGGGATGCGCGCCGACGACCTCGCCGTGGCCATGGTCCGCGCCGCGCTCGACCAGGTGCCCGCGCTCGACCCGCACACGGTGGAAGACCTGATGCTGGGCACCGCGCAGCCGGCGGGCGAGCAGGGCTACGGCCTGGCGCGGGTGGTCGCGGTCGCGCTCGGCCTGGACGACGTGCCGGGCACGACCGTGCAGCGCTACTGCGCGTCCAGCCTCCAGACCAGCCGGATGGCGCTGCACGCGATCCGGTCCGGCGAGGCGCACGCGCTGGTCTCGGCGGGCGCGGAGGCGGTGTCCCGGTTCGGCCGGGGCAAGGCGGACGGGATGCCGGACACCCGCAACCCGCTGTTCGACGCGGCGGGCGCGCGCAGCGAAAGCCGTTCCGGCGCGGGCGTTCCCGAGTGGACGGACCCGCGTTCGGGCGGTGACGTGCCGGACGTCTACCTCGCCATGGGCCAGACCGCCGAGAACGTGGCGCAGTTGCGCGGCGTGAGCCGGCGGGCCCAGGACGAGTACGCCGCGCTCAGCCAGCAGCGTGCCCAGCAGGCCATCGCGTCCGGGTTCTTCGCCGTGGACATCACGCCGGTGACCCTCCCGGACGGCACCGTGGTCGCCACCGACGACGGCCCGCGCGCCGGCGTGACGGCGGAGTCGCTGGCCGGGCTCAAGCCCGCGTTCCGGCCGGACGGCACGGTCACCGCCGGCAACTGCTGCGGCCTCAACGACGGCGCGGCGGCTCTGGTCGTGCTGTCCGACCAGCGTGCAGCGGAGCTCGGCGTGTCGCCGTTGGCCCGGATCGTGGCCACGGGCGTTTCCGCGCTGTCGCCGGAGATCATGGGCCTGGGGCCGGTGGAGGCGACCCGTCGGGCGCTGGCCAACGCCGGGATGTCGGCGGGCGACCTGGACCTGGTGGAGCTGAACGAGGCGTTCGCCGCGCAGGTGCTGCCCGCGATCGACGACCTGAAGCTGGACGTGGAGCGGGTCAACGTGCACGGCGGCGCGATCGCCCTCGGTCACCCGTTCGGGCAAACCGGGGCGCGGATGACCACCACCCTGATCAACGGCCTGCGCGCGCGGGACGGCCAGTTCGGTCTGGTCACCATGTGCACGGCGGGCGGTCAGGGTATGGCGATGATCGTGGAACGCCTGTCCTGAGGTTGCGAGGTGTGCCTCACGGCAGTCGTGAGGCACACCGCCAGGCTTCGGCGGCCAGCGCCGCGGCCTGCTCGGCGAACGACTCCGGCGTCCGGTCGGTGACACCCATCGCCCCCGCGGCCATGCGGGTGTAGACGTTCTCCACGATGCACGCCGTCTTCCACCAGTTGAAAGCCAAGTGGTAGTCGATCGCCCGGTCTTCGACACCGAGCCGCTCGAAGTACCGCTCCCGCAAGGCTTCGCGGGTGCTGAAACCGTCCACTGTGGTCGGTGGGGCGTGCAGGGCGGTGCGCTCGTCGGCGGGTTCGGCCCAGTAGACGAGGAACTGGCCCAGGTCGGCCAGCGGGTCGCCGACCGTGGCCAGCTCCCAGTCCAGGACGCCGAGCACGCGGCCGTCCGGGTCGAGCAGGCAGTTGTCGAGCCGGAAGTCGCCGTGCACGATCCCGGTCCGGTGCTGTTCCGGCACGCGTTCGGCGAGCTTGGCGTGCGCGCGTTCCAGATCGGGCAGGGGACGGGTGGCGGTCCGTCGCCAGTTGTCGTGCCAGCGCCGCAGCTGGCGTTCCAGGTGGTCACGCCGAGCGGCCAGTCCACCCAGACCCGCGTCGGCCGGATCGACCTCGTGCAACGCGGCCAACGCGTCCACCAACGCGGGGCCTACGGCCGCGCGCGACGCCTCGGGCAGGTCCTTCCGGACCCCGGCCGGATCGCGCAGCACAAGGCCGTCCAGGAACTCCAGGACCACGAACGGCGCTCCGGTCACGGTGGTGTCCTCGCAGACCGCATGGACACCCGGCACCGGCACACGTCCGGCCAGAGCCTGAAGCAGTCGCGCCTCGCGGAGCACGTCGTGCGCGCCCTTCGGATGGTCGCCCAACGGCGGCCGACGCAGCACCCACCGCCGACCCTCGGCATCGGTGACCAGGAAGGTCAGGTTGGACCGACCGCCCGCGAGTCGTGTGTAGTGGACCGGTCCGCGCAGGTCCGGCAGCGCTTCGGCCAGCCACCCGGCAACGGCGGGGGAGACACCGATCTCGTCCTGGCCCATCGGCGACACCTCCGAGTGAACGTGGGAAATCGTTCCCGTCCCGACACTACCAAGCGCTTGGTTGGCAAGCTACAGTGCCACCACCAAGTCGGCGACGTGGCCGGAAGGAGGAGGTCCGTGACATCGATCTGGTCGGGCCTGTCGATCGGGGCGGTCTACGCGCTGGTCGCGATCGGATACAACCTGGTCTTCATCGCGTATACGACCTTCAACTTCGCGCACGCGCAGCTGATGATGTTCGCGATCTTCGTGACCTACTGGGGTCTGGTCGTCGCGGAGCTGCCGGTGCTGCTGATCTTCCTGATCGCCGCCGTCGGCGTCGGGCTGATCGCGCTGGTGGAGGAGTTCATCGCGATCCGCCCGGTGAAGGGGACGCACGCGCACCTGGTCACCACGCTGGGCATGGCGACCCTGCTGGACGGCGTGACCCGGCTGATCTGGGGCGACCAGGTGCTCAAGGTGCCCGCGACGACGTCGGACGCCACCCTGGACATCTTCGGGGGCCGGGTCGGCGTCGTGGAGCTGGTGCTCATCGGTGGTGTCCTCGTCGTCACGGCCGGGCTCACGTTCTACAGCCGCCGTTCGCTCACCGGCCTGGCGCTGCTGGCCATGGCGGAGGACCGGGAAGCCGCCCAGCTGCGCGGTATCGACGTCAGGAAGCTGGCGCTCGCCGCGTTCGTGTTCACCGGCGTGCTGGCGGGCCTCACCGGACCGCTGGTCGGCCCGAAGACGTTCGCGGTGGCCACGCTCGGCGCGGCCCTCGCGCTGAAGGGTTTCGTCGCGGTCGCCATCGGCGGCTTCGGCAGCCTGCCCGGCGCGCTGATCGGCGGTTTCGTGGTCGGTCTGGTGGAGTCCCTGTCCGGCCGCTGGCTGGGCAGCGCGTTCCCGACGATTGCCGTGTTCGTGGTGCTGATCCTGATCCTGATGCTCAAGCCGGCCGGTCTGTTCGGCACGACCCGGGAAAGGATGGTGTAGCGCGATGCCCCGGTTGTTCCGCGCGCTCCCGTCGTGGCTGTTGCCGTTGGTGTTCGGCGCGCTGCTGATCGCCGCACCCTGGCTGGGCGTCAGCTCCGGCACGCGGCGGCTGCTGTTGCTGACCTGCGTGCTCGCGCTGGTCGCCAGCGGGCTGAACCTGAGCTTCGGCTACGCGGGCGAACTCGCCCTGGGCCAGACCGCGATGTACGCGACCGGTGCCTACCTGGCCGGCTACCTGGCGATCAACTACTTCAACGACCTGGCGGCGCTGGTCGTGATCGGCGCGCTGGCGGCGCTGGTGGTCGGGTTGGTTTCCGGCGTGCCGGGGCTGCGGCTGGGCGGTTGGTCGCTGGCCATGACGTCGTTCTTCCTGGTGCTGCTGGTGCCGCACTTCCTTGACCTGTTGGAGCACTACACGGGCGGCGCGGTCGGCCTGGTGGGCATCCCCAAGCCGCAGCTGTTCGGCATGGAGCTGAACAACGTCGACTTCTACGTCGTGGTCGCGGTGATCACGGTCCTGTGGTTCGCGGTGATCCGGAACCTGATCACGTCCCGGCACGGGGTGGCGTTGCAGGTGCTGCGGGAGAGCCCGGTGCTGGCGTCGTCGCTGGGTATCTCGGTGTACCGGCTGAAGCTGACGGCGTATGCGGTTGGTGCGATCCCGGCGGGTATCGCGGGCGTGCTGTTCGCGTTCGCGGACAAGTACCTGTCGCCGCACTCGTTCGGCTTCACGATGGCGGTGACCGTGCTGGCGGCGTCGATCCTGGGCGGTGCGAAGAGCATCTACGGCCCGCTGATCGGCGCGGCGGTGATGCAGTACGGCCCGCTCCGGTCGACCGACTTCGAGCAGTACGCGCAAGTGGTCTACGGAATCTTCCTGATCATCGCCGGAACGCTGGTGGCCAACGGCTTGGCGGGCTTGGCGAACCGGGCGATCAAGGCACTGGCGGCCAGGTTCGACAAGACCCCGGCCCCGACGCCATCCCCGGTGGCGGACCCGATAGTGCCCGAACTCCCCGGTGCGCGCCTTGCGGTCGAGGACCTGGGCAAGAGCTTCGGCGGACTGCAAGCCCTGAACGACGTCAGCCTCACCGCCGAGCCGGGCCGCATCACCGCGCTGATCGGCCCGAACGGCTCCGGCAAGACGACCCTGCTGAACATGGTCTGCGGCTACTACAAGACCGACGTCGGCGTGATCCGGGTCGGCGACCAGGACGTGACCGGCCTGCCGACGTACCGGGTGGCGCGGGCGGGCGTGGCGAGGACGTTCCAGACGCCGCTGTTCCCGGCCCACGTGACGGTGCGGGAAGCCGTGGCGGCGGGCACCTACACGTCCCGGTACGTCGGTATGCCGTCGTCCATCCTGCGGCTGCCCCGCTACCGGCGTGCGGCGCGGGCCGACCACGACGAGGTGACGGCCGTGCTGCGGATGGTGGGGTTGGAGCACTTCGCCGACGTCGAGGCGGCGTCGCTGCCGTTGGGTACGCGGCGGCTGTTGGAGGTCGCGCGCGCGTTGGTCGCGAAGCCGAAGGTGCTGCTGCTGGACGAGGTCGCGTCCGGGCTGGACGAGGACGAGGTGGACCGCCTGGCCGCCCTGATCCGGGCCATCCGGGCCGCCGGCGCGGCGGTCGTGTTGGTGGAGCACAACTTCCGGCTGGTCCTGGACCTGGCGGACACCGTTTTCGTGCTGGCGCGCGGCGAGTTGGTCGCCCACGGGACGCCGGACGAGATCGAACACCATCCCCGGGTGCTGTCGGAGTACCTCGGCGTCGTGGAGGAGGCCAAGCGATGAGCGCGTTGCTGGAGGTTCGCGGGCTGGCCACCGGGTACGGCGACATCCGCGCGGTGTGGGACGCGTCGCTGACCGTGCGGAAGGGCGAGGTGACCGCCCTGCTGGGCCGCAACGGCGCGGGCAAGACGACGACGATCCGGGCGATTGCCGGACTGAACAAAGTGGACGCCGGCACGGTTTCCTTCGAGGGCAAGGACATCACCGGAACACCCGCCCATCGCCGGGTGGGTGCGGGCATCGCGTACGTGCAGGAGGGCAAACGTGTCTTCCGGCGGCGCACCATCGAGGAGAACCTGCTGCTCGGCGGGTACACGCGTGGCCTGGGCAAGCGGAAGCTGCGGGCCGAGGTGGAGCCGGTCTACGAGATGTTCCCGATCCTGGCGGACCGGCGGGACACGGCGGCGGGTGCGCTTTCGGGTGGTCAGCAGCAGATGCTGGCCATCGGGCAGGCGTTGATGGCGAAGCCGACGCTGCTCATGCTGGACGAGCCGTCCGGTGGGCTGGCGCCCTCGATCGTGGGCGAGGTGATGGCGGCGGTCCTGAAGCTCAAGGCGGCCGGGCTGGGCGTGCTGCTGGTGGAACAGGCGGTGGCGGCGGCGTTGGAGGTGGCGGACCGGGTGACGGTGCTGGAGATCGGGCGGACCGTGCTCGACCGGCCGGCAGCGGACATCGCGGACGCGGAGGAGTTGACGTCGGCGTACTTCGGCCGGGTGAGCTGACACCTATCCGCCTGCCCACCCACATACCTACCGGCTGCGATGCACTCCACCCGCCAGTGAGCTACACCCGCCTAGTGCGCGCGCAGCGCGCATACCCCTACCTGCCTGTTTGTCATCCCCGTATGGCAAACAGGCCAGCTTTGGCACTTCCGTCATCCTTGGCGGCCAGCCCAGCGGCGAGCGTCGCTTGTAA
>CBHFOL010000230.1:0-13091 GCA_965995405.1 uncultured Saccharothrix sp.
CTCCTCGACGTCCCGCGACTTACAGCCGTCGAGCACCCAGATGTGGCGATCGTGATCGTCAGGGAGCCGACCGACGAGTCATTGCGCATGATCGATCGCATCGTCCACGAGGCGACGTGTCCGGTGATCGCCGTGCTGGACAACGGGAAGCTGGTCGCCGAGGGGACGTCGGCGGAGTTGAAGCGGCTGGTGCCGGGTGGGCACGTGAGCCTGCGGTTCGCCGATCTGCGGGCGCTGGACGCGGCGGCTCGGGCGCTGGAGGTGATGGGGCGCGACGAGGAGGCGCTCACGTTGCAGGTGCCCGGTGACGGTGGGGTGCGGTCGCTGCGGACGCTGCTGGATCGGCTGGACCGGGCCGACGTCGAGCCGGACGGCTTGACCGTGCACACGCCTGATCTGGATGACGTGTTCTTCGCCCTCACCGGGCGACCGACCTTGGAGGAGTCCGTCCGATGACGGCGTTCGCGCACACCCTGTCGGACTCGGCGACCATGCTGCGTCGCGATTTCCGGCACCTGCAACGGTATCCGGTGATGGCGATCAGCGGGCTGGTCATGCCGGTGTTCATGATGCTGCTGTTCGTGTACGTGTTCGGCAGCGCGATTGTCACCACGGTCGGCGGGGGTACTTACATCAATTACCTGGTGCCGGGGATTTTGGTGATGGCGGTCGGAGCCGGGTCGGCGGGGACGGCGGTGAACATCAACGTCGACATGACCGAGGGGATCATCGCGCGGTTCCGGACCATGGCCATCGCCCGGGTTTCGGTGCTGACCGGGCAGGTCGTGGGGAGCATGATCCGGACGGTGGTGTCGCTGGCGCTGGTGGTGGGGGTGGCGCTGCTGATCGGGTTCCGGCCGCAGGCTTCTGTCGGGGAGTGGTTGCTGGCCGGCGCGGTGTTGTTGATGTTGACGTTGGCTTTGACGTGGCTGGCTGTCGCGGGTGGGTTGGCGGCGAAGAAGCCTGAGGGGGCGAACGGGTTCTCGTTGCCGTTCCAGTTCCTGCCGTTCATCAGCAGTGCGTTTATTCCGACGGACTCCATGGCGCCTGGGTTGGCCTGGTTTGCCGAGCACCAGCCGTTCACGCCGATTATCGACACGTTGCGCGGGGTGTTGAACGGGACGCCGATCGGGGACAGCGCATGGTGGGCGATCGGGTGGTGTGTGCTGGCCACGGTGGGTGGTTATGCGTGGGCGCGGAAGCTGTACAACCGCGATCCGCAGCGTTGACCGGTGGGGCTGGCGATCGAAGCCTGACCTGGCACCGCCGGCGAGCATCCTCGATGCCTCGTCGGCGGTGTCGGCGTTCGGCGTCGGGAACTACGGTGCCGGTTGCCACTGGACGCACGTAGGACGCGCGCCGTCGGTGGTCATGAAGTCCTTCACCGCCTGCCGGATCACGTCGAGCGGGATTTCCGCGTTGGCCGGGAACTCCCGCCAATGGCCCATGTAGAAGTACGGCCGCGCCTCGCCGTCCGCCGGTCCGCCCCCACTGCTGACGACACCGCGAGGCCATTCCCGCCCCGAGTAGCGGATCACCCCGTGATCGCTTGCGACGCCCACGTCCAGCCCTTGCGCGTACGGGTCGCCGGACATGTGGACATCCATCAGGATGGGTGCCGCCTGCGGAGACTCGGCGCGCACCCGGTCGATCAAGGCATCCACCTCGTCCACTGTGGACAGTACAACGGGGCTGTCCTCGTGCTCGAACAGGTAGTACACGTCCAGGGCACCCACGCCGCTGACCTCCGGGTGAACATTGCCGTCCGGGTCGATCCACCGCCCGTGCGTCTTCTGGCCGGTGCTGACCACCACAGAGGGCGGTAGCTCACGGCGTGGTTGTTCGATCCGCTCCGACGTCACCGCGACCGGTTCGGCCGGTTGTGCCGCCGGCGGGCGGTCGCCCCGCGAACTGGGAACACCCGCGACGGAACGGGTCGCAGTGGTTGCTCCCAGGTGTGCAAGGTAGGTCCGGATGGCGTCCTCGGTGGCCCGTAAGGCCAGAAACGGTGGCCGTAGAGCCCGTTGGGCCTCCCCGAACAACGCCAACGCCTGTAGCGCGTCGGGCGCGGCCGTACCGGACACGGCGGCCCCCATGATCCCGGTTGCGTCGTCGATCAACGCGGCGGCCGTGCTCAACGACTCGCGCACTGCGTCGATCTTGACCAGCACAGCGCCGAGTTGCGCGGCCACATCGCTGATCGACACACAGTCATCGTAGGTCCACGATCAGCCACCGCCCCGGCCCGATGCCAGACCGTGGTTGTACGGGATCGCGACGAACCTCGTGGGGCAGCACCGGCGGGAGGAGGTGCGGCGGTTCCGGCTGCACCGGGCGCGCCGCAAGGTTCGGGAATCCCTGGGTAGCCCCACCGAAGTCGAGGAGTTGCTGAACAATGGATGACCTGCGGCTGATGCGTGAACTGGGCGACGAGACGCCGTTGCCCGCCCTCGCCGAACTCGCCCCCGCGCGGGAGAAGCTCACCGCCGGCATGACGCCCGTGCGGCTGCGCAGGCGGCGGACCCGGTTCCTGGCGGTCGGCGGCACGACGGTCGGCCTCGCGGCGGCCGTCGCGGCGGTGATCACGCCCGCGCCGGTCGACGTGGTCGGCGGTCCCGTGCCGGTCGCGCAGGCGGGCGAGGTGTTGGGGCGCGCGGCGACGGCGGCTCGGCTCCAGCCCGACCTCCGGCCCCGTCCCGACCAGTTCGTCTACACCGCCGTGGGCCAGGGCAGCGGGTGACCTGGGAGTCCGTGGACGGCACCCGGGACGGGCGGATGGAGCAGCCGGGCCAGGAGCCCGTGCTGTGGCCGGGCTGCCGGGACGGTCAGCGCGCGGTGACCAAGGGCGGCCGACTCGTGCCGGGCAGGTCCGAGCCCTGCACGCCGAAGCCCGCGTACCGCTCCGACCTGCCCACCACCGCCGACGCGATGCTCGCCTACCTGGACGCCAACGCGTCCGGCGAGCCGGGCAACGTCAACGCGCGCGGCAAGGACGTGCCGGCGCTGCTGGGCGGGAGCTACCTGCCTCCGGCGACCCGGGCGGCGCTGTTCGAGGCGGCGGCCCGGGTGCCGGGGCTGTCCGTGGTGCCGGACGCGACGGACGGCGCCGGTCGGGCCGGGATCGGCATCACGTGGCCGCTGCCGCCGAAGTCGGACGACAGGGCCCGGCCGGTGGTGCTGGTGTTCGACAAGGAGAGCTACGTCTTCCTCGGCACGCAGGGCTGGGCGGTCGTCGCGCAGTCCATTGTGGATGAGGTGGGTCGGCGTCCCTGACCGATCGGCGCGGGGGACACCGGGCTACGGTGTCCCCCGTGGATCCGCGTGACGACGACGAGGACGACTTCGACCCCGATGCCGACGAGTTCGTCGACGACGAGGACGAAGAGGACGAGGACGACCTGTTCGGCGTGACCTCGGAGCCCCGCACCATCTGCCAACTGTGCGGCGGGGCCGGTTTCGTGGCGCACCCGACGTCCGCCGTCATCGGGGGCGTGCCCCGGACCGTGGACAACGGCCGCGAATGCCCCCACTGCCACGGCGCGCGCAAGTTCCCCGGCCTGGTTCCACCGCTCTAGATCCGGGCCGGCGCACTCACTTCACGGCGACGGCGACGGCGACGGCCTCGGCCTCGGCTTCCGCCGCCACCCGTTCGGCGTCCGCGAACGAACGGCGCGACAGCCCGAGCCACGCCACCACCAGCGCGGCGAACTGGATCACCGCGCCCATCACGTACACCGTCCGCAGCCCCAGCCAGGCCGCGACCAGACCACCGGCCAACGCCCCCAACGGCGTCAACCCCCACGCCAACGCCCGGTGACTGGTCAGCACCCGCCCCAGCAGCCCGGCCGGCGTGAACCGCTGCCGACTGGACTGCGAGCACACGTTCCACACCATCACGATCGCCGACTCGGCGAACACCACCAGCGCGATACCCACCACCCACGCCGGCAGCACGGCGATCAGCACGTGGCACAACACCATGCCCACCTGCGACATCCGCATCGCCCACGCGTACCCGAGCCGGTCCACCACCCGGTGCACCACGAACGACGACGCCACCCAGCCGACCGCCATGCAGGTCATCACCACGCCGTACCCGAACGGCCCCAACCCCAGGATCTCCCGCGCGTACAGCACGAACATCGACATGTGCGCGCTCGCGGCGAACGACCCGAGCGCCACCGCGATCGTCATCGAGAACAGCAGCGGCGTGCCGACCAGGAACTTCAGCCCCTCGCCGATCTCCCGGAACGGGTGCCGGCGCGCCGACGCCGGCATCGGCGTCCGGGCCGGGATACCCCGGCTGAACAGCAGCGCCACCAGGGCGGCGACCAGCGCGAACCACGGTGGCAGGCCGAACCCGAACCCGACCAGGAACCCGGTGGCCGGCGGCACCACGAACTGGACGAGGCCCCCGTTGATCAGCATCAGCCGGGTGTTCGCGGCGGGCAGTCGGTCGGCCGGCACGACCTCCGGGACGAGCGCGCCGGCGGCACCGTCGCCGAGCACCTGGGCCGAGGTGACCACGAACGCCACCACGAGCACCAGCGGCAGGCTCAACGTGCCGGTCAGGCCCGCGACGCCGAGCAGCAGCGCGGCGGCGGCCTGCACGACGTAGGCCACGCCGAGCACGGTCGTGCGCCGCACCCGGTCGATCAGGACGCCCGCGAACAGCGAGAACAGCAGCCACGGCGACTGGCCGACGATGTTCACCAACGACACTTCCCGCGGATCGGTCGTGATCGACACCGCCACCCACGGCAGCATCGTCAACATGAGCCCCTCGGCGACCGATCCGGATACCGCGGCGGCCTGAAGCCGCACCCACCCCCTGGACATGGGCGACACCTTGCCAAGGCGGTTGCCCGACACGAACGTTTTAGCCCTGGCTCAATCCGGGACTGGCGGAACGGTGCGGTTCGAGGTCGGATGAACCCATGGCCCTCCGGTTCGCCGTCTCACCGCTGTGGGAGACCGTCGCCGCGCTGCGCGTGCTCGCCGCGCCCGGCTACTCCCCCGCCCACCAGCGCTGGATCGCCTGGGCCGAACCCCGGATCGCCGCCCTCGGCCCCGACCCGACCCTGCTGACCGCCCTGGTCACCATGCCGGTCATCCCCGAGTTCGTCATCCCCACCCCCGGCGTCCGGTCCATCGGCATCGCCGACGAACTCCACTGGATGCCCCGCGTCGCCGATCCCCACCGGATCGCCGCCGCCCTCCCCGACGAGCACCGCTTCCAGCCCCTCCTGCACGACCCGCTGACCGCCCTCGGCACCATCGCCGACCGGCTGGCCGCCGTCCACGAGGCGATCATCGCCCCGGTCTGGCCACGCCTCGAAGGCGTCCTCCAGGGCGACGTGGAACGGCGCGGGCGGCGACTGGTGGCGGCCGGCGGCCCGGCCGTGCTCGCCGACCTCCACCAGTGGGTCGCCTGGGACCACCCCGACATCGCGGTGCGCGGCGAACGGGTCGTCATCGGCGAACGTGACCTGGTCCTGGTGCCCTCGGCGTTCATCTGGCCCGACGTCTACCTCCGCGACAGCCCGGTCCGCCTCGCCCTCTGCTACCCCGCGCACGGCTTCGGCACGCTCTGGGAACGCGCCGACGCACCCACCGACAACGCCCTCGCCCGCCTCCTGGGCACCACCCGCGCCCGCCTCCTGGGCGAACTCGAACGCCCCTCCACCGTGTCCGAACTCGCCACCCGGCTCGGCGTCACGTCCGGCGCGGTCTCCCAGCACCTGAGCGTGCTGCGGGCCGCCGGACTGGCCGTCAGCCGGCGGGACGGCCGCGAGGTGGTCTCCCTGCGCACCGGGCTCGGTCAGGCCCTCGTCCAGGGGGAAGTACGGTAGACAAACGTGAAGGTTCTGTCCGAGTCCGAGTGGACCGCACGCCGGCAGGCGCACGTGGCACGCGTGCGTGCCTGGACGGTGCCGCATCACGAGCGCAAAGCGCGCGGCGAGAAGCACCCGGTCCTGGACTTCCTGTTCAGCTACTACTCGCACCGGCCGTCCCGCCTGGAGCGCTGGCACCCCGGCCCGAACGTCGTCCTCGCGGGTGACGCGGCCCACGAGTACCTGCGCTGGCCCGCCTACAAGCGCACCGACCAGGGCGTGACGCTGGACGTCGAGGCATTCGCCGAGGAACGTGCCGCGACGATCGAGTTCACCCACCGGCTGCTCACCGCCACCGCCTCGCGCGCGCCACGTCTGGGCTGCTTCGGCCTGCACGAGTGGGCGATGGTCTACCGGTCGGAGCAGATCCGGCACGAGGCGTGGCCGTTGCGGCTCGGCGGTGCGGGCACCGACGCCGTCGTGGAAGCACAGAAAGTGCAATGCAGCCACTTCGACGCCTTCAGGTTCTTCACGCCCGAAGCGCGCCCGCACAACGCGTTGCAGCCCACCCGGGAGTCGCAGGTCCGGATGGAGCAGCCGGGCTGTCTGCACGTCGGCATGGATCTGTTCAAATGGAGCTACAAGCTCGACCCGGCCACCCCGTCCGAGCTGATGGCGGACTGCTTCGAGCTGGCGCTGCGAATCCGCGAGCTGGACATGCGGGCCAGCCCGTACGACCTGTCCGCGCTGGGCTACCGGCCGGTCCGGATCGAGACGCCCGAGGGACGGGCCGAGTACGTCCGGCGACAGAGCGCGTTCACCGAGGCCGCCGCGCCGCTGCGGAGTGCCCTGATCGGGGTCACGCGGGCCCTCCTGCCGAGCCCCGTCACCTTCGGATGACACACCGTCACTTCACCCGGTTCCCAGACGTCACCTGTTAGCGTGACGCCGGTCGGGATTCGCCAGTCGTAGACGGACGCGGAGAGGGAAGACGATGTCTCGACACCGCGCGCTGCGCACGAAGGTGCGGCGCGGCATCGCCACGTGGCCCGTCGCGATCGTCGGCGTGGTCGCGCTCCTCGTTCTCGGGTACTTCGGCTACACGTGGGTCGGCGGCATCGTGGAACGCCGGGCCGCCGCGCAGGCGGGTGACTGCCGGGAGGGCGAGGCCCTGCTGCGGGTCGCCGCGACGCCCAGCGTGGCCGACGCGGTGCGCCAGGTCGCCGAGGCGTGGAGCGCCAACCGGCCCGTCGTCTACGACCACTGCATCCGGGTCGAGGTCCAGTCGATCGACTCCGAGGTCGTGCTGACCGGCCTGACCCAGGGCTGGGACGAGAACAAGCTCGGTGCCCGGCCGCACGCGTGGGTCACCGACTCGACGCTGTGGGCGAACCGCCTCGCCGCGCAGAACCGGGCACTCCTGGGTGCCCAACCGGTGTCCATCGCGGCCAGCCCGGTGCTGCTGGCGCTGCCCCAGGACGGCGCGCAGGCGGTGCAGGCGGGTGTCGGGTTCCGCTGGACGGACCTGCCCGACGTGATCTCCGCGCCGGGCGGCTGGCAGCGGTTCGGCAAACCCGAGTGGGGCGATTTCAAGGTCGCCATGCCGGACCCGGCGACGAACGCGGCCACCGCGATGGTGCTCCAGTCGGCGCTCGCGGGCGCGAGCCCGGACGGCAAGGGCCCGGTGACCGCCGAAATGCTCGCCCTGGACCCGGTGAAGACCACCCTCGGCCACCTGACGGCCACCAAGCCCGAGCAGACGCCCACCACCACGTCGGGCGCGCTGTCCCTGCTCGCCGGCAAGCCGGCCGTCAACGGGCCGGGCTTCAGCGCGGTGCCGGTGTTCGAGGTCGACCTGTACCGGCACAACACCGGCAAGGACAGCGGGAATCCGCCGCCCCAGCCGCTGTACGGGTACGCGGCGGGCGGCCCGTCCCCGGTCGCGGACTTCCCGTTCGTGCCGCTGTCCGGCGACTGGGTGGGCCAGGCGCAGGTGCGCGCGTCCCAGGAGTTCCGGGAGTTCCTGTTGAAGCCCGACCAGCAGAAGACGCTGGCCGGCGCGGGCCTGCGGGTGGACGCCACCACCGAGCGCCCCAAGCCGTCGCCGGGCATCCGCTGGGCGACCATGACCGACAAGCTCGCGCCCGCCGACGCCAACACCACCCAGCAGATCTCGGCGGCGTGGGCGGCGGCCGACAACGGCCAGTCGGTGACCGTGCTGGTGGACGTGTCGAAGTCGATGGAGGAGCCGGGCGGCGACGGCAAGTCACGGATGGCGTGGGTGAAGGGGGCGCTGTCCGGCCAGGTCAACCGCTCGGTGTCGGGTTCGCTGGGCCTGTGGGAATTCTCCCGGTCGCTGGACGGCGAGAAGCCCTACCGGCAGCTCGTGGCGACCGGGCCGGTCGGCGGGCAGAAGCAGCAGCTGCTGGACGGTGTGGCCGGCCTGCGCCCGCAGAGCGCGACCCAGCTTTACACCAGCCTGGTGGCGCTCTACCAGAAGACGCTGGACAACTACCAGGACGGCAAGCGGAACCGGATCATCGTGCTCACCGACGGCCCCAACGACGGCGGCCTGACCTACGACCAGCTCAAGACCGAACTGGGCAAGCTGAAGCGGGACGGCAAGGACATCGCGATCAGCATCCTGTCCATCGGGCCGGACCCGGAACGCCAGCCGCTGGCCGAGATCGCCCGCACGACCGGCGGCAGCCTGTCCGTGGTGGACGACGGACGCGGAGTGGACGCCGCGCTCGCCCAGCTGCTGGCCGACTGACCGGCCCCCCACGAAGCCGCTCAGTCGGCATCGGCCGGACCGGTGGTGTCGTCGAGACCTTCGAGCAGTCGTCGGACGCGGTCGGCGTCGGTTTCGCGTCCCTGTTCCCGGTACAGCCGCAGCGCTTCGCTCCACACCGTGCGGGCCTGGTCGGGCCGGCCGAGGGTGGCGTGCGGGTGGCCGAGGTTGTCGAGTGTGGTCGCGGCCTTGTAGGTGCTGCCGAGGGTGCGGAACAGGGCGAGGGCCTGCTGGTAGTGCCGGATCGCCTGGTCGTGCCGGCCGGTGTGGTGGTCGATCCAGCCGAGGCTGTCCAGGGTGTTCGCCTCGCCTTCGGGGTCATGGTGGAGTCGGATCAAGGTGAGGGCGGCCTGGCAGTGTTCGCGGGCGGTGTCGTAGTCGCCCAGCCGGGCGGCGTACCAGCCCACCGCGTTGAGCGTGTCGGCCTTCCACACCGGGTCGTCGAGGATGCGGTGGAGGTCCAGGGCGTGTCGGGCGTGGTCCAGCGCTCTGCGGTCGTCTCCCCGCAGCTCCCAGGCCCGCGCCAGGTCGTGGTGGGTGCGGGCCTGCTGATCGGTGTCGTGGTGGTGTTCGGCGAGGGCGAGCGCCTGGTTCAGGTGCCCGGTGCCCTCCTCGTGCCGGCCCAGCAGGGTGTGGGCGCGGCCGAGGTGTCGGTGGGTGTGGATGCGGGTGGTGGGGTCGGGCAGGTGTTCGACGGCTTCGAGTGCGGCCTGCCAGGCTGCCAGGTTGGCGTGGAGGTGTCCCCGCCGCTGGTGGAAGGTGGTCAGGTTCCAGGCGAGGTGCCAGACGGTGTCGTGGCGGTGGTGGGCGGCGGCGGTGTGCTGCGCGGCGAGCAGGTTGGGGTGTTCGGCGTCCAGCCACGCCATCGCGGCCTGTCGGTCGGGCAGCGGGTGCGGGTGCACGCCGGACACGGGCGGGATCGGCGGGGCTTGGGGATTCATCAGGCGGTGGGCGGCGTGGGCCGTGTGGAGGTAGAAGTCGACCACCCGCTCCAGGGCCGCCTGTCGCACGGGTCCGGTCAGGTCACTGGCGACGCTGGCGGCGTAGGCGCGGACCAGGTCGTGCATCGCGTACCGGCCGCCGGCGGTGCGGTCGAGCAGGGACGCGTCGGCCAGCGTACGCAGCACGGCGCGCGTCTCCCGCTCGGGCAGGCCGGTGAGGTCGGCGGCGGCGGGCAGGCCGGTGTCGGGTCCGGGTGCGATGCCCAGCAGCGCGAACACGGTGCGCTGCTGCCCGGTGAGCCGGCGCAGGGACCAGGACAGCACCGCGGACAGGCCGGCGGCGGGGTCGTCGGAATCCAGGGCGTCCAGGCCGGACTCGCGCAGTTCGGCGACGGTGTCCGCCAGCGGGAGGTGGGGCTCGGCGGCGGCGCGGGCGGCGATCACCCCCAGCGCCAACGGGAACCCGCCGCACAACCCGACCAGTTCCGCGACCGCCGGTTCCTCGGCCGCCACGCGCACCGTGCCCAGCGATGCCGCCAGGAGGGTGCGGGATTCGGCGTCGGTGAGGACGTCCAGGTGCAGGGGACGAGCGCCGTGCCGGGCGACCAGCGCGGGCAGCCGGTTGCGGCTGGTGACCAGGACGGTGCACGACGCGCTGCCGGGCAGCAGCGGCACGACCTGCTCGGCGGTCGCGGCGTTGTCCAGCACGATCAGCATCCGCCGGTCGGCGATCAGGCTCCGGTACCGCGCCGCCCGCGCGTCCAGGTCGGCCGGCAGCCGCGCGGGGTTCTCCCCGAGCGCGTCGAGGAAGCCCCGCAGCGCCTCGTCCGGCCCCATCGGCCGCCCGGCCGGGCTGAAACCCCGCAGGTCCAGGAACAGCTGGCCGTCCGGGAACCGCTCCGCCCACCGGTTGGCCCAGGTCAGGGCAAGCCCGGTCTTGCCGATTCCACCCGCACCGCCGATCGCCGAGATCACCACCGTCGCCCCGCTCCCGGACGCCGCGTCCGGGGCGGCCTGGGCGCGGTCCAGCTCGGCCAGTTCCGGAACCCGGCCGGTGAACAGCCCGGGTGCGGCCGGCAACTGGCGGGGCACCATCGGCGACCGGTCCGCCGTCGCGGGATCGGCCAGGCCGGGGTCGGCGGCCAGGATCCGTCGGTGCAACTGTTGGAGGGAACGGCCGGGGTCGGTGCCCAAAGCCTCGGCCAGCCGGGTGCGCAACCGCTCGTAGTGGTCCAGGGCGTCGGCCCGCCGGCCGCCGCGGTACAGCGCCAGCATGAACTGCCCGGCCACCCGCTCGTCCAACGGATGCGCGGCGGCCAGGGCGGTCAGTTCCGCGCACAACCCGGAGTTCCGGCCGGTGCGCAGCCGCACGTCGGCGTAGTCCAGTTCGGCGGCGAACCGCTGCCGGTCCAGGTCCTCGCGGACGGTGCCGATCCACGGCGTGTCCAGGCCGGCGCACGGCTCGCCCCGCCACAACCCCAACGCCTCCCCGAACAGCTCCGACGCGCGGTCGTCGGCGGAGACGCGGGCGTCGGCGACCAGGCGGCGGAACCGGTGCACGTCCACCGCGTCCTCGTCCACAACCAGCTCGTATCCCCCCGACCCGCGCACAAGGTCGACCTCGTCGGAAGCCTGCAAAGCCCGACGCAGCCGGGACATGTAGCCGTAGAGCGTGTTCCGGCCGCCGTAAGGAACCTGATCGCCCCACGCGCGTTCGAGGAGCTGATCGGCCGACAGGCACCGGTTGGCCTCGATCAGCAGCACCGCCAACACCCACCGCTGCCGGGCGTGACCCAGGTCGACGGGCCGACCACCGACCCACGCCGCCACCGGACCCAGCACGCGGAACTCCACCGCCATCGCCGACATCTCCTCACCTACCGGCGATTTCCCGGTGCCGGCTTAGCACGCCGGCGAGTGCGACGGGGATGGCCGGACAAGATCCATTTCCGCCGCACGGGCGACGAAGTCGCTATTCATGTCCATCTGCAATCGGGTTCCCGGTGTACAGGACGACCATTTCGGCCAGGGTCGCCCGGAATCGCCGACGCAATTCCGGCGGGTCCACGACTTCCGCTTCCGGGCCGAGCCGGATGAGGTCGAACAGGGCGTGTTCCAGGGATTCGACCGGGACCCGGACCGTTGTCCAGGTGTCTTCGGGGACGATATCCGCCAATGCGCGTCCGACCACCACGCCGAGCAGCACCCGGGCTCGTTTCAGGCCACTCTCGGTCATCCGGACGGTGACCTCCATGGGATACATGCGCTCCTGGAAGCGGGCCGACCACTCGGCCCAGAAATCGGCCAGGTCGAAGTCCGGCGGACGTTCGAACGGCTCGTCGGTCTCCGCCACGTCCAGCACCCGCGACACCCGGTAGGTGCGCGGCTCGCCCGACGCGTGGGCCACGAAGTACCAGAGGCCCGCCTTGAGCACCAGCCCGAGCGGCCCGACGACCCGTTCCACCTCGGTCCCCCGGCTCCCCCAGCGCCGGTACCTGATCCGCAGCCGCCGCTGGTTCCAGACCGCGTCCGCCACGGCGGCGAGGTGGGGCATGTCCTCGGCCTGCCGGAACCAGCCCGACGTGTCCAGGTGGAACCGCTCGCGGATCCGGCCGGCGCGGGACCGCAGCTCCGGCGGCAGGGCGGCGAGCAGTTTGAGCTGGGCCGCGGCGACGACCGTGCCCAGGCCGAGTTCGGCGGCCGGTCCGGGCATCCCGGCCAGGAACAGCGAGTCGGCCTCCTCCCCGGTCAGGCCGGTGAGGCGGGTCCGATAGCCGTCGAGAAGCTGATAGCCGCCCGTAGGGCCGCGGTCCGCGTAGACCGGCACGCCCGCGCTGCCCAGGGCCTCCACGTCCCGGTAGACCGTGCGGACGGAGACCTCCAGCTCGTCGGCCAGCTCCTGCGCGGTCATCCGGCCCCGGGACTGGAGCAGGAGCAGGAGGGACAGCAGTCGGCCGGCGCGCATGTCACCGATTGTCCAGGAAAACCTGACACAGGTTGTCAGGTACCCCGGGCACGATCCTCGGCATGAGCACCAAGGCAACCGGCACGGCCGAGATGAAGAGCTGGGACGAGCACACCTGGGACGGCAGGCGCTACGACGAGGTGACCGGCCCCAAGCAGACCACGGGGTCCATGACGACCGCGTACGCGGGTGACCTGGAGGCGACCAGTGAGCTGCGGTTCCTGATGTCGTACCCGGACGGCGAATCCTGCCGTTCGATCGGCTACGAGGTGGTCACCGGCACCCTGGCGGGCCGGTCGGGGACGTTCGTGCTGGAGCACGTCGGCGGCTTCCGGGACGGGGTGGCCGAAGGGACGTTCACCGTCGTCTCGGCGTCCGGCGACCTGGCCGGGCTGACCGGCCACGGCACGATCAAGTGGCTCCAGGGCGAGCCAGGCCGGTTCACGCTCGACTACGACCTGTCCAAATAGCGACTGGCACGGAACACGGCCGGTGCCGGCGAGGGAATCCCCCGCCGGCACCGGAAAGAAACGCGCTCAGCCGCCGTACGCGGAGACCGG
>CBHFOL010000231.1:0-13087 GCA_965995405.1 uncultured Saccharothrix sp.
GACGGCAGGCGCTTCCTGTTCCTGTCCGCCTACCTGACGCCCCGGCTGGCCGGGGCCGACCGGCTGGCCGCGTTCCCCGACTGGGTGAGCTGGCCGGACACCCGGATCGGGTTCGCGGTAAAGATCGGTTCCGCCGCCCCGGTCCCCGCGACCGAGACGACCACCGGGCTGCGCGGCGACCTGTGGCGCAAGATGTTCCACGACACCGCCCCGATCACCGACCACCGCGGCCCGGACGTCACTCCGGACACCACCTACGTGCGCTCGTACTCGGTGCGCGACGTGCGCGGCTTCGTCCGGCAGGAGTACACCCGGATGGCGGCGCACAACCCGACCGGTCTCCCGGTGCTGGACGACTACTCCGAGCCCCGCCGGTCCGGCGAGGGCAAGCCGACCTACCGCCTGCACACCACCTGGCTGTCCCCGACCGAGAAGGCCACCGCCGTCCGGCAGTTGCGCGAAATCCTCACCGGCACGCACGTCCTCGACGGCCGGGCGGTCGAGGAGCTGAGCCGGGGCACCAGCCTGTCGACGCAGCAGCTGCACTTCCTGCTCGCCGAGCAGTTCCACGACCGCAAACCGGGCCACAACCCGCCCGGTCCGCACCGGGTGGACAGCGGCCCGATCACCCCGCCGGACCCGGACTTCCACGCCGCGCTCAGCGCGCTGGGCCAGTACCCGGCGCTGCTGCGCCTGCTCGGCCTGGTGCGCGATCTGCGCGTGCCGCTGCCCGACCCGCTGCCGACCGGGCCGGTCGACGTGTCGGTGATCCCGGACTGGACGCCCCGGGGTGAGACGCAGACCCGGACGCCGGTCACGCGGTGCGCGATCACCGCCACGAGCTTCGTGCCGGTCTCCCGGAACGCGCTGCTCGCGAACGGCCTGCTGCACCTGGACGGGCCCGACTTCGAGGTCACCGAGATCGACCCGGACGCGGCGGCGGTGAAGGTCCTGGCGTTCGCCGAGACGATGTCGCGCACCTGGGTCGGCCAGAACGACAACGGTCGCCCGGCCGTGGACAGCCCGGGTTCCCAACCGCCGCCGTCATTGCGCGGCGGCGGGCTGTCGGTCAACCACACGGGCCGCGCGCGGCAGGTGTTCGCCACCGTGGAGCGGGCGCAGGCGCTGGAAGGCGGCGGGCAGCTGTTCGCCGAGGACATCACGCGCGGCCTGCGGCTCGACGTGTGGGACGACGCGACCGGCAGGTGGCACAGCCTGTGCCGCCGGCAGGGCAGCTACACGTTCGCCGGCACCACCGTCACCGCGTCCGACGAGGGTGTCGTCACCACCGCCCACACCTCCCAGTCCGACGACTCCAGCCGCACGTTCTACCTGCACGAGTCGCTGGCCAGGTGGACCGGCTACAGCCTGGTCGCGCCGCGCCCCGGCAAGGCGGTCGACAACGACGGCGGCATCGTGGACGGCGGCCCGACCGCGCCCGGCGCGCACTTCGACCTGCGGGCCGCGTTCCGCGCCGAACCGGGCACGCTGCCCAAGCTGCGGTTCGGCCGCGCCTACCGGTTCCGCGCCCGCACCGCCGACCTCGCGGGCAACGGGCTCGGCCCGGCCGACCCGCCCGGCGACACCGGGGCGAGCGCCCCCGTCACCTACTACCGGTTCGAGCCGGTGGCCGCGCCCACCGTGCTGTTCCGCAAGCCCCGCACCGAAGGCGAGTCCGCCGAACGCCTGGTGCTGCGCGGCGACTTCGACACCCCGCCGGAAGACGACTGTCAGCGCCACCTCGCGCCGACCCGGATCTCCGAGCTGACGGCCGAGCAGCACGGCCTGTTCGACGTGCCGCCGAACCCGCTGTCGCCGGGCGGGATGGCGAAATCCGCCTACCGCATGATCAGCGAACGGGACACCGGCTCGTTCGACCAGGGCGGCACCCGCGACGACGGCGCGTACGGGATCCCCTACTTCGACACCGACCGGCTCGCGGTGCCGTACCTGCCGGACGTGCTCAGCCGGGGCGTCGCGTTCACCGGCCTGCCGGGCACCGCCGACGGCGAGGTGTACACCGCCGACTTCGACTCCGGCCCGCTGTCCGGGTGGCCGGACATCCGCCCGTTCCGGCTGGTGCTGGAAGAGGGCGGCGACCGGCCGGACTTCGACCGCGGGTCGCGGGTGCTGACCGTCCAGGTGCCGAGGGGCCGCACGTTCGAGGTCCGGTACAGCAGCCGGGTGGACGCGGCGGACCTCAAGCTGCTCGGGCAGTGGGGTTGGCTGGCGGAAGCCGTGCGGGACGGCAGCGTCACCCTGCCGCCGGGCAGCACCCTGGAGTCGCTGCGCGAGTCGGCCGTGCGGGGCCTGCTGTGGCTGCTCACCCCGTTCCGCACGCTGACCCTGGTGCACGCCGTCCGCCGGCCGCTCACACCGCCGACGTTCGGCAAGCCGGTCGCGGTGCGGCAGCGCGGTTGGACCCACGCGAAAATCGTGGACCAGCTGCGGTTCGACCGGGCGAGCACCGGCAAGGTCGACCTGGTGGCGTCGTGGACGGAGTGGGTCGACTCGGCCGACCGGCCCGGTCCGGAGCGGCGGCCGGGCAGCGGCCAGGCGTTCCAGGTCGTGGTCGAGTCGGCGGACCCGGCCGACCTCGTGCTGCCGGTCGACGGGCGGCACGAGTTCCACGACACCCGACACCGCAAGGTCGCCTACACACCGGTCGGCACGACGCGGTTCGCGGAGTACTTCCTGCGGCGCGCCACGGTGCGGCCGGCCGGGACGACACCGGTGAAGGTCGCCGCCGCCATCGTGCCCGGCACGGACGTCGTGCGGTCCACCGGAACCCCGGTCACGACGTACCTCCGGGACACCGACTACACCGTCGACTACCTCGCCGGCACCATCACCCGCGCCGGCGACGGGATCCCGTCCGGGTCGCCGGTCGAGGTGGCCTTCGTGCCGCCGCCGATCACCCGCGACGGCGAGTCCGTGACGATCGACGTGCCCAGCACCGCCCGCCCGGCCGCGCCGGACGTCGCCTACGTGGTGCCCACGTTCGGCTGGCGCACCGACACGTCCGAGGGGCAGGTGACCAGGACCCGGCAGGGCAACGGGCTGCGGGTGTTCCTGCGCCGCCCGTGGTTCTCGTCCGGTGACGGGGAGCGGCTGGGCGTGCTGGTGGCCGACGAGCCGGCCGCCGACCTGGAGCGGTATACCACGACGTGGGCGCAGGACCCGGCGTGGCGCTCGACGCCGATCACTCGGCCGCCAGGGGTGGCGGACTTCCCGCTGGCGACGCACCCGAAGGCCGGGCTGGTACTCGCGGAGAGCGAGAAGGACCCGGCGATCACCCACCGGGTGTCGGTGGCACCGCACGACGTGGTCTACGACGCGGAGCGGCAGCTCTGGTACTGCGACATCGTCGTGACGCCGCCGCAGCCCGCGCCGTACACGCCGTTCGTGCGGCTCGCGCTGGCCCGGTACCAGCCGGTGTCGGTCCACGGCGTCGAGCTGTCGAGCGTGGTGCGGGCCCAGTTCGCCCAACTCGACCCGGACCGCGCGCTCACCGTGGTGTTCGCCGACGCCACCCGGGTCGAGGTCACCGTGACCGGGCTGAGCTACACCGAGGTGGAGCCGGGCACCGCCGCGACGGTGACCGCGACCGTGCAGGTCGGGGACCCCACGCTGCCCGGAAACGTCGGGTGGCAGGCCGCCGGACCGGACGTCGTGCTGACGCGCGAGGTGTCGGGCGGTCTGACGGTCTGGCGCGGGTCGGTCACGTTGCCCGCACCACGCGGCAGCAAGCCACTGCGCCTGGTCATCGAGGAGAACGAGAAGCCCAACAAGGGCGGCAAACGGCTCCGCTACACCGACGCCGTCGAACTCTAGGCCCCGAAGGAGACCCACCATGCACCGGTTGCCGCCCCTGCTGTGCGCCGCGCTGCTGCTCACCATCCCCCAACCCGCCACCGCCGAACCCACCACCGGGACGGCCCACGCCTCGTCCACCGCCGGATCCACCGCCTGGCCGACAACCGAAGCGACCGATGCCTTGTCCACCAACGGATCCACCGCGCGGCGCGGAACCGCCTGGGCGACAACCGGAGCCGCCGCCCGACAGGCAGCCGCCTGGCCCGCGACCGGACCCGCTGACTGGCCGGCAAGCGCCTGGGCGGCGACCGGATCCGCCCACGCTTGGCTCGGTGCACTTCGCGCCGCCGTCGGATCCCGAACCGCAGGGCCTCCGGGACCGGCCGACCTGAAAGCGGGTGTGTTGGCCCGCGCTGGTGCCGAGGCCACTGCCCGCGCCGCCGGCACGCTGCCGCCCGGAGGCTTCGGCAACGGGATCTTCCAGGTCTACCTCCAACAGCGACGCGGTTTCGGGGTCGGCGGCTTCACCGTGCTCACCGGCCCGCAGCACCCGGCCGGTCCCGGGCGGAACGTGCTGTTCGGCGACGGCGTGCCCGGTACCAGCTTCCTGACCGTCCGCAACCTGACCAGGCACGAGGACAACGTCCAGTCGCCGTTCCTCACCCAGCCCGACGAGGTGTCCCTGGACGAGCGCGGACCGCAGGTGCGACTGGAGCCGACGTCGGCCCGCGTCACGTGGACCGTGTTCACCACCGAGGCGGGCGCGCGGCTGACCCAGGACATCGTGGTGCACGGCACGACCGCCGCCGATTCCAGCGTCGAGGTGACGACATCCATCGACGGTGACACCGCCGACACGTTCCAGGTGCAGTACCTGTGGGACGTCGCCAACGGCGCGGACGACGGCCCAGTGGTCCAGCAACTACCCGAGGGCAGCGGCTACCGGCCGTTCGCGACACCCGGCACGAACGAGACGACGTTCACCGGGGCGAACAGCTTCGCCGTAGCCGACAACGACCTCTCCCCCGCCCCGCCGACCTTCGCCACCGGTTTCACCGGCGCGGGCCCGGCGCGGATCACCCCGCTCCCGACGCCGCCGGAGTCGGTGAAGTACGTCTGCTGGCCACGGGCCGTGGGCGCGCCGGCGGGCACGTACCGGACCGACCCGACCGTGGACGTCAGCACACCCGCCTCCGACTGCACCCAGTCCCGCACCGGCCCGGACTCGGCGCTGGTCTACCTGTTCCCGACGATGTCGTCCCGCGCCGGAACCCGGGTCAGCGCCTCATTGTTCGCCACCCCTGCCACCCCGTACCCGACCGCGATCGCGGTGGCGCCGGTCGACCTCGTCGGAAGCCCCAGCCTGTCCGCGACACTCACCGACACCGCGAACAGCCACCCCGTCCCCGGTCGCACCCTGACGTTCGGCGTCGGTGACCGACAGCTGTGCACGGCCGTCACGGACGCGAACGGCGTCGCCGGGTGCGGCGGCACGGCGGAGGCACTGGCCGCACTCCTCGGCTATCAGGTCACCTACCCCGGCGGTGCCGTGTGGTCCGCCTCGACGGGACGGCGGTGACACCGATGCCCCACCCACACCGGCAGTCGACACCCACCTCGCCCCGCCGACCGCTGTCCACGCGCCAGGCACCTGAGCGACTGCCGTTCGCGCGCCAGACACCCGACCAACAGCCGACCCGCCCACACGACACCGACTCGACCGGATGGCAGCCGTTCACACGACACGCAACCGACCGACAGCCGGCCTGCGGCACCACCTCGCCCCGCCGATGGCTGCTCGCGCGGCACGCACCCGGCCGACAGTCGGCCCGCAATACCACCTCACGTCGTCAACGACTGTTCACTCGGCACACACCCGACCCGCAGTCAGCCTGCGGCACCACCTCACCCCGCCGACGACCGCTCGCGTGGCACGCAGCTGGTCCGCAGCCGACCCGCCCACGCGGCTCCGACCGGGGCCGACGACGGCCGTTCATGCGGCACTTGGTGGCGGCTCTGGTCGTCCTCATGTCCGTCCTGTGCGCACCGCCGGCGTATGCCGGGCTGGATTCCGGGATCTGGGCCGGCTACGTCGCCACCAACGAGACCCGGCCGGAGTTCCACTTCGGCTCGGTGACCGCCACGTGGACGGTCCCGGAGGTGACGTGCCTGAGCCCCAAGGGCCTCTACGGGGCGTGGGTGGGTCTCGGCGGCGGCACACCGGTCAACGACTGGCTGGTTCAGGGCGGGACGGCGACGGATTGCAAGTCCGCCGACCGCCGCCCCCACTACTACGCGTTCTTCGAGGCGTTCCGGCCGGCCGGTGGGCACAACGGGCCCATCACCATCCCGCACAAGGTGAACGTGAACGACCGGATCGTGGCGAGCGTGTTCTTCGACCGGAGGGAACACTGGACCGTCACCGTCACGAACCTGACCCAGGTGTGGACCTTCACGAAGAACTACACCCTCACCGTCAAACCCACGTCGGCGGAGGCCGTGCTCGAAGCTCCGGGCCACCTGTTCCCCAAGTTCGGCAACGTCTCGTTCCAGGCGGTCAAGATCGACGGCCTGCCGCTGAGCCGGTCGAACCCGGACAAGTGGCGCTCCTACGACATCAAGGACCGCGTCACCGAAGCCGAAGCGGGCTCGATCGCCACCACAGCCGGTGGCGACGAGGGCTTCCCCGTCTTCTGGCGCAAGGAATAGCGCCACCGAGATGACGGACACGTCGCACCTGATCCCCTTCGCACCGGAGCACGCCCCGCTGGTCGCCGGCTGGCCGACGTCGGCCACAGAGGTCCGCCTGTGGTGCTCCGGCGACGTCCACCCGTTCCCCGCCCGGCAACTGCTCGACTGGGACGGCGAGCGGTACGTCCTGATCATGGACCATCGCCCGGTCGGGTACGGCGAACTGTGGGCCGACGGGCAGGAGACCGAACTGGCTCGACTGATCGTGGACCCGGCGGTGCGGGGACGGGGCGTCGGACGGGAACTGGTGCGCCGCCTGGCGGACATCGCGCTCGACCGCCGACCCGACGTCTACCTGCGGGTGCACCCGGCGAACGGCCCCGCCCTGCGCTGCTACCGCTCGGCGGGCTTCCGGGATGTCGCCCCCGCACTCGCCGCCGAGTGGAACCTGGGCCAGCCGGTCGACTACGTATGGTTCGAACACGACCAAACCCGCTGAAGCACGCCGGGCAAGATCCACCGGAAGCCATGTCCGCCGAGCGAAGTCCGCCCCGCCCCAAGGCCGCCGAGTTGAGTCCGCCCTACGCCAAAGCCGCCGGGTTGAGTCCACCCACGCCAAAGCCGCCGGGTGAGGTCTGCCCCACCCGGCGGCCATACTGCTCAGCGCTTCCAGAACGGGGTTCGACGCGGGGCGGCCAACCCCTCCAGTGCGGTGATCGCCTGCCGCAGCCGCCGGGCGGGCTCGGCCACCTCGGTGGTCGGTGCGGACAGGGCCGCCGCCAGCTCCCGCAACACCCGCAGGTGCTTCCCGGACTCGCCCGCCGTGGTCCACAACGGCAACAGGCGGTCGATCTCGGCTGCCAGACGGGCGAGCGCGCCGGCCGCGTTCTCGGGTTCCGTGCCTCGCAGGGTCTCCAGTTCCCGGGCCACGAACCGCGCCAACGGCTCGGGAGTCCCGGCGTTCGCGCCCCCTGCCTGCGGTGTGCCTGCCTGCGGTGCCCCAGGCTCCGGTGCCGCACCCTTCGAGGTCCCCGGCTGCGATGGTGCCAGCTCCGGCCCCCCTTGCGGTGTCACCGGCTGCGGTGCCCCCGCCTTTGGTGTCTCCGGCCGCAGAGGTGCAGGCTGCGATGCCCCCGTCCGCGATGTCGGCTGCGAAGGTGTCGGCTGCGAAGGTGTCGGCTGCGGAGCTGCGGGCCTCGGGGGTGCGGACGACTTGGAAACCGTCGGTGTCACGGAAGGCGCGGCGAATCGCATCCGGCGCGCGGGTGCAGGAGCGGGCACGGCGCGGTGCAGTAGTGCCATGTCCGCCGCTGCGCCCGGCGGCGAGGCGCCGTAACCGCCACTGCGGAACGCGGGGGCGGGGGCGGGGGCGGCCCAGCCGTCGGGTGTTTCCACCGGTTGCGTCACCCGGTGGACCTGCCCGGACTCGTTCACCACCCGGGAATCCACCGCCACGAACGCGGTGAACCTCGACAGGACACCGAATTCCAGGGAGGTGGCCACGATCCGGCGTTCCAGCTCCGCCAGGTCGCCGTCGCCTACGACGTACCGGTCCTCCAGGTCGCGCACGCGGGCCCGTGCCCACAGCGCCGACAGGCTCGGGTTGTCGCTCGTCACGGCGGGCACCTGCTGCCGCCACCCGTTGTCACCAGCCAACTCGACGCTGCCCGCCGCACCCCGGTACCGCCCGGTGATCACGACCGGGGCACCTGGGAACAGATCGGGCAGCGGCCACGGCGCGAGCGTGTCGGCGTCCAACTCCATACCCGCCGGCCGCACGTTCAGGCCGGTCAGCACGGGCGCGCCGATCCGGCGGTGGATTGCCCGCATCACGTCGTCCAGCCGGTCCTCCGACTCCACCAGTTCGAAGCGGCCCGCCGAGCCGGCCAGCCGGTGCAGGAACGCCTCGTTCACCGCACGGTCGATGCCCACGGTGTGCACGCGTACCCCGGACAGTGGTCCCGCCAACTGGCGCAGCAGCCGGTCTTCGTCGCCGACCTGGCCGTCGGTCACCAGGACGAGCACGCGTTCCCGTTCACCGTCGCCCGCCAACTGCCCGCCCGCCAACTGCCCGCCCGCCAACTGCCCGCCCGCCAACTGCCCGCCAGGCAACTGCCCGCCAGGCAACTGCCCGCCTGCCGACAGCCCACCAGCCGACAGCCCATCCGCCGAGAGCCCTCCTGCCAACAGTTCGCCTGCCAGCAGTTCACCGGCCTGGAGCAGTGGCGCGAGCATCTCGGTGCCACCGCGCGCGTCCAGGCCCGCCAGGAACTCCACCGCCCGGTACCGGTTGCGGTCGGTTGCCTCGACCAGGCCGGCGGGCAACGTGTCCGGGGTGTCGATCCGGTTGTCGAACGCGAGGACCGCGAACCGGTCCCCCGTGCCCAGGCTGTCCACGATCCGCCCCGCAGCGCGCCGGGCCGCGACCATCTTCCAGCCGCTCATCGACCCCGACCGGTCCAGGACGAGCACCACGTCCCGGCCGCGTGCGGTCGAGTCGGCCGCCGGCGGCAGCACGGTCAGCGCGAACGTCCCAGCCTGCCCGTCCTCGTCCGCACGCACGGCCAGCGCCGTGCGGACCACGGCGTCGTCGGCGAACCGCAGCCGCAGCAGGAAGTCCCGGTCGATCCGGGCACCCGGCTCGACCCGCACCCGGAAGCCGCTCGCGGTCCGCTCGGTCACGGTCGCGTGCAGGCTCGCCGACGGTGTGGCGGGCGGCAGGCCGGCCGGGTCGACGTCGACCTCCAGCGACAGCCGCACCGGGTTGGGGAACCCGGGCAGCAGCACCGGCGGGCTGATCCGCGACGCGTCCGGCACGGCGTCCGTGTCGACCGCCACGCCGTCACCGACCTGCCCGCCCTCCAGCGGCGTGCCCGGGATGTACCGGGGTGCCATGACCAGCGGCAGTCGGAACGTCGCCGCGTCGTCCTCGTACGCCAGCGTCCCGGCCAGGGTCAGCCGCACGGTGACCCGCTCACCCGGCAGCACGTTGCCCACGCGGGTGGTGAACACGCCGGGCCGTTCCTCCTCGGCGATGGCCGCCCGCCGGCCGGTGGCGATGGCCTGGTCGTAGTCGGCACGCGCCTCGCCGCGTTCCTTCAGCACGCCTTCGACCACCCGGCCGTCGGCCTCCATCCGCAGCGCTGTCACGGCCGAGCGGGACGGCAGCGGGAAGATGTATGTCGCTTCGAGCGGCACGTCGTGCGGGTTGTGGAACGTCTGGGTGATCGTGGTCAGCGACGCCAGGCCGGTGATCGCGGCGCGCACGTCGACCGCCTCCAGCGGCAGGTTGCCGCGTTCGGTGCGCAGGCAGCCGAGGCCCTCGTCGTCGGCGGGCCGGGCCACCGCGTCGATCACCTCGATGGGCGTGCTCATTGGTCGTCCTCTCCGGTGGTCGGGGCCAGGCCCAGGCGGGCGAGCAGGTCGAGCAGGGGTGCCGCCGCGACGGCGATCTCGGCCAGTTCCCCGTCGTCGGGGAGTCGGTCGGCCGCGCCGAGCAGCACCGTGACACTGCCAGTCAGGCGCAGCGAGGGCACCACCCTGACAGTGTCGGCCGGCGGCGCGGGCACGGCGGGCGCGGCCACCGGCCGATCCCGCCAGAACCCGTTCCCCCGGGCCGGTGAACCGCCCACGCCGGCCAGTTCCGCGAGCTTCGAGTCCGCCGCGCCGAGCATCAGCGACTGGATCTCGGCCAACGAGTGCCCGGCCGCCTGGAGCTTCTTCACCGCGACGATCTGGAGCAGATGTCTCCGCCCGTAGAGGGCGGTGCGCCCCCGACTGGCGGCCGGTCGGTCGACCAGCCCGATGGTCGTGTACCACCGGATGGCGCGCCCGTTCGGCAGTTCCCGCACCCGGCCGCTGGGCTGCCCGTCGTAGTCCTCGGCGAGCAGCGCGGCGACCTGTTCCGGGAGCTGTTCGATCGTCCACAGCTCGTCGTTCACAGTGACGATGATGCCTGTTCGATCTGACAGTGTCAACATTGCAGCGTTGGATAGTGTGACCCAAATCGGCACCACTGCCCCGAGTAGGCGACCGACCTCGTCGCCAGACGGGACGGACCGAGGGGCGATGCGCACCAGCCAGGCCGCTCCCAGGACCCACCTCCGTGGCAGCGGCGGCGAAGTCCTCTCTGTCAATACGCACACCCGAACCGCCCGGATGCGACCACGGCACTCTTCCGACCCCGCGCGCCGGGCGGTCACGGCCGGCCGGACCCGACCCCGGAGGGATGACCGGTTGACTGCGGGCCGCTCACGTTCCCGCACGTCGAGGCCGGTGTGTACCGACGAAGACACCAGACCTTGTGGATTCCTTGACCGACCGAAAACCAAGGTCTACCGTGTCCGTTGTCATAACAACCGATCGTCGATAGAAGGCCATGATTGACTTCACGCTCGACACCTCCGTGGGGTTCTGGCTCAACCGAACCGCCATCCAACTGAAGCGCGAACTACTCCGTGCATTCCACGACAACGGCCATACCGTGACGGCGGAGCAGTGGGCCCTGTTGAACCGGCTGTGGGAGGAAGAAGGGCTGTCCCAGGTCGAACTGGCCGAGCGCACCTTCAACGACAAGCCGAACGTCACGAGGATGCTCGCGGTGTTGGAGCGCAACGGCTTCGTGCACCGCAAGCAGAACGAGCAGGACCGGCGGGCGTTCCAGGTCCTGCTGACCCCGGAGGGGTGGCGTCTCAGAGGCGAACTGGTGCCCCTCGCCGAGCGGGTGCTGGAACGCGCGCTCGACGGCCTCGGCGCAGAGGACATCGGACACCTCAAACGCATCCTCGACCACATCGACGCGCGGCTGTCGGCAATGCAGACCGGCACCGCCGCCGACTGACCATCCGAAAGGGACACCATGAAAACCCGCGTCCACGCCGTGGCAGGCGCAGTGGGCCTCGTCCTGGTCACGACATTCTTCCTGGTGTCGGTCGCGGTCGAGGTGCGGGGTGATCCCGCGCTCGTCGCAAACGCCAAGACCTTCATCCTGTACGGGGTCTGCCTGCTCATCCCGACCATGGCCGTGACCGGCGCGAGCGGCCGGTCGCTCATGGGCGACCGCCGGGGGCCCCGGGTGCTGGTCAAGCAGCGCCGGATGATCGCGATCGGAGCGATCGGCTTACTGGTCCTCACACCCTGCGCGATCCTGTTGTACGGCATGGCCGCCGCTGGGGACTTCGGCGCCGCGTTCGTCGTGCTCCAGGGCGTCGAGTTCGTCGGCGGCGCGGTCAACATCGTCCTGCTCGGCCTGAACTTCCGGGACGGGATGCTGCTCACCGGCCGCATCCGACGTCGGAAGCCCACCTCCGCGAAGACCGCCTGACGAAGGCGGACCACCATGTCCACCAGCCGTAGCGACGCACCGTCGCACACGACAGTTGCCCGTCCTGCTCGGACCGCACCGTGGCGGGAGACACGACGTGTCGCACGGCCCGAAGCTCCGAGAGAGTGGTTCCGATCAGCACTACCGATGACTCCGCGTTACCGACCGCCGCGGACACCACCGCGACGCGGCCCACCCGATTAACCCAGGGCGCGCCCGGACGACTCCACCGGGCGGTTCCGCAACCGCCCACCGGACGTGCCGCCGTCACCGAGATCATCGAGCACCCGGCGCGGATCGACGCGCCCGACGACGAGCCCCGTGCGCACCTCGCGCTGGCCGACGCGGTCGCCGTCGTGTCGGCCACCGCGCTGGCCCTCCTGGACGACGACGCCGATCCCGGACCGGCCGCGCCGCCGTGGCGGCCGGACGCCGAGCTGGACCAGCGGCTCGCCGGCCTGCTGCGCTTCGGCCTCCAGCCCTCGTCGGACCTCCGCTTCCACGTGTCGGTGTACGGCATCGACACCGAACGCGAGTACATCGCCTTCCGTGCCAGACCCGACGGGGCGCGACCCGACGCGCCCCGGCTCGGCGACCGGGCCGACGCGCTGCGCGGCCACCGCCGGGATCCGTGCGGGACGTGCGGGACCATGCTCGCCGAGTTCGACGGCGACCTGATCGGGTTCACCGCCACCCCGCCGCCCGACGTGCCGGGCGCCACCATCGGCGTCGGGCCGCCGCGCCCGCTGGACCGGCTGCCGGAGTCGTTCCACCTGGCCTGCCGCGCGGTCGACTCGGCGTCCGCGTTCGGCCTGACCGGCCGGCACAGCATCGAGTCGCTCGGCCTCCTGCCGACCATCCTGGCCGACCGCGACGTCGGCGACGCCCTCCGCGAGCGGTACCTGACGCCGCTGGCGGGCCTGGAGTCCAGCGACAAGGTGCTGACCACGCTGCGCGCGTATTTCGAGTGCGGCATGCGCGTCGAACGCGCCGCGAAGGTCCTCTACATGCACGCCAACACCGTCCGGTACCGGATAGCCAGGTTCGAGGCGGCGACCGGGGCCAGCCTGCGCGACCCGGTGACCGCCATGGAGGTCTGGTGGTCGCTGCGGCACGCCGAGCTGCGCCGCCCCGGCGGGGTGCCGGCGACCGGGGGTGCCGCATGACGGCGGACGCGGCCACGGGGCAGCGGCGGGGGGTCCGGGCCAGCCGGCGGGCGGACGCGGTCCGGGTGGCGCTGCTGGGCGGCCCCGCGAC
>CBHFOL010000232.1:0-12966 GCA_965995405.1 uncultured Saccharothrix sp.
TTGTACAGCAACGCTTTCACGTCGTCCGCCGCGTCGGGTGGCACGCCGTCCCACCGTGACGTCGGCGCGCGGGGGGACCGCGCGCCGACGTCGACCACGTCCGATTCCCGTTGCACGCCGAGGCGTTGACGGCCGTCGGTGGAGAAAGTGACCAGCAGCATGGGGTTTCCGTTCAGGGTCGGTCGACCGGCTGGTGGCCGTCGTTGTCCGGGTACGCCTCTTCGCGGAAGAAGCCGAGCGCGCGCATGACCGGGAAGTCGTTGAACGAGAACAGGCACGCGTCGTCGGACCGACTGGCGTTGGCGTGCTCGTGCCACGCCCAGGACGGGACGCAGAAGATGTCGCCCTCGGTCCAGTCGATGCGCTGCCCGGCGACGACGGACGTGCCGCTGCCCTTGGCCGCCGTGTAGATCTTGGAGCCGACCTGCCGGTGCGCCATGGTGGACTCGCCCGGACGCAGCAACTGCATGTGCGCGCTCATGGTCGGCATCACCGAGCCGCCGGTCAGCGGGTTGCTGTATTCCATGATGATGCCGTCGAACGGCGAGCCGTCGGTGGCCTTGGCGGCGTTGAGCAGCGCCTCGTAGGTCGGTTCCCAGGGGTAGGCGAGCAGCGGCGAGTGGTTCTTGTGCCACGTGTCGCCGAACGGCCGAAGCTGGCCCGCGCCGTAGACGTGCAGCGAGGAGTTCGTGATCCCCTCCTGCTTCTGGTAGACGTCGGGGTGCACCTCGTAGAACCCGGCGTCCATCGCGTTGACCAGCGGGATGTCCAGGCCGTCCTGCCAGATGACCGGCCCGTCGTCGCCCTCGTTGCCGTGCTCGTGCCACGTCCAGTTCGGCGTGATGGCGAAGTCCCGCGGCCCCACCTTGAGCTTCTGGCCGTCCACGATCGTCCACGCGCCGGTGCCCTCGATGACGAACCGGAGCGCGGCGGCCTGGTGCCGGTGCGCGGTCATCGACTCGCCGGGGCCCATGATCTGGAGGCCGCTGTAGAGCAGGCCGACGGTGGCCGCGATGTCCCGCCGCTGCGGGTTGTAGAGCGCGACCACGCGGCGGCCGGCGTCGTCGCCGCTGACCAGGCGCAGCGCCTCCAGCACCAGCGGGCGCAGCTCCTGGTAGCTCCACTTGATCGGTACCGACTGCGGTTGCGGGTACCAGGGCTCGATCTTGTTGGCGATGGTCCACAGCGCGCCCGCGTCGAGACGCTCCAGCTTGTCGTAGTACGCGTGCAGGTCGGCGGTGTCGGTGACGCGGGCCCGGCCGAGCATGTCGTCGCTGTAGGTCGTCATGGCAGCTCCTCGCCGCTGCTTCATATCTCGTTGTCTTGACGGCCGTCACCATTGCGCAATATGTTTCGCGCTGTCAAGACCCCAGGAGGTGCAGCGATGGCGACACCGGATCACCGGCCCGAGGTGACGATCGAACGCCGCGTGGAATGGCACGACACGGACGCGGCAGGCCACCAGCACCACTCCGCGATCCTGCGCTGGGTGGAGCACGCCGAGGCGGAACTGTTGCGCGGCTTGGGTCTGTCCCGGCTCTTCGGGCGTTCACCGAGGGTGCGGCACGAGGTGAACTACCGCGCGCGGCTGTGGTTCGGCGAGTCCGTGCGCACCCGGCTGCGGGTGGTGGAGGTCGGCCGGACCTCGTTGCGCTACGACTTCACCGTGCACGGCGAGTCCGGCGTGGCCGCCGACGGCACGTTGGTGATCGCGCACGTCGAGCCCGGCGCGGCCGGTGCGTCACCGTGGCCCGACGACGTGCGGTCCACATTGGACGAAGCGGGTGCCCGGTGAGGATCGCGGTCGTCGGCGGCGGGCCCGGTGGCCTGTACTTCGCTGCACTGGCCAAGATGCTCGACCCGGCGCGCGAGATCACCGTCTGGGAGCGCAACGCGGCCGACGACACGTTCGGTTTCGGTGTGGTGTTCTCCGACGAGACGCTGGACGGAATCGCGGGCGCGGACCCGGTGATCGCCGCCGCCATGGAGGCGGAGTTCGCGCGGTGGAGCGATATCGACATCCACTACCGGGGCAGCGTGCAGACCTCGGGCGGGCACGGGTTCGCCGCCATCGAGCGCAAGCGGCTGCTCCGGATCCTCCGTGACCGGTGTGGTGAATCGGGGGTGGACCTCAGGTTCTCCACGTTGGCGCCGGCTGTCGACCAGTTGCGTCGGGAGTACGACCTGGTGGTCGCGGCGGACGGGGTGAACTCGGCTACCCGTGCCAAGTACGCCGACGTGTTCCGGCCGGTGCTGGACGAGCGGAGCTGCCGGTACATGTGGCTGGCCGTCGACCGGCCACTGGAGGCGTTCACGTTCGTGGTGCGGGAAACGGAGTTCGGGCCGATCCAAGTGCACGCCTACCCGTTCAGCGCGGACCGCAGCACGTTCATCGTGGAGTTGACCGAGAAGACGTGGCAGGCGGCGGGGTTTGCCTCGCCGGGCCGTGAACTGCCGCCGGGGCACAGCGATGAGGAGAGCGTTGCCCGGTGCGCCGAGCTGCTCGGGGACTTCCTGGGTGGGCGGTCGTTGCTGACCAACAATTCCAAGTGGGTCAGGTTCACCACGGTTCGGAACGCGACCTGGCGGCACGACAACCTCGTGCTGCTGGGCGATGCCGCGCATACCGCGCATTTCTCCATCGGGTCGGGCACGAAGCTCGCGATGGAGGACGCTTTGGCGTTGGCTGCCGCGCTGCGGGGGGTTTGCGGTACCGGAGATATCGGGGACGCGCTGGACCGGTACGAGGCTGAACGGCGTCCGGTGGTGGAGTCCACCCAGCGGGCCGCGCAGGCGAGCCTGGAGTGGTTCGAGACGATCGAGCACGCCGTCGGTCAGGAGCCGGAGCAGTTCGCGTTCAACCTGCTCACCCGTAGCCGTCGGGTCACCTACGACAACCTGCGGCTGCGGGACCCGGACTACATCGCGGCGCTGGACCGGTGGTTCGATCCCGGACGCGACCGGCCCGCGCCGCCGTTGTTCCGGCCGTTCACGTTGGGCGGCTTGGAACTGCGGAATCGGGCGGTTGCCGCGCCGGTCGCACTGTACCGGGCGGAAGGTGGTGTGCCCGGGGATGCGGAGCTGTTGCATCTGACCGGGAAGGCGTTGGGTGGTACGGGGCTGGTGCTTGCCGGGATGACGGCGGTGAGTGCCGAGGGGCGCGTGACGCCTGCGTGTGCCGGGCTGTACACGGACGAGCAGGTTGCCGCGTGGCGGCGGATCACGGACGCCGTTCACGAGCACAGTGGGGCCGCGATCGGGGTGCAGTTGAGCCATTCCGGGCGCAAGGGGTCGACGTGTGTGCCGACTTCGGGCAGCTTGGGGGAGCCGGTTGAGCCGGGTTGGCAGACGGTGGCACCGTCGCCGATCGCCTTTCGTGGTCTGCCCGTGCCCCGTGAGCTGACCTCGGGCGACTTGCGTGTGATTGCCGGGGAGTTCGCGGCGGCTGCGGCGCGGGCTGACGATGCGGGGTTCGATGTGCTGGAAATCCAGGCGGGGCATGGGTTTCTGCTGTCTACGTTCTTGTCGCCGCTGACCAATCAGCGCACTGATCGGTACGGTGGTGGGCTCGACGGCAGGCTGACGTTTCCGCTCGATGTGGTGGATGCTGTTCGTGGTGTGTGGCGAAAGCCTTTGGTGGTCCGGATTTCGGCCGTGGACTGGGCACCGGGCGGCACGACGGTGGAGGATGCCGTCCAGATCGCTGCGGCTCTGGCCGCGCACGGTGTCGATGCTGTTGACGTGTCCAGCGGGGAAGTGGTGCCGCACGAACGGCCGGAGTACGGTCGAAGTTACCAGACCCCGTTCGCCGACCGGATTCGGTCCGCCACCGGCATTCCCACCATCGCGGTGGGTGGTATCTCGGGCTACGACGATGCCAATTCCATTCTGCTGGCCGGGCGTGCCGACCTGATCGGCGTCGGCCGTGCCCACCTGCACGACCCGGCCTGGACCCTGCACGCTGCCGCCGATTTGGGCTACGCCGGTCCGGGTGTTTGTTGGCCGCCGATCTACGCTGCCGGCCGTGTCAAGCCGCCTACGGGCGGTCGTGCCCGTCCCACGTTGACGCTGCGCGCCGCGGAGCCGGTGCACCAGCGCTGGCTGCCCGGACGATAGGAGGATCATGGACACGTTTCCGCGCTTCACGGCCGCCGCTGTGCAGGCGTCGCCGGTTTATCTCGATCCGGCTGCGACCGTGGCGAAGGCGGCGGCGATCATCCACGAGGCTGCTGGGAACGGGGCTTCGCTGGTGGTGTTCCCGGAGGTGTTCGTCGCCGGTTACCCGTACTGGAACTGGACGATGAATCCTGTTGAGGGTTCCCCGTTGTACGAACGGCTGTACCGGGCTTCGGTCGATGTGCCCGGGCCGCACGTGGACACCTTGCGCGCCGCTGCGGCGGCCACCGGCACGACCGTCGTCATCGGCGTCAACGAACGCGGTCGGCACAGCCTCGGTGTGCTGTACAACAGCATTCTGACGATCGGTCCGGACGGCTCGGTCCTCGGCGTGCACCGCAAGCTGGTGCCGACGTGGGCGGAGAAGCTGACCTGGACACCGGGTGACGGCAGCACGGTCGTCGTGCACCAGACTCCGGTCGGCCCGCTCGGTGTTCTGGCGTGTGGTGAGAACACCAATACCCTGGCCCGGTTCTCCCTGCTGGCACAGGGCGAACTCGTGCACGCCGCGAACTACATCGCGCTGCCGGTGGCACCCGCCGACTACGACATGGCCCAGGCGATTGCCATCCGCACAGCGGCACATGCTTTCGAGGGCAAGCTGTTCTCGATCGTCGCGTGCTCGACCATCACCGAGGACATGATCGAGATCGCGTCGGCCGGCAATGCGGAGACCGCCCAACGGATGCGCCGCCCGCACAGTGCCCTGTCGGGGATCTTCGGCCCGGACGGCAACCCGGTCACCGAGCCGTTGGTCGACGTGGACGGCATCGTGTATGCGGAGATCGACCTGGCCCGCTGCATCCAGCCCAAGCAGATGCACGACATCATCGGCCACTACAACCGCTTCGACGTGTTCCGCCTGCACCACAACACCTCCCCGACCACGCCACTGGTCCGTGAACCTTCCAGCGCGCCAACGGAACCCGTGGTCGGCCCTTGGACACCGGACGAGGCCGCGACTGGCTAGCCTGGGCTCTGCCGAAAGGGGAGTCGGGTTGGCCCGTCGAATCGTCCGGCCTGCCGGGCTAGTCTGCTCCGTTGTGAACCCCGATCTCACCACGCTGCGTGCCGCCGTCACGGAATTCGGCGGCTACACCGCGCCGGACAAGTCCTGGGCGGCGCTGCTCGCGGCCACCGGGCCGGGCATCGACCTGTCGCTGGCCGCGCACCGGGTCGCGGCGCACCGCTGGCTCAACGCCTGGGGCTGCCGCATCCGCTATCCCAGGGACGGCGAGCCGCAGGTGTTCGATCAGGGGCTCGCGGTGTGGTGGGACCGTTGGCACACCGCGCTTCCCGAGCACGAAACGCGTATGGGCGGCCTGACCGACGAACGGATCGCCGAACTCGGCGACTGCTTCGGCGACCTGACCGCGACCCCGGCGGCGATCTCGCGTTCGCTTGGTCCGACCGCCGCGTCCAAGCTGCTGTATGCGCTGCGGCCCAACAGCCTCATGCCGTGGGACGACATGATCGCGCAGGGCCTGCACGGCGCGCGCGACCGGGCGGCGTACGTGGCCCACCTGACGCTGGGTCGGGGGTGGGCGCTGGACCTGCTGGCCGAAGCGGGGACCGGCGAACCCGAACTGGTGGCGGCGCTGGACCGGCCGGGCAGCTCGTTGGCGAAACTTCTGGACGAGTACTGCTACCTGGTGCACACGCGCAAGTGGTCGGTCGCCGTCGGGCGATGAACCTCGGCACGTGTTGCCTGACGGGGCCGGGACGCAGATAGTGATCGTCGTGAATCTCGCCGATCTTTACCGCGACCTGCACCAGCACCCCGAACTCGGGTTCGCCGAGACCCGCACGGCGGGCATCGCCGCACGTGAGCTCCGGGCCGCCGGGTTCGAGACCACCGAGGGCGTCGGCGGCACGGGCGTGGTGGGCGTGCTGCGCAACGGCGACGGACCCACGGCACTGCTGCGGGCCGACATGGACGGGCTGCCCGTCGCCGAACGCACCGGCCTGCCCTACGCCAGCACGGCCGTCGTGGAGCGGGACGGCGTGTCGGTGCCGGTGGCGCACGCCTGCGGGCACGACGTGCACGTGACGTGCCTGGTCGGGGCGGCCCGGGAGCTCGCGGCGCACCGCGACACCTGGCACGGCACGCTGCTTGCCGTGTTCCAGCCCGCCGAGGAGCTCGGCGGCGGGGCGCAGAGCATGGTGGACGACGGGCTGTTCGAGCGGTTCGGCAAGCCGGACGTGGTGCTGGGGCAGCACGTCGCGCCGATCCCGGCCGGGATCATCGGGCTGCGGCCCGGCCCGGCGTTCGCGGCGGCCGACACCGTGCGGGTCGTGCTCTACGGCGAGGGTGGGCACGGTTCGCGGCCGGAGGCGGCGGTGGACCCGGTGGTGATGGCGGCGGCGACCGTGCTGCGGCTCCAGACCATCGTGTCGCGCGAGGTCGCCGGGCTTGACACGGCTGTGGTCACGGTCGGCGCGATCAAGGCTGGGACGGTCGCGAACATCATTCCCGACGAGGCTGAGCTGCTGCTCAGTGTTCGCAGCTATGAGCCGGGGGTACGGGATCGGGTGTTGGCTGCTGTGGAGCGGATCGTGCGGGCGGAGGCGGCGGCGTCCGGTGCGCGTCGGGACCCGGAGGTGACGTTGGTTTCAGGCTATCCGTCGGTGGTCAACGATCCGGATGCGGCGGCCCGGACCAAGGCCGGGCTCGCGCGGGTGGTGTCGGAGGAACGGGTGGTCGACCCGGGGCCGGTCACCGGCAGCGAGGACGTGGGGGTGTTCGCGACGGCTGCGGGTGTGCCGCTGGTGTACTGGCTGCTCGGCGGTGCGGATCCGGCGGCGTTCGCGGGTGCTACGTCGATGGGGTCGTTGCGGGAGATGGCTGCCGGCCTGCCCGCCAATCACTCGCCGTTGTACGCGCCGGTGATCAGCCCGACCCTGGAGATCGGGGTGGCGGCCCTGGTGTCGGCGGCCAGGCTCTGGCTGCCCGCGTGACGTGCGGAGCGGCCGGCAGTTGACCTTCACCCTGGGGGAAGGCCCACCGTGGAACCGCCGGGCGCGGTGCCCGGCCGGGGAAGGGGTGGGGCAGTGCGGCTGCTGACCATCGGCGAGTTCGCCCGGGCGGCCAGGCTGTCGCCGAAGGCGTTGCGGCTCTACGACGAACTCGGTCTGCTGACGCCCGCCCGGGTGGACGAGCGGTCCGGCTACCGGCACTACTCGCCGGACCAGCTGGACCGGGCGCGGCTGGTGGCCTGGCTGCGCCGGCTCGGGATGCCGCTGGCCCGCATCCGGCAGGTGTGCGCGCTCGACCGCGCGGACGCCGCCGCCGAGGTGCGGGCCTACTGGGCGCAGGTGGAGGCCGATACCGCCGCCCGCCGGAACCTCGCAGCCTTCCTCGTGGCACAGCTGTCCGGAAAGGACACTCCCATGACCGTGGCACTCCGGTGCGCGCTGCGCACCGACCGGGGACTCGTCCGGGAAACCAACCAGGACCGGGGTTACGCGGGCGAACGCCTGCTCGCCGTGGCCGACGGGTTCGGCGGACGCGGCGAGTCCGCGAGCACGACGGCCATCGACACCCTGGCCCGGCTGGACACCGTGATCCCGGCAGGCGGGCTGCTCGACGCCCTGGCGGACGCCTTGCAGGAGGTGGGCACGGCGGTCGGCGAGGTACTGGCGTCCCACCACGACGGGTGCAGCGGGACCACGTTGACCGCCTTGGTGCTGTCCGGCTCGCGGCTGGGCCTGGTGCACGTCGGCGACGCGCGGGTGTACCTGTTGCGCGGCGGGGAGTTCTCCCGCATCACGCACGACCACACGGCGGTCCGGTCGCTGATCGACGAGGGCAGGCTGACCGAGGAGGAGGCGTTGAGCCACCCGCAGCGGTCGCTGCTGGTGCGCGCGCTGCACGGCAAGGCGGTCGAGCCGGACCTGGCGTTGCACGACGCGCTGCCCGGCGACCGGTACCTGCTGTGCACGGACGGCCTGCACACCGTCGTGCCGCAGGACGACCTGCGGGAGGTGCTGCGTTCGTCGGCGGACCCGACCGAGGCGGTCGGGCGGTTCGTGGAGTTGGCGAACGGCCACGGCGGGCCGGACAACGTGGTGTGCGTCGTGGCGGACGTCGTCCCGGCCTGACCGGCTCCCGATCCGGTCGGTGGCCGACCGGATCGGGCGACGTTTCGGGAGTGATTCCCGCAACAGTCCGTAGTCAAACAAGGGCGGAGCGTGCAATTCGGGCAGACAAACCGCACGGTCGGGTGTTACATCGATCTTCCGATAGTTGTCCTTGCTAAGTAAAGCTCCGCAGGGAGGCCGGCATGTGCGGTATCACCGGATGGGTTTCCTTCGACACCGATCTGACCCGGAGGCGGGACGTCGCGGACGTGATGACCGGGACCATGGCCTGTCGGGGACCGGACGAGGGCGGCACGTGGATGCGCCGGCACGTGGCCCTCGGGCACCGCCGGCTGGCGATCATCGACCTGCCCGGCGGCCGGCAGCCGATGTCCCTGCGCACGCCGAACGGCGACATCGCGCTCGTCTACAGCGGCGAGGCGTACAACTTCACCGAGTTGCGCGCGGAGCTGACCGGCCTCGGGCACGTCTGGGAGACCGACAGCGACACCGAGGTCGTGCTCCACGGCTACCTGGAGTGGGGCGAGGGAGTGGTGGACCGGCTCAACGGCATGTACGCGTTCGCGATCTGGGACGAGCGCGACGACAAGCTGGTCATGATCCGCGACCGGATGGGGATCAAGCCGTTCTACTACTACCCGACGGCCGACGGCGTGCTGTTCGGGTCCGAACCCAAGGCGATCCTGGCCAACCCGCTGGCCCGGCGCGTGGTGGACGCCGACGGGGTGCGGGACCTGCTCGGCTTCACCAAGCGGCCCGGGTGGTCGTTGTGGCAGGGCATGTCGGAGGTCGCGCCCGGCTCGCTCGTCACCGTCACCCGGGACGGCATCCGGACCCGCACCTACTGGCGGCTGGAAGCACGTCCGCACACCGACGACCGCGACACGACGGTCGCCCGCGTCCGCGAGCTGATGACCGACATCGTGCACCGGCAGCTGGTGGCGGACGTGCCGCGCTGCGTGCTGCTGTCCGGCGGCCTGGACTCCAGCGCGGTCACCGGGCTCGCCGCCGCGCACCTCGCGGAACAGGGGGAGCGGCTGCGGACGTTCTCGGTCGACTTCCTCGGGCAGGAGGAGAACTTCCAGCCGGACGAGATGCGGGGCACGCCCGACGCGCCGTACGTCCGGGACGTGTCGGCGCTGGTCGGCTCCGACCACCGGGACGTGCTGCTCGACCCGGCCGAGCTGACCGACCCCGAGGTGCGCCGGGCGGTGCTGTCGGCCCGGGACATCCCGGCCGGGATGGGCGACCTGGACATGTCGCTCTACCTGCTGTTCAAGGCGATCCGGAGCGAGTCGACGGTGGCGCTGTCCGGTGAGTCGGCGGACGAGGTGTTCGGCGGCTACCGGTGGTTCCACGACGGGTCCGAGCAGGCGGACACGTTCCCGTGGCTGGCGTTCCGCAGCGCGCTGATGTCGTCCCGGGCGGCCATGTTCGAGTCCGGGCTGTTGGCGCGGCTGCGGATGCGGGACTACGTGGGGGACCAGTACCGGACGGCGGTGGCCGAGGTCGAGCCGTTGGACGGCGAGTCGGCGCAGGATGCCCGGATGCGGGTGGTGTGCCACCTGCACCTGACGCGGTTCGTGCGGATTCTGTTGGACCGCAAGGATCGTGCGTCGATGGCGGTCGGGTTGGAGGTGCGGGTGCCGTTCTGCGACCACCGGTTGGTCGAGTACGTGTACAACACGCCGTGGTCGTTGAAGACGTTCGACGGCAGGGAGAAGAGCCTGCTGCGGCACGCCACGGGGCACGTGCTGCCCGGGTCGGTGCGGGACCGGGTGAAGAGCCCGTATCCGTCCACACAGGACCCCGGCTACGCGGCGGCGTTGCAGCGGCAGGTGAAGGACGTGCTGGCCGAGCCCGGCCACGAGGTGTTCGGCCTGATCGACCGGGACTGGGTGCGACGGGTGTCCGAAGTGGACCCCGGGACGATGGACTCCACCGAACGGGTCGGGCTCGACCGGCTGCTCGACCTGTACCACTGGATCGACCTGTACCGGCCGGAACTGCAACTGGCCTGAGCACGCGGTCGGGCGGGTCGGGCGGACACGGCCTGCCCGACCGCGCGTTCAGCCGAGTCGTCCATGGTGTGAGGTCAGCGGCGGACGCGGACGGGGCGTCCACGCAGGATCACGGCGACCGGGTGGGCCAGCTGTCCGAGGTCGGCGCGCGGATCCTCCTCGTACACCACGGCATCCGCCGGCCCGCCCGGCTCCAGACCCGGCAGTCCGAGGTAGGCGCGGGCGGTCCACGAGGCCGCGCCGAGCGCGTCGTGCGGGCGCACGCCGGCTTCGGCCAGGGCACGCACCTCGGTGAGGATCTGCCCGTGTGGCACGGAATCCGTGCCGGCGAGCAGCAGCACCCCGGCCTCGGCTGCGGCGGCTGCGAGCGGAGCGTGGGCCTCCGCGCCGCCCAGGAACCAGCGTCGGTGCGGGCTGTCCGGGCGGGCACGCACCGTGGGCAGGTTGACCGTGATCGCGGACAGGGTCGGCGTGAGTGCGGTTCCCTGCTCGGCCATGCGGTGCAACAGGTCGGGGTCAAGGCACATGCCGTGCTCCACCGAGTCGACCCCGGCGACGACCGCAGCCTCGCCGCCCGCCGGGTGCTGGGTGTGCACCGCCACCCGACCGCCGACCGCGTGCACGGCCGCCACCACGTCGGTCAGCACGCCGGCGGGCACGGATTCGCCGTCCACGCCCCAGTCCGCGATGATCTTCGCCCAGCCGCTGCGGGCCGCCTGGGCCGCCGCGACGGCCGCCAGGTCGCGGTGCTCCACCCGCCGGCCCCAGCCGTCCATGAACTGGCCGTGCTGCGCCAGCCACGGTCCGGCGTGCCACGCCCTGGGCGTCTCCGGGTCCGTGCCGAACCAGTCGGGCGGGTCACCGGCCAGGCCCGGCGACCGGATCACGGTCACCCCTGCGTCCACGTGCTGCCGGAGGTGGTCCCGCAGCAGCTGTTCGTCCATGGGCTCGCCGGGCCTTTCCGCGCCGGGATGGGTGTGTGCGTCGACCAGTCCGGGCAGCAGCCACCCCTCGGCGACGAGTTCCGCGTTCGGGACCGGGTCGGTCGTCCAGCGGTCGCCGTCGGCATACAGGTCGACATGCTCGCCGTGCGGCAGCGCACGACCTCTGATCCGGATCACCACGGCCGGCCCCAATCGACCCGGACCACTCTAGCTTCGCCTGTGCGGCAAGGGCTACGTGTCCGCGCGGAGCACGCGGGCGAACGCCACGACGCCGAACGCGAGCACCGTCACCACGACGAACGACACGGTGAGGCTGGTGGCCTGGGCGATCCCGCCGATCAGCGACGGGGCCACCAGGCCGGACGTGTAGGTGATGGTCGCGACGCCCGCGATCGCCCGGCTGGTGTTGGGTCCCTTGCGGCCGGCGGCGGCGAACGCCAGGGGCACCACGACCGCGATGCCCAGGCCGAGCAGGCCGAAACCGGAGATGGCGACCAGTGGGTGCGGCGCGATCACCACGAGCGCGCCACCGAGCGCGGCGACGAGTCCGCCCGCGCGGACGGCGGGCACCGCGCCGAACCGGTTGACCACGGCGTCGCCTGCCACCCGTGCCACGACCATGGTGAAGGTGAAGACGGTGGTGGACGCGGCGGCCAGGCCCGGCGACGTGCCCAGGACGTCCCGCAGGTAGACGGCCGACCAGTCCAGGCTGGCACCTTCGGCGAACACCGCGCAGAACCCGACCGCGCCGATCAGCAGGGCGGACCTGGGCGGCAGCGCGAACCTCGGCGGCGGCTCCTCGTCCAGTTCGGGGCGGATGTCCAGGACGCCTTGGCACACCACGAAACCGGCGGCGGTGAGGACGGCGGCGGCGAGCACGTGGTGCAGTCGGGCGTCGAGTTCGAGGTGGGCGGCCAGGGTGCCGGCGGCGGAGCCGACCAGCGTGCCGACGCTCCACATGCCGTGCAGGCCGGACATGATCGACCGGCCGAGTCGTTGCTCCACCTCGACGCCGAGGGCGTTCATCGTCACGTCGGACATGCCGGCCGCCGCGCCGAACGCGAACAGGGCCACGCACAGCGTCGGGAGGTTCGGCGCGAGCGAGGGGAGGGTGAGGGCGAGCGTCCACAGTGCCAGCAGGCCGCGCAGGGCGGTGCGCGAGCCGAACCGGTGGCCCAGGCGGGCGGCGAACGGCATGGCCAGCGCGGATCCGATCGCGGGGAACGCCAGCGCCAGGCCGAGCTGTCCGGCGCCGATCGACGCGTGCTCCTGGATCCACGGCACCCGCGTCGCGAACGACCCCAGCACCGCGCCGTGCACGGCGAACACCGCGGCCACCGCGTACCTGGCCCGCCGAACGGTGCGGACACCGTCCGCGGTGAGCGTGTCGCCCACGAGTCCTCCCCCCGAGGTCGCTAGAGTGCCCGAAATTATCAGGAAGGCTTCCTGAAAGAAAGACTAACAGGAAGGGTTCCTGAAAGTTTCGACGGCGGTGGTCGCCGTGTGATCTTGGTCTGGGAGGATGGGGTATGCCCGCATCGCCGAGCGCGGCGCGCGTGATCAACGACCGCGCCGCCCTGCTCCTGCTGCGCGACGGACCGCTGACCGCCGGCCAACTGGCCCGGCTCACCGGCCTGTCCCGCCCCACCGTCGCCGACCTGGTGAAACGCCTCGGTGACGCCGGTCTGGTCGCCGTCGTCGGCATCGACGACGCCGGTCGGCGC
>CBHFOL010000233.1:0-12937 GCA_965995405.1 uncultured Saccharothrix sp.
GGCGGTCGGTCTGACCGACGCGACCTCCATGACGATCCGCGGGCGCGCAACGGAAGTGCGATTCGAGCCGGTCGCGCAGCCGCCGTTCGTGCTGCTTCCTGGCGGTGTCGTCATCGGCCCGCCGCTGCGCCAACTCGTGCGTGGTGGCGGCGCACAGGAGACCGTCCTCCATCGCCATCGAACCGCCGGTCCACGCGGCGACGTAGCACCCGGCGCGGTCGCCCGGGGCCAGGGCACAGGTGTCCAGGGACTGGAGCAGGCTGTGCCGCAGCCACAGGATCTCCCCGTCGCTGTCCCGCCACTTGCCACGGGCCGACTCCGCCGCGATGGTCCTATGTGGACGAAAGTCGCGGATGAATCCGCCGATGCGGTTGCGCACCCGGTCCGGGACGTCGCGCTCGGGGGCGTACATGGCGTCGATGTCGAACCGTGTGGGCGGGCCGAGCCGCCGCTGCGACTGCCCCAGCACGGACCAGAACTCGCCGGGGGAACTGGCACCGGGCGCGACGAGTCCGTACCCGACGACGGCGACGGGGGCGACCGCGGGCCCGTCCTGGGGGAGGCCGGTCATCGTGTCGCTGCCAGCTCGCGCAGCAGCTTGGCCACCTGGGCGACGGTGCGGTAGGTGGTCAGTCGAACGCTCTCGGTGGGTGTGGGCAGGTCGTACGTGTTGAGCAACTTGACGAACACCTGCGTCTGCTTGAGGGAGGAGACACCCAGGTCGGCCTCCAACTCGATGTCGTCGTCGACGACCTCCGGCGGGAACCTCAGCGCCTCCGCGTAGGCGAGCCGGACCTCGTCCCGCAGTTGCCGTTCCGCCGGCAGCCCGTTCATCCGCCCCGCCGGCGACGGCTCCGGTGCGGGGTGCGCCACGGCGGAAGGCGTTGCCGGTTCGGGGTCGGCCGCGATCACCGCGTGGGTCGGCGAGGTCGTGAGCGCCGATACCACCGGCCACGGGGCGGGATGGTCCGTGGCGAGCCCGCTGATCACCTGCCGGACCGATGTGGCCTGTGCCCGGCCGGGAAGCAGCGCGACCGCACCACCGGCCGCGGACACGCATTGCGGCACGAGGTCGCTCAGGGTGGCGCGGGCTCCACATTCGAGGAACACCCGGGCGCCGTCGTCGTAGAGTCGCCGCAGCGAGTCGCGGAACCCGACCGGCAGGACCAGGGTTGCCGACAGCAGTTCCTTGGCGTCGTCGGCGGTCACCAGATCACGCCCCAGTATGGGCGAGTACAGCCGCCGCAACGGGTTCCGCACCGGCACGTCCCGGATGCGTTCGGCGAGCCTGCGGGCCGCCTCGGCCAGGATCGGGTTGTGGTACGCCGCCGGAATCCACAGCCGCGTCACCTTGATCCCCAGGGCCGCGCACGACCGTTCCAACAGGTCCAACCCTCGGCTCAGTCCGGACACGACCACCTGCTGGGGGCCGTTGTCGGCGGCCACGGCGAGCGAGCTGTCGTCCGTCGCCGCACAGAGGTGGATCACGCGGGCGACCGGAGCGCCCACCGCGACCATCCCGCCCGGGGGCAGTCCGCTCGCGTCCACCGCCTTGGTGCGCTCGCACAGCACGCGGGCACCGTCCTCGACGGTGATGCACCCCGCCACCACGAGGGCGCTCATCTCACCGCCGCTGTGCCCGACGAGCGCATCGCAGCGGACCCCGCTCCCGGTCAGCAGGTCGGACAACACCAGTGAGGTGGCGAAGAATCCGAGCCACGGGTGTCCGGCGTGCTGCTCGACGTCGTTGGTTCCGGATCCCAGCAACAACGGGGACACCGGGCCCCACCCGTGGTCGGTACTCACCGCGTCGATCGTCCGCAGCGTCGACCACCCTGCCGAGTCCTGATCGACCAGAGGGCCGAGCGTTCCCGCGAGATGCGCGCCCGGACCCGGAAACATCCAGACCACCTTGGCCATGCCTGCTCCCAACCGATTGAAGCGAAATCGACGGCTGACAGTCACAGTCAATCGCCGCCCCGGAGCGGTGGATATGGGCACGGCGCGGCGGCACTGTTGAAAGCCTGGGCATGTTGAACCGACCCGTCGGTGACCCCGTGAGGTCGTGGGTGCGACCACCGCCGGATCGGGCGACCGCCGGGATCAGCCGGTAGAGGGTGGCCGCAGACCGGGAGTGTGTCTTGTGGACGGTACGACGCCTGGCGATGGGGAGCGGGTGTTGTCAGCCTGTCGGGTGATTTCGGTCGGTCTGTGGTGTCACGCCTGTGCTGTCGGCGCAGTCTGAACGACGCCTACTGCCGGCGACAGGACGAGGCGAGACCGCGAGGAGATCACGTTGAGGAGAACTCGCAGGCTTGAGACGCTGCCCGTGGCACCGGGTCCGGAGGCGGGAACGGTGGTGGTGGCCGCCGCGTTCGATCATCCGGAACGTGGCCGGGTCCGATGTCCCGCCGCGGGGTTGCTCGCGGGCAGCCTGCGCAGGGCCGGTTTCCGACCGGTTCGCGTCGATGCACTTTCCTTTGTGGACATGACAGGCGGTGGGGGTACGGCTCGCGTGGTGTCGTACGTGGATCGTGACGAGGGCGTGTTCGGCCTGGCCGCCGCCGTGCCCGGCGTGGCCGACGCGGTGCTCCAGGCGGTTGACGAGTGGGCGGATGTGATGCGCACCCGTCGGATCGTGCTGGCTGCGGCACAGCCCTGGTGCAGCGGGATGGTCACGTCGTGGTGGGCGCTCGACCGCCTGCTGGACGAGGGCCGTGGCCCGGTCTACGTGCTCGGCGATCCGCCGCCGTGCCGGGACACGGCCGTGGGGTTCGTGCGCCGTGGTGCCGTGTTCGTCGACGTCCTCGGCCAGATTCCGGACGGTGCCCGCGTCCAGTTCGGTCCTGCCGGGGTCAGCCTGGCCGTACGGGCGGAGGCCAAGGCCCGCGGTCTGCCGGTGACCGACGCGACCTGCCCACTGGTCGCCGCGGCAGCCGACGAGGTGCGTCGGCTTGCCGGGCAGGCCGAGGTGGTCGTGCTGGTCGCCGATCCCGCGCACGCGGCGGTGCCGGGACTGGTGGGACAGGCACCCGGGCAGGTCACGCTGGTCGCGCGACCGTCGCAGGTCGCCACCCTGGACGTGCCGGCCGCCGGTGGTGTCGGTGTCGTGGTGGAGCCGGGAGAAGCCGTCGCCGACGTGATGCGGGTGGCCGAGCGGGTCCGAGCCCGGTTCGGCCACGTCGTGCCGCAGCATCCCGCCACGCTGTGCCACGAGCCCGCCGACCGCCAGTCGGCGTTGCGGTGGTTGGCGACCGACGCCGATGTGGTGCTGGTGGCGGGTGCGCCGGGGGAGAAGGACGGTGACGCGATCGTCGCGCTGCTCACCGGCATGGGAGTTCCAGCCCACGCGGTGGGATCGGTGGAGGACGTCGAGCCGGCCTGGCTGCGTGCGGCGGGGTGCATCGGCGTGACCGCGTCGTTGGCCGCCGAGTCGGGCGCGGTCGACGTCCTGGTCGCGGCCCTGCGCGGGCTGGGGCCGACCGCCGTGACCGGGGTCGACCTGCACACCAGGCCGATCAGCCCATCGACGGTGGTGCCGCCTCGGCGGCGAGTGACGCACGTGTGAGCAGCCGCTGGGCCGGGGCGTAGCGGGCGTGGGCGCGCAGTCTGGCGCGCATGGACTGGACCGCCTGGTGGACGCGACCGGATGCCAGGTGGGGTCGGTCGTCGAGAAGCGTGGACCACGCGCCGCACGCCCGGTCTAGGTATCCGCCGGCCAGGTGGAGTTCGGCCAGTCGGGCGCTGGTGATGGCGCGGGCGCGCCGCTCACCGGGCCGTCGGTGGCGCAGCGAGAGGCCCAGCGCCCGAACGGCTCCGGGCCGGTCGCCGATCGCGGCCAGGGTTTCGGCCTGCTGGTGCGCCAGCGCCGCGATGTCGTAGCCACCCACGTGCGCGTCGGCCGCCTCGGCGCGATGCAGCAGTCGTTCGGCCGTGCGCAGGTGGTCCAGCGCGGCCCTGGCGTCGCCACATGCGGCGTTCGCGACGCTCAACTGCCCCGCCAGGAACGCCGCCTCCATCCGGGGCACCCGGCGGGACTGCCGCATCGCGTTGTCGGCGAAGTCGAGCGCCGCTCGGTGGTGGCCGAGGTAGTGGGCCTGCACGCTCAGGCTCCGGAGCACCGCGGCGTAGCAGCAGGCGTCACCGGCTTCGGCGGCCAGCGATGCGGCGTGGCGGTAGTAGCGCTGGCCGGCACCGTGCAGACTGTCGTCGAAGCACATCCAGCCGGCCAGGTAGCACAGGCGGGCCGCGACCGCGCACAGCGCCGCCCGCGTCGACGGCGAGGCCGCGGCGCGCAACCACGGCGCGACGTCGTTGGCGAGATAGGCCGACAGGGCCGACCGTCCGGCACCGCCGCCGAAAGCCATGTCGGTGGCGGAGAAGACCGACACCATCAGGGTGGCGGCCTCCACGTGCGCGGGACCGATGCGCTCCCGGTCGTCCGGAGGAGGCGCGCCGGCGGCAATGTCGCCCAGCGCCGGGAAACTCATCGAGGCGAGGCTGTAGGTCACGCCTCGTAACAGGTCACGTCGTCGCACTTCTGGAGCTCCTAACCACACCAGTTGTCCCATCAACTCCTGCGCGGTGGGCATTCCCCGGGTACGTCTCTCCGGCTCGGGCCGGATCAGGCCGGTGTCCTCCGGGCCGACCGGCCGCACGAGTTGCCGGGAGAACGCCTCGGCGACCAGACCCGCGACCCGTGAGGAGGGCCGGGTACCCGCCAGCCAATGCGCGACGGATGTCCGGTCGTAGTGCAGCGGGATGCCGTTCTCGGCGCCGAGCCTGTTGACCGCGTCGGCCAGCGCCTGGCCGGTCCAGCCGCTCTGGAGCAGGAGTCGTTTCAGCTCGACGTTCGGGACTCGTCGTGACGACATCACAGACCACCTGACGACGGGTTCAACACGACCGCCTCAACAATGCCACGCCGCGACACGGCCGCCAGCCGCCGCCGGAAGGCGTCGAGTGAAGCAGTCGGCCCATGGAGGTACGGCCCGAACCGGTGCTGTCTCGCATTCGGACAACAGTGATCCCAAGGGCTTGGTGCGATGACACGTCGCGGGTCCGATCGCTGCCAAGGACGAGTGGTATCCGACAAGTGTCTACTGTGGACTGTCGGAACCGTCGCGGGCGTCCTGCCCTCATTCGGCGATCGCGGTGCTGTAGCTCCACCTCAGCACCGGGACCTCCCGCCCGTCGACAACCGCTACCTCGTCGGTGAGGCTGAAGTGCTCATGCCGGCCGCAGTGGTCGACCACCACCCGTTCCGGGACCTCGACACCGGACGCCTGCCGCGTGGACACGAGCCCACTCGGGCCACCCACCAGCACGATCGTCATGGCCACCTCCCGAAGCCCGCCTGTGATGAGCCAATGGAAAGTGAATCGCCTGTCGCCGGAGTCGGCATACCTCCGGGTGGCAGCACGGGTGTTGAAAGTGGAGAGGTGTTGAACGGGTGGCCGGTCGCGAGGGCTGCTCAAATCAACGTCACCCGAAAGGGTGGATCTCGCCGTAATTCATAACTCCTGGTAACGATGTGCATCGCGTTGCGGACGAATCCCTACATGGATGCCTTGTCAGGGAGAACAGCCGTGAGTGGAACCGGTCGCGATCTGCTCGTCGCCGTGGTCGACGACCGGCCACTGGTCCGGCAGGGATTGCTTCGCGTGTTGCAGCGCGCACCGGGGATCGGCGCGGCCCGGTGTCTGCCGGACGTCCCGGAAGTTGACGACATCCCGCGGTACGACGTGCTGGTGATCGGCATCCACGCGCCCGCCGGCCTGCAACTCCTCCAGCGGATCCACCACCTGGCCGGCCGGTGCCGCCTCCTGCTGATGTCGGACTCGCCGGCGCTGTCGGCCGTCATGGTGCTGCTCGACGCGGGCGCGGACGGGTACCTGACCACCGACGCCACCGAACACGCGCTGTGCGAGGCCATTCGCCACGTCGCGTGCGGAAAGCCTTACCTGGCACCGGCTGTCGTGGAGCTGATCGGCAGCGCCCAGGCCGACCTCACGCCCCACCTCGCGCCACGGGAGGGCGACGTGTTGCGGCACATCGCGGCCGGCCACACGCACGCGCAGACCGCCGTCCGCATGGGCGTCAGCGTGGCCACGGTGGAGACCTACCTCCAGCGCATCCGCAAGAAGTTCGCGATCGACACGCCGGCCCACCTGGCCCGGCTCGCTCACCGGGCGTACGTGCAGCACCTGCTCGCGCAGCACGGAGCGTGACGCGGAAGTCCACAGAATCACCGACTACGAATCACCGCGCCACGCGGGCAGAGTCGTCCCCGATTCGCAATCGCGAGAAGGGCGGCGATGAGTCGATGAACCCCGGTACCGTCTATCTCGAACACTGCCTCGCCGACCCGGACTTCTACGATTCCGTGGCGGGTTGGGACGATTCGGACACCCGGTTCGAATTAGCCGGGCAACCGCCCCCGCCCGGGTGGCGGAAGCTCGGGGAACGGCTGTGGGTCTCATTCGCGCCCGTTGGTGTCCGGATCCCGGATCAGGGCTGGAAAGTGCACGTGTCGGCCACGCCGGCCAACGCCGAGCACGTCCTTTCCGTCGTCGCCGAACACTGCCTGCGCGATGGCCTGCCGTTCAAGTTCCTGCGCAGCGGGCAAGCCCTGCGGCTGGCCGACTCCAAGTACGCCGACCGTGCCGCGAGCGGCAAGTTCTGCGTGCTCTACCCGTCCGAGGACCGGTTGGAGCACACGGTGACCGAGCTCGCCGCCGCCCTGGACGGTCAGCCCGGCCCGTACATCCTCAGCGACCTGCGCTGGCAGTCCGGTCCGGTCTACCTGCGCTACGGCGCGTTCCGATCCCGGTACTGCCCGGACGCCACCGGCCGACCGGTGCTCGCGCTGGCCGATCCCAGCGGCACGCTGGTGCCCGACAGCCGGCTCCCGGTGTTCCGGGTGCCCGAGTGGGCGCCCGTCCCGCCGTTCCTCGCCGGCCCGATCGCCAACCGGGCCAGGGGCGCGTTCCCCTACCAGGTGCAACGGCCGCTGCACTTCTCCAACGCGGGTGGGGTGTACCTGGCCGTGGATCCGGACACCGGCCGGCAGGTGGTGATCAAGGAGGCCCGGCCGCTGGCGGGCCTGGACGAGCGGGACGTGGACGCGGTCACCCGGCTGCACCACGAGCACGCCACCCTGCTGCGGCTGGCCGGGCTGGACTTGGTGCCGCGCGTGCTCGGCACGTTCACCTGCTGGGAACACCACTTCCTCGTGCAGGAGCACATCGAGGGCGAGCCGCTGACGCGCTGCGTCGGCGAACGCCACCCGTTGGCCGCGCCGGAACCCGACGCCCGGGATATCGCCGAGTACACCGGGTGGGCGGTGCGGATCGTCGAGCAGCTCGCCGACGCCCTGCGCGCGGTGCACGACCGGGGCGTGGTCGTGGGCGATCTCCAGCCGTCCAACGTGATCGTCCGCCCGGACGGCCGCATCGCCCTGGTGGCCCTGTACGTGCCGGTGCGGGGGGTGGGTGGCGGCCGGCGGGCGCGGGGCGCGCCGGGATTCAGCGCGCCCAGCGGCTGTACCGGGCCGGCCGTGGACGAACACGCGCTGGCCTGTCTGGCGCTGTGGCTGTTCGAACCGTCGGCACCCGTGCTGTGCGCCCGGGATCCGGGCAAGGTCGAACTGTTCCTCGCGGAGCTGGTGCGGCGGTTCGGCGTCCCGGACGGCTTCGTCGCCGACATCCGCCGAGGTCTGCACCACCGGCTGGGCCACGCCGCCGATCCGGTCCGGTCCGAGCGGGACATGCTGTCCGATCCGGAGCCCGGGGACTGGCCGCGCCTGCGTGACTCCATCGCGGCCGGGATCCTGGCCGCCGCCAGTCCGCAGCGCGCCGACCGGCTGTTCCCCGGTGACGTCGAGCAGTTCAGGTCCGGCGGGCTCGACTTGGCCCACGGTGCGGCCGGTGTGCTGCTGAGCCTGGACACCGTCGGTGTGCCCGTCGACCCGGGGCACGTCGACTGGCTGTTGCGTGCGTTATCGCGCTGGGAACAGCCCCGAACGGGCTTCTACGACGGGTTGCACGGCATCGCCTACGCGCTTGACCGGCTCGGCAGGCGGGCGGACGCACTGTCCACTCTGGACCGTGCGATCGCCGGTCCGCACCCGCTGGTGAACGGGTTGCACAGCGGCTCGGCCGGGATGGGCCTGAACCTGCTGCACTTCGCGACCGTCACCGATGACGGCACGATGCTGACCGAGGCCATGGCCATCGCCGACCGGCTGGCCGACTGGGTGCGGTCCGGCACCGCCCAGCCGGACCTACCCGCCGCGGCGGGCCTGCTGCACGGGGTTTCCGGCGCGGCGCTGTTCTTCCTGCACTGCCACCGCGCGACCGCCGACAGCGCATTCCTCGACCTCGCCGGAGCGGCCCTGCGCGCCGACCTGGCGCACTGCGTGGCCGGACCGCGCGGCACCGTGAACGTGCTCGAAGGACACCGGCTGCTGCCGTACGTCGGTGTCGGCACGGCGGGGATCGACCTGGTGCTCCGGCAGTTCCTGGCCGTGCGCGAGGACGAGGCCCTGAGGTTCGTGCACGAGCAGGCGCGGCGCACCTGTCGTGCCGAGTCGGCGCTGTTCCCCGGACTGTTCACCGGATACGCCGGGCAGTTGGCCTGCGCGGCGCTGACCGGTGACGGCCCGCCGCTGCGCGACCCGGCCGTGCGGGCGTACCTGCGGGCGCTGTCCCGGCACGCGCAGGGCTATCGCGGCCGACTCGCCTTCCCCGGCGAACAGCTGTTCCGGCTCTCCACGGACCTGGCGACGGGTGCGGCGGGTGTGCTGCTCGCGTTGCGGGTCGTGTTCGAGGACCGGTCGGACCTGCTGCCCTTCATCGACCAGGGGAGGGAGGTGACCGACCATGACCGAAGTGCTGGAGCTCCAGAGCCTGGAGACGCCCCAGGTGGAGGCTCGCAACCCGAGCAACATCCTGAGCACGTTCCTGCACCCTAACTGCCTCTGACAGGTGGTCGCACTCCCGCGTACCGGCCGGTGCGCGGGAGTGCCGACCGTGAAGCGTCCGGATGTCCGGAGGGCTTGATGCGCGATCCCTTCCAGTGGCTGGAGCAGGAGACCGCCGACGTGCTGGCGTGGCAGGAGGCCGAGGACCGGGCCGCCCGCGAACACCTCCACGCCGGCGCGGCCTGGGACACCGCCCTGTCGACGGCCCGCCGGTTCGGCGTCCCGGCGCTGACCTACCGCCCGGCGGAGGTGCACGGCGGCCGTTGGTTCCGGGAACGGGTGCCGGACGGGGCCCGCAACCCGGTGCTGGAGGTCGCCGGAACCGCGTCCGGCTCGGGGCGGGTGCTGGTCGACCTCACCGACCGGGACGCGCTGTCGACGCTGCACTGGTGGCCGTCGCCGGACGGCCGACTGCTGGCGTTCGCGGTGGCCGGCCCGGAGCCGTTCCGGGTGGTGGACGTCGATTCGGGCGAGGTGTCGCCGGTCGGGCTGCCGCACGGTTTCGCCTACCGGGTCGCCTGGTTGCCCAGCGGCGACCGGTTGTTCTGCGTGGTCAACGAACCTGCCTGCTCGACGGCGTATCTGGTGCGACTCACGGGTGAACCGAAGGTCGAGCGCCAGGCGCTGCCGGCTGATCCGGTCACCCGGCGGGTGACGGTCTCGCCGGACGGGCGGTGGGCCCTCGCGCACGACACGGACCGGCCGAACTACCTGCGCGACCTCGCCCACGGCACCGAGTGGCGGCCGTTCCTGCGCGACGTCGCCGGACGCTTCCGGGGGACCGTGGTGGGCCGGGACTTCGTCGCGGTCACCGATCACGGGGCGGTCAACGGCCGGGTGGTGGCGATCCCGCTGGACGGCTCCGCCTGGCGCGAACTGGTGCCCGCCGGTGACAGCGTGCTGTATTCGGTGGCGGACCTCGGGACCGAACTCGTGCTGGCCGAGTACGCGGACGGGGCGGGCAGGCTCCGCCGGATCCGGCCCGACGGCACCGTGCTCGGCGAGATCCCGTTGCCGGACAAGGGGATGGTCTGGCCGGGGCCGGGCCGGGACGAGGGCATGGTCACCGCGACGGGCAGCGGGTGCACCTTCTCGTTCTCCTCGCTGACCCGGTCACCCGCCACCTACCACTACACGGCGGGCTCGCCGAAGCCGCTGCGAGTCACCACGCCCCGAGTCTCGGTCGACGGCGCGGTCCTGCACACCGGGACGGCAGACGGCATCCCGTACAAGCTGGTGTGCAAACCGGGGCACCCCGGCCCGCGACCGTTGATCATCGGCGCGTACGGGGCGCTCAACATCGCGTGGCTGCCGGCGTACCTGTTCGCACTGCCGGCGGCGTGGGTGCACCTGGGCGGGATCTACGTGCACGCCCACCTGCGGGGCGGCGGCGAGTACGGGACCGACTGGTGGCAGGCCGCCCGGCGGCACACCAAGCAGGCCACCTTCGACGACCTCTACGCCGTCGCGGAGCACCTGGTCGACCAGGGCTGGACGACACCGGAGCGGCTCGGCGTGTTCGGCGCGTCGCTCGGTGCCCTGCCCGCCGCCGTGGCGGTGACGCAGCGGCCAGGACTGTTCCGGGCCTGCGTCGCGCTGATGCCGGTGCTGGACCTGCTGCGCTGCCGGCAGGACCCGGAGACCATGGCGGACATCGTGGCGACCGACCTCGGCGACCCGGACGACCCGGCGGACGCGGCGGTGCTCCGGGCGTACTCGCCCTACCACCAGGTGCGCGACGGCACCGCCTACCCGGCGGTGCTGCTCGACTGCGGCGCGTCGGGCCGGAGCTGTCCGGCGTGGCACGGCCGGAAGATGGCCGCCCGACTGCGCCAGGCCACCTCCTCCCGGCACCCCGTGCTGCTCCGGGTGCGTGCGGCCGGGCACATCCCGGACACCGCGCCGGAGGACGTGTTGTGGCGGGACGCCGAACAGCTCGCGTTCTTCGCGGAGGAGTTGGGTCTGTCACTACCGGAAGCCGCCTGAGCGGTTCGGCCGTGGTGTGCGGCCGTCGACGGATGATCCGTCGTGTGAACAGGCAGCTCCTTTCGGATGTTGCTCACGCGCTGATGTCCTGCGCCACACTGGTCGGCAACGCCGCCGTGCAGCTCCACTCGCGTGCCCCACCCGTGCGCGAGCCCTGCGAAGGAGACTTGCGATGGCACAACCCCTTGGCGCGCCGCCGTCCCGTGCGCGCCGGCGTCCCCTGACATCCCTGGTCGGCCTCGGCGCGGTCGTCCTGCTGACCGTGACGGGCGCGCCGGACGCGTCCGGCGCGCCGCCTTCGGCCGCCGCCGTGGAGCAGCGCGTCTACGTGGAGTCGACGGTCGACAGCGACCACGACGGGCGGTTCGACCGCATCGCGCTCGACATCGCCCGCCCGTCCGGGACGGGCCGCTATCCCGTCGTCTTCGAGCACAGCCCTTACCGGACGGGCATCTCCACGGTCCCCATGCACCCGGTGAACGTCGACCGGTTGCCGCAGGAAGGCGCGTTCGGCAGCAGTCGGGCGGGCGGCAGTCTGCGGCCGGCGTCGCCGAACCTGGACGGTTGGCTCGACGACTACTTCGTGCCGCGCGGCTACGCGGTCGTCCTCGGGCACAGCATCGGCACCGGGGCGTCCGAGGGGTGCCCCACCAGCGGTGACCAGCAGGAGGCGTTGGCGGGCAAGGCGGTCGTGGACTGGCTCAACGGCCGTGTCCGCGGCTTCGACAGCGCCGGCCGCGAGGTCACCGCGTCGTGGAGCAACGGCAGCGTCGGCATGACCGGCATCTCCTACAACGGCGCCCTGCCGAACATGGTCGCCACGACCGGCGTAGCGGGTCTGAAGACGATCGTGCCGATCGCCGCGCCGACGAACTGGTACGACTACTACCGCGCCAACGGGCTGGTCGTCGCGCCCGGCGGGTACCAGGGCGAGGACGCCGACATCCTGGCGAAGGCCGTCGTCACCCGGACCGGGTGCGCGGACGAGATCGCCTCGCTCACCCAACGGCAGGACCGGGTCACCGGCGACTACAACGCCTTCTGGGACGAGCGCAACTACACCCGGCAGGCCGGCCAGGTGAAGGCGAGCGTCTTCGTCATGCACGGCCACTCGGACTGGAACGTGAAGGGCACGCACTACTCCCAGTGGTGGGAAGCGTTGCGCCGCAACAACGTCCCGCGCAAGATCTGGCTGCACCGCGGCGGTCACGGCGCACCGGCCCGCGCGGACTACCAGTCCACGCTGCTGCGCTGGTTCGACTACTGGCTCAAGGGCACCGACAACGGCATCATGCGCGAGCCCGCCGCCGAGGTCGAGTACACCGACGGCTGGCGCAAGCTCGCCGACTGGCCCGACCCCGCCGGCAAACCCACTACGCTGCACCTCACGGCGACGTCCGCCACCGCGCCCGGCCGACTCGCACCCGAGGCGGCATCCGGTGTGGCGCAGTCGTTCGAGGACCAGGGCCGGACGCGGACGGCGGCGCAGCTCGCCGCCCGGCCCGACACCGCCGACCCGAACCGCCTGGTCTACCGGTCGGATCCGCTGACCAGGGTGTCCCGTTTGTCGGGCACGACGACGGTGTCCCTGCGGGTGGCGGTGGAGAACCGGGACGACGCCAACGTGACCGTGCTGCTGGTCGACTACGGCCCGGTCGGCAGCACCGCCGCACCCGTGATCGTGACCCGGGGCTGGATCGACCCGCAGAACCGCAACTCGATCGGCACCGGGGAGAAGGTCGTGCGCGGGCAGGAGTACGACCTGCGTTTCACCATGGAGCCCAAGGATTACGTGTTCGCGGCCGGTCGTCGGATCGGCCTCGTCGTCGTCTCGACCGACGCCGACTACACGCTGCGGCCGTTGGGCGGGACCAGGTTGCGCCTGGGGCCCGGCAGTTCGGTGACAGTGCCGCTGGCCGGCTGAACCATGGGACCGGCGCGTGGAACAGCCCCGCCCGTAGTCGAGGG
>CBHFOL010000234.1:0-12924 GCA_965995405.1 uncultured Saccharothrix sp.
TCTGGAGGTCGATCTCGGGGCCTGCCCATGCCGGTCGTTGCATCCCCGCGTCCTTCCACCCCTCGGAAACAGCGTGACGGGGCACGCTACCGCGAGGTGTGGCGGGCTCAGCTTCCGCTGCTGCCTTCCGTGGCGCTGTCCACCGAGTCGTCCTCGGGGCCGCGCAGCTCCCACGAACCACGCCGGCGCAGCACCAGCACGTAGTACAGCGCGGACACGACGCCGATCCCGACCGTGATGGCCAGGCTGGGCCGGCCGATCACCGGGTCCATCGCGTTCTGCCACACCACGTACGCGAGCGCGGCCAGCGCCAGCACGGGCGCGATCGGGAACCACGGCATCCGGTAGGCGGCGTGCGCGGTGCTCTTGTTGCGCCGTCCGTTGAGCACGGCCAGGCACAGCGCCGCGTACACCGCGACGATCGACGTGGCGGTCACCACGAGCAGGAAGTCCTTGTCCACGAAGCACAGCACGGTGGCGAACGCACCCGTTGCCAGGGTCGCGATCCACGGCGTGCCGGTACGCGGGTGGATGGCCGCCAGGCCCCGGCTGATGTTGCCCGGCCACGCGGTGTCCCGCCCGGTGCTGAACACCATCCGCGACGTGATCAGGATGATCGCCAGCACCGCGTTCAGGATGGCCAGCGCGATCGCGAGGCTGATGACCGTGTTCACCGTCGACCCGGCCTGCGCGGTGACGAAGTAGCTCATCATGTTCTCGGCGGCGAACAGCTCGTCCAGCGACGGCGCGCCGAGCAGCACGGCCGTCACCGGGATCAGCTCGGCCGCGACCGTGATCGCCAGCGCCCACAGGATGGCGCGGGCGATGCCCTTGTGCGCGTTGTTGGTCTCCTCGCCGAAGTACACCGCCGAGCCGTACCCGTTGTAGGAGAAGATCGCCACGGCCGCCGCCGCCGTGATCAGCCCGAGCGCCGCCGGTCCGACGACGCCGTCGGACGCGGCCACCGGGGCGGTGATCAGGTCGCTCAGCGGACGGGCCGGGTCGAACAGGCCGAGCGCGCTCACCACGGCCAGCGCGACCAGCTCGATGGCCAGGAAGACGCCGGTGATCCAGGCGTTGAGCTTGATGTCGAACACGGCCAGCACGGTCGCCGCCGCCGTGGTCACCGCCGCCACCACCGGGCCGTTCAGCCCCGGGATCAGCACCTCAAGGTAGGTGCCGACGCCGAGCGCGATGACCGCGATGATCAGCAGCTGGGTGACCATCAGCAGACCGAGCGTGACGAAGCCGGGCAGCCGCCCGAGGGTCCGCGCGACGATGGCGTACTCGCCGCCGCTGAGCGGGTAGGCGGACGCCAGCTCGGCGTAGACGAACGCCATGAACACGCCGACCACGCCCGCGATCACGAAGCTCCAGAACGCGCCGCTGCCCGCCTGCCCGATCACCCCCGGCGCGATGATGAAGACCGAGGACGCGGGAGAGATCGCGGACAGCGTGATGAGCAGGGTGCCGAGCACCTTCAGTCCCCGACGCAGGGCCGGAGCGCCCTGGTGGCCATGTTGTTCGGTTGGTGCTGGGGAGGACGACGACGGGTCCGGCATGGGTGTCTCCTCGGTCACAGTTCTTTGACTGGTCATCAAAGAACTCGAACCGCCCCGCGTCAATACCGCGTCAAGCTACGGTTCGGTTTCGGTGAGCCGCACTTGCATTCTTTGAAGATCACCCGAAGAATCGGGGACATGCCGAGACCAAGCCGGGCCCATGAGAAGCGCGGGGAGCTGGTCGCCGCCGCGCGCCAGGCCGTCCTGGACCGGGGCGTGCTCGACCTGCGCCTGCGGGACGTCGCCGACCAGGCCGCCATGTCCACCGGATCGGTGCTGTACTACTTCCCGAACCTGTCCGAGCTGCTCTACGAGGTGCAGCGGGAGGCGATCGAGCGGTTCTGCGTCGACCGCGAGGAGGCGGCCCGGCGCGAGCCCGACCCCCGCCGCCGGCTCCTGGTGACCATCCGCGCGGGCCTGCCCACCGGCCGGGACGACGAGCTGTGCGTGCTGATCTACGAGCTCGGCGCGTACGCCCGGCGCGACCCGGCCTACGCCGCCCAGCACATCCGGCTGTGCGAACGCCAGGTCGCCCTGTACACGTCGATCCTGGTGGCCGGCGCGGCCACCGGAGTCTTCGACCTGACCCGGGACGCGACGACCGTCGCGCGCGGGCTGGTCGCCCTGGAGGACGGGCTCGGCCTGCACATCACGCAGGCCGTGCCGACGTTCAGCACTCCGCAGGCCGAATCGATCCTGAAGGCGTACGCGGCCGACGCCACCCGATGCGACCTGGAGGCGTGAATGCGCGCACGTGACCTCGGACTGCGACTCACCGGCGAAACGGGGCCGCACAACGCGATCACCGACGTGCCCGGCGTCGAAGTCGGCTACACCACGCTGATCGACGGCGAATCGGTGCGGACGGGTGTGACGGCGGTGCTGCCGCGCGGCAAGTCCGATGTGGACGATCCGTGCTCGGCGGGCTGGTTCTCGTTGAACGGCAACGGCGAGATGACCGGCACGGCGCTGCTCAGCGAGACCGGCCAGCTCCGGCTGCCGGTGCTGATCACCAACACGCACGCGATCGGGCCGTGCCACCGGGGCGTGATCGACTGGGTGGCGCGGGAGAAGCCCGCCGTCGCCGACCAGTGGCTGCTGCCCGTGGTCGCGGAGACCTGGGACGGCTACCTCAACGACATCAACGGCCCGCACGTGCAGCCGGAGCACGCGGTCGCGGCCATCGACGCCGCCACCGCCGGTCCGGTGGCCGAAGGCTCGGTCGGCGGTGGCACCGGGATGAACTGCTACGGGTTCAAGGGCGGCAACGGCACGTCGTCGCGGGTGGTGGCGTACGGGGCCGACTCCTACACCGTGGGTGTGTTCGTGCAGGCGAACTTCGGGTCACGCGAGGAACTCACCGTGTCCGGCGTGCCGGTGGGGGAGGCGCTGGCCGACGACAACCCGATGGCCGACGTCGACTGGAGCGCCCCGCCCGGCGCGGGCTCGGTGATCGCCGTGGTCGCCACCGACGCGCCGCTGCTGCCCGGCCAATGCACGGCGCTGGCCCGCCGCGTCCCGCTCGGCCTGGCCCGCACCGGCACCGCCGGGTCGCACTTCTCCGGCGACATCTTCCTGGCCTTCTCCACCGGCAACGCCGGCGCCAGCACGCCCTCTGCTTTCCCTTATGGGGAGCCGGGTTACGACCGGATCCGGCACGTGCCGTGGAACCGCATGGACGACTTCTTCACCGCCGTCGTGCAGGCCACCGAGGAAGCCGTGCTCAACGCGCTGGTGGCGGGGAAGACCATGGTCGGCCGCCACGGACGGCGTTCGCCCGGACTTCCGGTGGACCGGCTGCTGGATCTGGTCAAAGCCGGACGGTGACCCCGCCGGCGGAGGAGCGGAGCGCCGCCTCGGCCACCGCGACGCCGCGCGCCCCGGAGTGCAGGTCGTGCGGGAACGGTTCGTCGTCGGTGACGTGGCGGACGAACCGTTCCCACTGCACCTTGAACCCGTTGTCCCACTCGCCGTTGTCCGGCACCTCGGTCCACCCGTCGGCGAACCGCTCGGTCACCGGCAGGTCGGGGTTCCACACCGGCTTCGGCGTCGCGGCGCGCGGCTGCACCCGGCCGCCGCGCAGGCCCGCGACCGCGCTGCCGTGCGTGCCGTCGACCTGGAACTCGACCTGTTCGCCCCGGTCGACGCGCACGCACCACGAGGAGTTGATCTGCGCGATGATCCCGTTGTCGAGCGTGAACAGGCCGTACGCGGCGTCGTCGGCCGTTGCGGGGTAGGGGTTTCCCTGTTCGTCCCAGCGGGTGGGGATGTGCGTGACGGCCTTCGCGGTGACGGTGTCGATGCGCCCGAACAGGTTCTCCACCACGTACGCCCAGTGCGGGAAGATGTCAGCGTCGTTCTCCTTCGAGCTTCGGGTCTTGGGTGATGGCGATCGTGTCGGGGGTGTCTTCCGGGTGGAGTTCCAGGACGACGATCTCGTTGTCGCCCGCACGCAGGACCGGGTGCGGCAGGTAGAGCGTCCTTTGTGGACCGATGTCCCAGTGGCGGCCGAGGCAGAAGCCGTTCACCCACACGACTCCCTTGTGCCAGTCGGACATGTCCAGCCAGGCGTCACGCGGTTCGTCGACGTGGAACGTGCCGGCCCGGAACAGGGGGCCTGGGGTGGTTGTTCCTTCGTTCCAGCGGATTTCGGGCAGTTCGGTGAGTGGGATCGGGGTGGTCGCCCAGCCGTGGAGGTACTGGCGTTCGTGGAGCACGCCGCCGATTCCCTTGTGCTCACCCAGAAGCGGGCCGTAGTTGATCCGGCCCATCGCCTCCACCAGCAGTGAGATCGCGGTGCCGCCGGGCACGTCCACGGCGTGGTCGGGGTTCGTCCGGTCGTAGACGGTGGCGGGGGTGCCGTCCACGAACAGCTGCGCCCGGTCGCGGAGGTCCTTGAGCCGCAACGGAAGCGGTGGGCGTGGACCGGGGACGACGGCCTGGTGGAGCAGGAAACCCTGGTGTTGTCCCACTTCCTCGAACGACGGCACGTGCGGCGTGTGGATCATGGGATTGTTGAACACGTCGAACAGCCGTGCGGATCTGGTCAGTTGGACCGTCCGGGCGGACAGTGGCGGCGGGGGAGTGGCGGGTAGGGGTGGGAGGGGTGCGTACTTCCCGATGACTTCACGGAAAGCGTGGTACTTCGCGGTCGGGCGGCCCGCCTCGTCCATCGGTGCGTCGTAGTCGTAGGACGTGACCGTGGGCCGGTAGTCGCCGTCGTGCAGTTCGCCGCCCGCGTTCGCGCCCGCCCAGAAGCCGAAGTTCGTGCCGCCGTGCGCCATGTAGAGGTTGACCGACGCGCCCGCCGCCAGCACCTCGTCCAGCGCTTGGGCGGCCTCCGCCGGGTCGCGCACGATGTGCCGGTTGCCCCAGTGGTCGAACCAGCCGTCCCAGAACTCCATGCAGAACAACGGATCCTCCGGTCGGAGCGCCCGAAGTTCGGCGAATTGAGCGCGGGCGTCGCTGCCGAAGTTCACCGTCGCCACCGCGCCCGGGACCGTGCCGCCGGTCAGGAACAGCGCGGAGCCGCCCTCGGACGTGAACAGCGGCACGTCGACACCGCGTGCTGTCAGACCGTCCCGCAGGTGCGCCAGGTAGCCGGAATCCGAGCCGTACGAACCGTATTCGTTCTCCACCTGCACCAGGATGACGTTGCCGCCGCGCGTGACCTGGTGCTCCGCGACCCGGGGGATCAGCACGTCGAACCAGCGGTCGACGGCGGCCAGGAAGTCCGGGTGGGAGCAGCGCAGCGGTCCGTCCAGCCACCACGGCAGCCCGCCGTTCTCCCACTCCGCGCAGATGTACGGGCCGGGGCGGACGATCGCGTCCAGCCCGGCGTCGGCGGCCAGTTCCAGGAACCGGCCGAGGTCGTCCAGGCGCTCGTAGTGGCCCGGTCGCGGCTCGTGCAGGTTCCACGGCACGTACGTCTCGACCGTGTTCAAACCCATGCCGCGCAACACATCCAGCCGTTGCGCCCACTGGGCCGGGTGGGTGCGGAAGTAGTGCATCGCGCCGGACAGCACGCGGTGCGGCCGGCCGTCCCGCAGGAACTGCCCGGGGGCGACGGAGAACTCGGTCATGACACCTTCCTGTTCGGGAGTGGTCGGTTGGGCTGTCGGACTTGACGTGGGCGGAAAGCGCTTTCACCATGCGGTGCGCGATATCCCGAGGAGGTTCGATGAACTGGAAGTTCGCGGTCAGCACGCTCGGCACGCCCGACCTGACGCTGGCCGGCGCCGCACGCCTGGCCGCCGCGCACGGCTGTCAGGGGCTGGAAATCCGGGTACACGGCGAAATCCACCCCGGCATGGACACCGACCGGGCCCGCGCCACGCTCGCCGACGCTGGCCTGGAAGCGGCGTGCCTCGCCGGCTACACCAGGATCTGCGGGCCCGGCCCCGTGGTCGACGAACTGCGGGTCCTGGTGGACCTCGCGGCCCGGCTCGGCGCGACCGACCTGCGGGTGTTCCCCGGCGGCACCGAGGACCCGCGCGAACGGATCGCCGCCGTGCTGCCCGACCTGCGCGACGCGGGCGTCCGGCTGCTGGTCGAAACCCACGACACCCACCCGACGGGTGCGGCGGCGATCCGCCTGGTCGAGTCGTTCCCGCCGGAGCACGTCGCGGTGCTGTGGGACGCCCTGCACCCGTGGCGGCACGGCGAAACCCCGGCCCGGACCCGGGCGGCGCTCGGCGCGCACCTGGCGTACTTCCAGGTCAAGGACGCGGTGAGCGCCGCCGACCCGACGCCCGTGCCACCCGGCCGGGGAGCCGTGCCGCTGGCGGAGTGCGCCGCCGTGCTCGCCGACTGGTCCGGCTGGGTCTCCCTGGAGTGGGAACGGCCCTGGTACCCGGACATCGGCCCGGTGGACGAACCGCTGCGCGCGGCAGCCGCCTGGTTCCACGGGTCCTCCACCTGAACTCGACTGCGGAGGATCGTTCGTTCAAGCGGAGGTCAAGTCAATCAGTCGCCGATCATTCGATCAGAACCGAACAGCCGTCAGTCGTGGTCGGGCGCGCCGGTGATGTGGTGGTCGGCCGCACCGACCGCCTCGGCCAGCAGCCGCCGGACGTGCCCGCCCTTGGCCCGGTAGACCGCGCGCCGGCCGTCACGGCGCACCGCGACGAGTCCGGTGAGCCGAAGCTTCGCCAGGTGCTGCGACACCGCCGGCCGCGCGACCCCGACCGCCTCGGCGAGCGTGGTGACGTCGTACTCCTGGCCGCAGAGCAGCCACAACAGCCGGAACCGGGTCGCGTCGGCGAGCATCCGGAACCCGTCGACGGCGGCCTCGACGTGCGTGCCACCCGGTAGCTGTTGCCAGTGTTCGGCTGTTGCAACGTCGTCGCGTGCGTACATGAGCACATATAGTGCCGGCATGTCCGGAGTTCTGCGCTCCCGCACCTACCGACGCCTGTTCGCCGCCCAGGTGGTGGCCGTGGCCGGCACCGGTCTCGCGACCGTCGCGCTCGGCCTGCTCGCGTACCGGTTGGCCGGTGGCGACGCGGGTGCGGTGCTCGGCACGGCGCTGGCGATCAAGATGGTGGCCTATGTGACGGTCTCCCCGGTAGCGGGCGTGTTGGCGGGACTCGTGCCTCGTCGTGTCCTGCTCGTCGGGTTGGACGTCGTGCGGGCGTCGGTCGCGCTGGTGCTGCCGTGGGCGCATTCGATCTGGCACGTGTACGTGCTGATCTTCTTGCTGCAAGCTACGTCCGCTGTGTTCACGCCGACGTTCCAGGCGACCATTCCGGACGTGCTTCCGGACGAGCGCGACTACACCAGGGCGCTGACGCTGTCGCGGCTCGCCTATGACCTGGAGAGCCTGCTCAGCCCGTCGTTGGCGGCGGTCGCGCTGCTCGTGGTCGGGGTCGAGGGGCTGTTCGTGGGGACGGCGGTCGGGTTCGTGGCGTCCGGGCTGCTGGTGATGTCCGTGTGGCTGCCGTCGTCCGCTGTGCCGGCTCGGCGGGTTCGGGGGATTCGGACTTACCTGGCCACGCCTTGTCTGCGGGGATTGTTGGCCGTGCACCTGGCGGTCGCGGCGGGTGGGGCGATGGTGATCGTCAACACCGTCGTGCTGGTGCGTGACGGGCTGGGGCTGGGGGCTGCGGACGTGGCGTTCGCGTTGGCGGCCAACGGGGTCGGGTCGGTGGTCGCGGCGCTCGCGTTGCCCCGGTTGTTGGAACGGGTGGCGGATCGGGTCGTCATGTCGCGGGCGGCGGTGGTGTGCGGGGTGGCGCTCGTGGCGGGTGCGTGGGTCGCCGGGTCGTGGGTGGGGTTGTTGGTCGTGTGGTTCGTGCTGGGCGCGGCGGGTTCGCTGGTGCTCACGCCTGCCGCGCGGCTGTTGCGGCGGTCGGCGGCGGGGGACCGGCCCGCGCTGTTCGCGGCCGATTTCGCGCTGTCCCATGCGTGTTGGCTGGTGTGCTACCCGGTGGCCGGGTGGGTGGCGACGTTGTTCGGCCCGGTGGTGGCGTTCCTGGTGCTGGCGGTGGTCGCGTTCGGGGCTTCGGTGGTGGCGTTCCGGTTGTGGCCGGGTGTTGTCGAGCACCTGCACACCGATCTGTCACCGGGCCACGTGCACCTGCGGGATGCCGTTGCGGTCGGTGGTGGGTGGCGGCACGCGCACACGTACCGGCCGGACGACCTTCACCGTCCGTGACTGTCAGGCCGCGTGTTTGCTCACCGGCCGCAACCGGGGGCGTGGGTGGGCCGGTTGTTCGGACCTTGAGGTCTCCGGCGGCGATCCGGTGTCCAGGGATGTGTCGATGCCGGCCCGTGCGCGGTCCGGATCGCGGCGACCGCGGTGGACCACCAGGAGCAGGACGAGGCCGAGCACGAGGATCGCGTGCGACGTGACCCGTTGGACGGTGGCTTGGCCGGCGATCAGGTCCTGCACCGAGAACACGCCCAGGACCACCACGAAGCCCGCCACGACCGGCACCATTCCGGTGGTGGCGCGCGGGCGGAGGGCGGTCCAGAGGAGGCCGAGGCCCAGCGCGAGGTTCCAGGCGGTGCTCTCGTTGAACAGGTGGCTGCCGCTGGCACCGTGGATCCCGTGCCCTGCGGTCTCGGCGTCCACCGGCCCGGAGCCGAGGACCTGGGCCAGCCCCAACGTGATCTGCGCGACCGCGACCCCCGCCAACCCGGACCTCGCGTACCAGCCCCGTGTCCCTCCTGCCTCGGCCGCCGTCGCTCCCAACTCCAGCGCGGCCCGCGACTCATCCCCTTCGTCCTCGGCTCCGCCGTCCCGGCCCGATCCGATCCCGACCGTCCCGGCTCCGACGGTTTCAGGCTGGGCAGCTCTCGGCCCGGTCTCAGTCTCGGTCTCGTCGAGCGCCGCCGCGTCGAGCACAGCCCCGACCAGATCGGGCGTCGAGGTCGCGGGCCGCAGCCGCAGCCTGCGGGTAAGCGCCGCCGCCTCCTCCTGCCATGCCTGACACGCCGCGCAGTCGTCCAGATGCGCGTCGGTGTCGGCGGCGGGGGCCGGCTCGGGTTCGCCGTCCAGCCGCGCCGACAGGGCCTCCCGGCAGGTCTCGCAGTCCACGGACACATTGTCGGGCAATCGGGCCTGGAAGTTCCCGGGGGCACGTGCACTAACCTGACGGATCGTGTCGATCTCACGCGGTGACGACGACGCGGTCACGGCCCTGGCGCTGGCCGCCGGGTCGGGGGACCGTGCCGCGCTGGAGCGTTTCGTCCGCGCCACCCAGCGCGACGTGTGGCGTCTGGTGGCCCATCTGACCGACCCCGGTCGGGCCGACGACCTGGCGCAGGAGGTCTACCTGCGGGCCCTGCGCAGCCTGCCCGCGTTCGAAGGCCGCTCGACGGCCCGCACGTGGCTGCTGTCGATCGCCCGACGGACCGTCGTGGACCACATCCGGGCCGCCGGCTCACGTCCCGCGATCGCCTGGTCGGCGGACTTCCAGCAGGCGGCGGACGCCCGCAGCTCGGCCGAGCGGACGGCGGGCTTCGAGGACATCGTGGAACTCAACCTCCTGCTGTCCGCCCTGCCGGCGGACCGCCGGGAGGCCCTGCTCCTGACCCAGGTGCTCGGCCTGTCGTACGCGGAGGCGGCGGAAGTCTGCGGCTGCCCCATCGGCACGGTCCGCTCGCGGGTGGCCCGGGCGCGCGAGGACCTGCTGCGGGGCCAGGGCAGCGAGGGCGTCAGCACCGGCTGACGGCCGGGTCCCGAGGTCGCGGACCCCTCGCCGCGGGTGTCTGCGGCAACTCGACTCGGTGTCCGCTGGTTCGGCGTCCGCCGGTCCTGCGGGTGGCGGCACGATGCGGCGCGGCCCGCAGGACCGAGGCGAGACGCGCTACCGGCTGCCCCGGATGGCGATCATCCCGGTGCCCGCGAAACCGAGGTGTCGTCCGGCGGGCGCGGGGGTTCGTCAGGTGCCGACCGGGAACTCAGGTGCCGATCAAGCACCATCGGCCGCCGCAGGTCCGCTGGACGCGTGCGGCCTGGGCGTTGCCTTGGACGTGTGCGGCGCTGGTGGTTCTCCTGACGTCTGCGGCACGGTCGGGTCGAGGTGGGTGTCGCGGACGTAGACGACGGCCGGCTTGCCGTCGCCGGGCACGCGGCGCTCGACGGCGATGGAGGCGATCGCCGACAACAGGTTGCTGAGCTTGGGGTGGCCGTAGCTGCGGGGGTCGAAGTCGGGGTGTTGCTTGGTGATGATGTGGCCCACGGTGGCCAGGGGCGCCCAGCCGTCTTCGTCCGACGCGGCCACGATGGCGTTGTGCAGGTGGGTGGTCAGGGCGTCGCCGAGCGGGAGGTGTGGGCGGGACGTGGGAGGTTGCGGCGGCTCGGCGGTGGGGGCGTAGGCGAGGTTCTCGGTGTAGGTGAAGCGGTCGCAGGCGGCGACGAACGGCTTCGGGGTTTTGTGCTCGCCGAAGCCGTAGACGGTCAGGCCGGATTCGCGGAGTCTGGCGGCGAGGCGGGTGAAGTCGCTGTCGCTGGACACCAGGCAGAAGCCGTCCAGACGACCGGTGTACAGCAGGTCCATCGCGTCGATGATGAGCGCGGCGTCCGTGGCATTCTTGCCGGTGGTGTACGCGAATTGTTGGACGGGCTGGACGGAGTGGTCCAGCAGGTGGCGCTTCCAGCCGGTCAGGGCGGTGCCGGTCCAGTCGCCGTAGGCGCGTTTCACGTGTGCGGTGCCGTGTTTGGCGACTTCGGCGAGCAGTGGTTCGATGATCGCGGGCTGGGCGTTGTCCGCGTCGATGAGTATCGCCAGCTTCGCGGTGGTGGGTGTGGGCATGGGTCATCTTCTCCACCCGCCCGTTCGCCTGCCCGCCCACCCTCCTTCGCTGCCGACTCGGTCCGTGTCCTTGCCGTGTGCTCGGACCGGCCGGTGGCGTCGGGCCGGGCCGGTGTCGGGCTTGGGGTGGCTCGCTTGGGGGCCGCTCCGCTCGTCCTTCCGTCTCCGTTCTGCTCGTCCTCCGCTCCGCTCTCCGTGTTCCCGGCTTGCGCGTTCCGCGCTCGCCCGCCTGCGGGTGCAAGCCCGGCCTGAGCGCGACGTCGTTGTTTCAGGCAACGAAAAAAGTGGGCGGATCGTGCCCGGATCCCGGATTCTTCACCCGATCCAGTGCCCCGGCCGGGAACTGGCGCCCGGCCGGGGGTTTTTGTTGCTCAGAGTTGCCGGCTAAATGGCGCAACTATCAGCTGGTCGAGGCGGGCCAGGTGGTTCGGGCGGTCCACTTTACCGCGTGGTTCGTGCCGTCGGCCGCTGTCGACTGGCCGATGATGGTGCCGTTGTTGTTCAACGCCACCGGCACGCTGTACGCGCCGCCCAGCGTGCCCAGGTCGACGGCCTGCCCGTTGCGCCACAGGAATGCGCGCTGCTGACCGGACGCCGAGCTGTACCCCACGATGTCGCCGCGGTCGTTGATCGCCAGTGCCTCGGCCGGGCCGGGCACGTCCAGCACCACCTGCTTGCCCTGCCGCCACACCGTCGCACGCTTCACTCCCGCCGCGTCCTGCGTCCAGCCCACGACGTCCCCGCACTCGTTGACCGCCTGAGGCGACGACGCCACCGCGCCGACACCGCCCGGCAGCACGGTCACCGCGTCGCCCTGCCAGCGCAGCGGCTGGTTGTCGCGGTTGCCGACGATCACACCGGACTCGTTCGCCGCCGTCACCGAGTACGGGCCGGTGCCGGGCGCTGCCGCGAGGCGGGTGCAACTCGCCTCCTGGCAGCGGAACGCGTACTTGTCGTCGCCGAACATCGGGAGCTTCGTGCCTGCACTCAGGCCGTGGTCGTTGATCACCGACACCGACAGGTGCGGGCCGGAGCCGCCGGGCACGCCGAGGCCCAGCAGGCGGTCGTCCTTCCACAGCGACGCGGCTTCCTGGTGGTACCCGTACGGCGACGTCGAGTACGTCATCGGCACCTCGCCGTTCGCGTTGATCGCCGACGCGCTCACCCAACCCGCTCCGGCCGGCGCCAGGTCGGTGGTGGTGCCGTCGTGCCAGATCCTCGGGTGCTGCCGGTACGTGCCGCTGCCGCTCAGGTACTCCAGACCCAGCACCTGGCCGCGTCGGTTGAGCGCGGTGGCGTAGCCGGGGCCCAGCTCGGTGGTGGTGCCGCGCTGCCACAGCACGGCGCGCTGTCCCCCGGTGCCGGAGCTGGTGCCGGCGATCTGCCCCAGTTCGTTGACGGCGACGACGCGGGCGGTGTGGCCGGGCAGTGCGGGCAGTTCGGTGATCGTCACGCGGGTGCCGGCCTGCGCGGGCAGGGTCGACAGCAGCGGCAGCGTGACGGCCAGCAGCAGGGGTACCAGGACACGGGACTGGGGCATGGTGGCTCCGAATGGGATGAGCGTTGGCGGCGCGACTCCGGACGCTAGCGGCGGTCGGGTGGGGACGGCGTCGGCCGGACAGCGGAATGCCCGCCTCCGACGGGACGTCCTGATGGTCTAGACCATCGGCGTTCATAGGTGTGGCGGAACGGGGGTGGCTTGCTCGATCGGTGGATGATTGGCGGGCACTTCATAGATGAAAGTCGATGAAGTGGGGTTGGCTACATCGATACCTGTCGATCGATGTTCCTGTTTCAGGATGGGTACATGACACCCACCGCGACACCTCCGCCCGGCGTGCTGATCCGGGCGATGACCGACGACGACTGGCCCGACGTGCTGCGCATCTACGCCGAGGGCATCGCGACCCGCAACGCCACGTTCGAGACCGAGGTACCCGACCGGCACACCCTGGACGCCAAGTGGCTGCCCGACCACCGCTGGGTCGCCGAGATGGACGGCCGGGTCGCGGGCTGGGGTGCGGCCACCGCCGTGTCGGCGCGCGAGTGCTACGCGGGCGTGGTCGAGACGTCGGTCTACGTCGGTGCGGACGCGCGTGGCA
>CBHFOL010000235.1:0-12845 GCA_965995405.1 uncultured Saccharothrix sp.
CGGTCTGTTCTGGGCATCGGTCGGCCTCCATGTCGACCGGGGTCCCGCATTGCCCCAATCGCCGTAGAGCCCCGGGCCGTTAGCCGAACCTCTACTCAAACGACTGCGCCTCACCGAAGCGCCGTCGAACATGGACGAACCCTCACAACCGCTAGAACCGGTACACGTGCACCTGGTACGCCCCGAACTCGTCCACGATCTTTCCGTTCTCAATGGATACAGTCCGACCCTCGTCCACAACGGTCGCCGTACCCGACTCGACCGGAACCGTGATCTCCACCCGAGCAGCCCCGCTCCGCGGCTGCGACGTGTTCCCGTCGGTCTGCGCGATCACCCACCGCGCCCCCTCAGCCTGCTTGTACAGCACCGAAACCGGGATCTCGTTCCCACTCTTGGCAACGACCCCCGCCAGGTTCGGCGCGTTCAACACCGGGGCCAACGACTTGAGCCGGGCGTTGACCGCCTTGACCTTCGCCATGATCTCCGGCCGGGTCAGCACGCTGGAGTACTCGCCCTTCCCGTCCGGGTAGAAGCTGTGCGCGAAGTAGTTGATCCCCGTCGCACCGTGCAGGATCGTGTTCCACACGGCGGATTCCAACTGCTCCGGCGTGATCACCTCGCCCTTGTCGTGCGGGTGCCCCGTCTCGACGAACCCGTACAGCGGCTTGTCCGGCCCGCACCACTTCCGCATGGTGTCGATGACCTCGCCGTAGCTGAACGCTCCCACCCGGTCACCACGATCCGGGTGCGTCCACCCGTAGTAGTCCGCCGACGCGATGTCCGCGGCCGAGCAGTACGTACGCATGTCCTCCTCGTACGACTTCTCGATGTACCCGTACCCGACCCCACCGCCCGGCGTGCCCATCCACACCCCGAAGTTCAGGTACGTGGGCCGCGACGGATCGGCCGCACGCGTCTCGTTCGCCTTCGCCAGGATCGCGGACGGCTGCATGTCCGGGTGGAACACGTCGCCGTAGACCTTGTTCATGTCCGGTTCGTCCGCGACCAGGTACCCCACGTAGTTGCGCGCGTGCGCGGTGTCCGCGAGCACCTCTCCGACCCGCTTCGGATCGGCGTACACCCGCCAGTCGGTCGCGATCAGCCCCTCCCGCCGGAGGTACCACCACTCGTCTTCCCACAGCCCGATCCCGAAGTCGATGCCGATCTCCGGGTACGTCTTGCCGATCTTCGCCCCGCCTTCGACCGACGACGGGTCCTGCATCCACACGTTGATCGGGAAGATCCGCGGATCCCCCGTCGGGTTGGGCCCGTTCGCCCACTTCTTGTAGTACTCGACCACCGCCGACGCCCCCGCCGCGCCCGACGACGCCCCCGGCGGCTCGGCCTCCGCCGTGCACGCCACCACACCCGCGGCCGTGACGAGCGCCACAGCCATCACCAGTCGAGCACGAGCCATTGCGTGGACTTCCGTTCAGCTCGGCGACTTGACCCGACCACGTGCGGCCAGGACCTGCTTGGCCTTCTCGAAGCCACCCGGTCCGAGCAACCGCAGCGCGGCCGTCTTCGCCAAGTATCTGGCCCCGTCCCGGGCGATCCGCAAGGGATGTCCCACGAACCGGTCACGCGCCAGCACCCGACCGTCCGGCTCCGACACGTCGTCCAGCGCGTCACCGAACAGCGGCCGGTACGGCGCGGGCGACACCAGCCGCCCCCGCGTCCGGTTGCTCACGTTGCCCCCGTGCACGACCTGGAGCCAGCCGGGCGCGCCGCCCACCGACACCACCTCGGCGTGCCGGTGCAACCGGTTGTGCCAGTCCGCCCAGCAGGTCATCGGGGCATCCCAGGTCTCCCGCATGGACGCGAACGCGTTGTCCTTGTCGTTGTGCGCGAACAGCCCTTCCGGACTCTTCACCAGCCCGTTGGCCAGGTACAACGCCGCACGCCCACCGGTCACCCGCACCGCCTGGAGCCGCGCCACGAAGTTGGCCGCCAACCCGTCGTCGTTGTCCAGGTTGGTGGTGATGAGCGCGTCCCCCTTGGTCGGGAACAGCTTCGAGATGTCCTCGACCAACTCCTCCCGGCTGACCTGCTCCCGGAACACCGCCGTGTACGCGGCACCGTGCGAACGGATGCGGTCCTTCAGCCACTCCGGGCTCTCCGGGTCGAAGTAGATGATCCACTTGAAGTTCGCGGACGTCTGCGCGCCCACGGACGGCAGGCAGTACCGCTCGAACAGCCCGACGCGCTCGGTCAACCACCCCTCCCGCGCCCGCACGATGCTCTCCGCACCGACGGACGGCAGGTTGAAGCGCGTCAGAATGACGTGGTCCATCACGACCCCTTCCCGTTGCCCGGTACATCGGGATCCAGCGCCCACCGTTATCCGCGGGGTCCCGCCCCGACCCCTCCCCCGGAGATCTGTTGACGATCCGTGACGAGACTTGCCGCCGGGCGGTTAACGATCCGTCGCCGCAACCGATGTCTAGGACGTGACTGAAGCCCCGACACGACCAACGGTCGACGTCGTCATCCCCTGCTACAACTACGCGCGATTCCTCAGAGCATGCGTGCGAAGCGTGCTCGACCAGCCGGGCGTGGACGTGCGCGTGCTCATCATCGACGACACGTCGACCGACGACACGCCCGAGGTGATGGCGGAACTCACCAAGGACCCACGTGTCGAGGGCCGTCGCCACGAGGTGAACCAGGGCCACATCGCGACCTACAACGAGGGCCTGCTGGAATGGGCCAAGGCCGACTACACCGTGCTGCTGTCCGCTGACGACCTGTTGGCCCCGGGCGCGCTCGCCCGTGCCGCCGAAGTCTTCCAGGCGAACCCCAACGTCGGCATGGTCTACGGCCGCGTCGTCTATTACTCCGACCACGACAACCTCCCGTCCATCGTGACGCCACCCGCCGGCCGTACCGTCTGGTCCGGAGTGGACTGGATCGAGAGCCGTTGCCGCACCGGGCAGAACGTGCTGTCGTCGCCGGAAGCCGTGGTCCGCACGTCGATCCAGCACCAGGTGGGCGGCTACCGGCCGGACCTGCCGCACGCCGGCGACCTGGAGATGTGGATGCGCATCGCGGCCGTCTCCGACATCGGATACGTGCGCGGCAAGCCCGCCGCCTACTACCGGGTGCACCAGCAGAGCATGTTCCGCACCCAGTTCTCGTCGGTGTTCGCCGACCTGGAGCAGCGACAGGCCGTGTTCGACCGGTTCTTCTCCGAACACCCGGACCTGCCGCCGCACCTGAAGAACCTCGCCAACCGCTCCATCGCCAAGGACGCCCTGTGGCGGGCCGTCCGGGCCTACGACCGCGACAAGCTGGCCGACGTGCCGGCCGACGAGCTGGTCGAGTTCGCCCGGAAGGTCTACCCGCACACCGAGCGACTGCCCGAGTACCGGGCGTTGCTCCGGCGCAAGGCGCTGGGCCCCAAGCTGTGCAGCCGGACCCAGGTGTTCGTCGGGTCGCACCTCGCCAAGCGCGGTGGCGGCCTGATCGGCAAGCAGGTCTGGAAGTGGCGCGGACAGTGACCACCCTGGAGGGCAAGGTCACCAGGGCGATCCGCTGGAGCGCGATCAACAGCCTGCTGCAACGGGTGTCCCAGGTAGGGGTCGGCGTCCTGCTGGCCCGGCTCATCGCACCCGAGCAGTTCGGCGTGTTCGCGGTCGCGCTGGTCGTGCTCAACATCGTGCTCAGCGTCAGCGAGATGGGCGTGAGCGTGGCGCTGGTCCGCACGGACGAGCCGGTCGGGCGGATCGCGCCGACCGTCACCACGCTGTCGATCCTGTCCGGCTGTCTGCTCTGCGGTATCTGCATGCTCGGCGCGCCGTGGTTCGCCCAGGCGATGGACACCCCGCAGGCAACCGGCGTGATCCAGCTGATGTCGGTGGCCCTGGTCATCGCCGGCGCGTCCGCCGTCCCCGGCGCGCTGCTCCAACGGGAATTCCGCCAGGACCACAAGTTCGCGGCCGACACGTCGGCGTTCGTCGTCGGCACCACGGTCGTGATCGTCCTGGCGCTGATGGGATTCGGCGCGTGGAGCCTCGCCTGGTCCCGGATCGCGACCAACCTGACCGCCGCCATCGTGATGTTCGCGTTCACCAAGGAGCGCTACCGTCCGGGCTTCGACCCCAAACGGGCAAAGGAAGCCCTCTCCTTCGGCCTCCCCCTGGCCGGCGCGTCACTACTCGTCTTCGGCGTCCTGAACGTGGACAGCATCATCGTCGGCAGCGTCCTCGGCACGCTCCCCCTCGGCTACTACCTACTGGCGACGAACCTGGCGAACTGGCCGGTGGGCGCGTTCTCCCAACCCGTCCGAAGCGTCTCGCTCGCCGCGTTCTCCAAGGTCCGCGACGACCCGGACCTGTTCCAACGCACATTCGCCCGCGCCCTGGGCCTGCTGGCGCTCTTCACCGTGCCCGCCTGCGTCCTGCTGGCCTCCCTCGCCGACCCACTCGTACGCACGGTCTACGGCGAACGCTGGGCCCCCACCGCCGCCGCCCTGGCCGCCCTCGTCCTACTGGGCGCGATGCGCGTGGCACTGGAACTCGGCTACGACTACCTGGCCAGCGCGGGCCGTTCGAGGGCGATCCTGGTCATCCACATCATCTGGCTGACGGCGCTCGTCCCGCTCCTGGCACTGGGCGCGCACCTGGACGGCATTCGCGGCGTGGCACTGGCACAGAGCATCGTCGTACTCGTCTTCATCATGCCCGCCTACCTGATCGCGTTCCGCCCCTACGGCGTCAAGGCACGAGTGCTGGGCGCGGCCGTGGCTCGCCCCATACTCGGCGGCGCGGCGATGGTGGTCGTGGCCTTGACCGTACAGTGGTTCGTCCCGAACTCGTTGTGGCGCTTGATCATCGGCGGCCTGCTGTCGCTGATGGCCTACACCGCCGTCGTCTTCCCCCTGCGCCACGAGGCGCTGGGTCTGCTGCGAAGGGGTTAGCGTGAGGGCTGTCCAGGTGTTCCAGCGGCGCGCGCACCAGGTTTCCCGGATCGTGCGGGAAGAGGGCGTGCGGCAGCTCGGCGCCCGTGCGCTGCGCAACGCCGCCAAACGGCTAGGTGCCGACACCGAGGTGTTCCCGGTGCGGCTGGAGGACGTCCGCGCCGCCGACATCGGCGCGCGCAAACCCGTCACCGTCCCGCCCATCCCCACCGACGGCTCGCTGACCGTCAACTGGGTCAGCACCCCACCCGCCCCCGGTTCCGGCGGCCACACCACGATGTTCCGGCTCATCCAGCACCTGGAGTCGCTGGGCCACGACTGCCGCCTCTACCTGTACGACGTGTACGGCAGCCGCGCGGTGGACCACGAGCCGGTGATCCGTTCCGCCTACCCAGGTTTCCGGGGCCGGATCCTGGACGTCACCGACGGCATGGCCGACGCGCACGCCGTGTTCGCCTCCGCCTGGATGACCGCCTACCCGGCGTTCAACGACCCGTGCGCCGGCAAGCGGTTCTACCTCGTCCAGGACTACGAGCCCTGGTTCTTCCCGGTGGGCGGCCTGTCCGCGCTGGCCGAGAACACCTACAGGATGGGCTTCCACGGCTTCACCGCCGGCCGATTCCTGGCCGAGAAGCTCCGCTCGGACCACAACATGCCCGCCGACTGGTTCGACTTCGGCTGCGACGCCGACCGCTACCACGTCCAGACCAACACCAAACGCGACGGCATCGTGTTCTACGCCCGACGCCAGGCACCCCGCCGTGCCATCGAGATCGGCCTGCTGGCCCTGGAGATCTTCGCCGAACGCCACCCCGACATCGCCATCCACACCTACGGCGAGAAGATCGGCGGCATCGGCCCGCGCCACGTGGACCACGGCCTGGTATCGCCCGACCAGCTGAACGACATCTACAACCGCTGCTACGCGGGCCTCTCGCTGTCCATGACGAACGTTTCCCTGGTGCCACACGAGATGCTGGCCGCGGGCTGCCTGCCGGTGGTCAACGACGCGCCGCACAACCGCGTGGTGCTGGACAACGACCACGTCCGCTACGCCCCCGCGACGCCACACGACCTGGCCCGCGCACTGTCCGATGTGGTCACCGAACCGGACTTCGCCCAGCTCGCCCAAGCCGCCTCCGCCAGCGTGTCCAGCCGCTCGTGGGACGCGGCCGGACACGAGCTGGAGAAGGTCCTCAGACGGGAACTGCTCGTCTGACCCCAAGCAGGATGAACTCGTCAGCTATTCGGCGAACCGATACACGTGCGCCTGGTACGGCAAGAAGTCGTCAACGACCACACCGTCCACAACGGACACCGTGCGCCCCTCGTCGACAACCTCGACGACCCCGTCCCCGACCGGAACCGAAATCGACGCCCGGGTCCGCGCACTACCCGGCCGCGCATCGTCCCCGTCAGCCTGGGCCAGCACATACCGACGACCGTCCACCACCTTGTGCAGGGTGGCGATCGGCACGTCCCCGACCCCACGAACCCCACTCAACGCAGGCGCGTTCAACACAGGGGCCAACGCCTGCAACCTCAAATTCAGCCGAGCCAACCGATCGGCCACATCCCGCCGTGTGATGGCACTGGCGTACTCCCCCTCCCCCTCCGGGTAGAAGCTGTGCGCGAAGTAGTTGATCCCGTTGGCACCGTGCAGGATCGAGTTCCACACGGCGGACTCCACCTGGTCCGGCGTGATCAGCTCCCCGCGCTCGTGCGGGTGCCCGGTCTCCACGAACCCGTAGACCGGCTTGTCCGGCCCGCACCACTTCCGCATGGTGTCGACAACCTGCCCGTACCGATAGGCGCCGACCTTGTCCCGGTCGGGATGCGTCCACCCGTAGTAGTCCGCCGAGGCGATGTCCGCGGCCGAGCAGTACGTACGCATGTCCTCCTCGTACGACTTCTCGATGTACCCGTACCCCACACCACCACCGGGTGTGCCCATCCAGACCCCGAAGTTGATGATGGTGGGCCGAGAGGGGTCGGCGGCCCGGGTCTCCGCTGCCTGCTGAACGATCGCCGACGGCTGGAACTCCGGATGAAACCGGTCCCCGTACGCCTTCTGCATGTCGGGCTCATCGGCGATCAGATACCCGAGAAAGTGCTTGGCACGCCCGGGATCCGCCAACACGGCATCGACCTTCGCGTGCGAGACGTAGGCACTCCACCCGGTCTCGTACAACGCATCCCGCCGCCGGTACCACCACTCGTCATCCCACAGCCCCAGGGTGACGGGAACCCCGATCTCCCGATAGGCCGTGCCGGTCAGCTTGCCGACGTCCATCCCCGACGGATCCTGCATCCACACGGTGATGGGAAAAATCCCCCGATCCCCCAACGGATTAGGCCCATTGGCCCACTTCCTGTAGTAGTCGGCAGTGGGCCCGCCAACCAACTCCACGACCTCCGGCACCGGACGCGGCGGCGCACTACACCCCGCCAACACCCCGACAACCACAAGCAGAACCCCCACGCGGCCGACCACGAACATGGCGAACGGCCTCCCTCCGTCCCCCACTACATCGGTGCTACACCACCGGAGGTTTCGCCACCCGACCCCGGACCCCGCCGCATCACTTCGGCGACGGCGACGTGGCGTCCCGGATCACCAGCCGGGCCTCGGCCGACCCGTCCACCGGCACCACGTGGATGGCCGCCAACTTCGTGTCCTTCGGCACCGCCGCGAACGCCACCCGCGAGTCGTCCAGCCACGTGGCCTGGTCGTCCACCCCGGCCGTGCCGGGCAGCCGCCGTTCCTCCCCGGTCCGAAGGTCCAACACGGCGAGATCCCACGGCCCCAGCCGCCCGATCCGCTTCTTGTAAGCGATCTTCGTCCCGTCCGGCGACAACGACGGACACTCCGCGTCACGCCGCAACGACGTAACGCGACGCTCCACCAGATCCCCCTTGACCAGCCACGTAAAGCCACCGGACGCCATCGTCGCGTAAAACGTCCGGTCGTCGCCCGCCACTGTGAGTCCCCAGTAGTTCACGTCCTGTGCCGAGTGCACCTGCCCCTCGACGTCCGCCGCAAACCCCTCCAGCGACTCCACAGCCTCACCGGAACGCAGATCCAGGAACCCCGTCCGGGTCGAGAACCCGCCAGGCACCTGGTACGAGTCGCCGGACACGAACGACGTCCAAGACACGACCTGCCCGGACGCCGACACCTTGGCCCGACTCGGCACCCCGGGCAGCGCCACGGACTTCACAACCCCGTCCCGCGTCACCTCGGCCGCATACGTCGGCCCCGGCCCGGCCAGCCTCAGGCACACCGTCGTCCCGGCCGCCTGGTACACCCGCTGACACGTCATGGACGTGCCACTACGCACCTCAGGCGAAGCGAGGGCCACCTGCTCCACCCGACTCCGCCCGTCCGCGAGTTCCACGAACATCAGGTCGGCGTCCACCGCCGCGACCGGCGCCACCGGCTGGTCCTGGACGACCCGCGTCACATACACCACACCGGCCGCGACGACCAGTACGATGGCACCGACGGCGAGCGCAACGCGCCGCGAGCCCAAGTCCATCACCACCTGTAACGACTAGGCGCGAGTCGGCCGATTTCAGAGTAACAACACCTTGCGGTGACGCACTCAGGGTAAACACGGATCGGGGAGCGGATGGATTTCTGGGGCGCCGTGCGGACGCTGCGGAGGCGGTGGTACATCGCCGTGCCGTCGGCGCTGGTCGCCGTGGCTGTGGCCGCCGGGATGTTCCTGTCGATCCCGACCCGCTACCAGTCGTCCGGCGTGATGGTGCTGACCACACCCGCGGCGGGCGGCACGTTCTCGCAGAAGGTCACGCCCGAAGAGGCCGTGAAGATCAACCCCCTGCTCGCGTTCGACGGCAGCCTGGCCACGACGTCGCAGATCCTGGCGCAGATCCTGGCCGACCCGAAGACCCGGGAGCAGCTCGGCATCACCAAGGGCTCACCGCTGAACTACACGGCGACCGGCGGCGGCCAGAACGGCCCGTTCCTGTTCATCCTCGCCGACAGCGACTCCCCCCAGGCGGCCGAGAAGATGGTCACCACGGTCATGGAGTTCGCCACCAAGGAGCTGGACGACCAGCAGCGCAAGCTCAAGGCCCCGGAGTCGACGTTCATCACCTCCCAGGTGATCGTGAACCCGACCGAGGCCGAGGCGCAGATCGGCGGCAAGGTCCGGTACGCGGGCGCGGCCTTCGTCCTGTTGATGTTGCTCACCACGGCCGCGACGTTCGGCTCGGACAGCATCCTCAACCACATCAAGCGCAAGCGGGCGAAGGAAGAGGCCGCGGCAAACGGCTCCGACCCCGACGAGCCACAGGAACAACAGGAACCACAACAGCCCCAGCCAACCCACGTCAACGGCGCACCACGCCGCCCGGCGGCCCCACCCGCACGCCGCCCACAGCCCACCGCGAGTGAACAGACGGTGAAGGTCCAGGCGGTGCCCGGTGGCGCAACCGCAGCGGCCCGAGTGGGTCAGGCCACCCCGCCCCCCACCGGCAACAAGCCCACCCCCCAGACCCAGAACGGCAAGCCGCCGACCCAACAGCCCAACCAGGCAGGCAAGCCGGTCACCCCGCAGCCCAACCAGCCCAACAACCAGCCACCCAAGCCCCAACCCACCGCCAGCGAGAAGACCGTCAAGATCGCCGTGCCCCCGCCGACCCCGGGCCCGGCATGGCCGAGCAGCAGCGAAGACAGACCTTGACCGCGCAGTTCCAACGCATCAGGCAACGAGCGGACGGCGCGACTCTCGTCAGCGTCTACCTCCTCGCGTTGCTGATCATCCCGGCGCGTCTGGTCCTGTCGTTCGTCCCCATGACGCTCCCCCCGGCCCTGGTCTTCGCCCTCCTCCTGGGCGTCCTGTGGGTGGCGACCCAGATGGTCGACACCCTCAACATGGGCAAGGGCCGCAACCTGGTCCGCACCGCCGTAGCCCTCTACCTGGCCTCACACCTGGCCACCTACGGCGTGGCCACCAGGCGCTGGCTACCGACCGACGAGCTGACCACCGCCGACTCCAGCATCATCCGCATCCTGGCCACGCTCTCCGTCGCCGTCTTCATCTGCGACGCCATCCGCACCAAGGAACGCCTGGACCGGATCCTCAAGCTGATCCTGTCCTGCTCCGCGATCATCGCGTTCGTCGGACTGGTGCAGTTCGGCCTCGGCGTCGACCTGGCCGGCTACATCAGCCTCCCCGGCCTGCGGGCGCAGGAGAACGGCTACGCCGTGATGGAGTCGCGGTCGATCTTCCGCCGCCCCACCGGCACCACCAACCACCCCATCGAGTACGGCCTGATCTGCGCGATGGCCGTGCCGCTGGGCGCGCACTACGTGTTCAAGGCACGCGACCAGGGCCTGCCCTACTTCCGCTGGCTGGTGTGCCTGGCCCTGGTCGGCCTGGGCGCGATGACCTCGCTGTCCCGCACCGCGATCCTGGGCATGACGGTCGCCGGCCTGGTGATGGTCATCACCCTGCCGCGCAAGCAGAAGATCACCGCGATGATCGTCGGCGGCGGGTTCTTCCTCGGTGCCAGCGTGGTCGTGCCGGGCCTGTTCGGGACGCTGCGCGGCATGTTCTCCAACATCGAGGACGACCCGAGCGTGAAGGCGCGCACCGCCGACTACGCCGCCGCGGCCGAGCAGATCGACCTGCACCCGTTGCTGGGCCGGGGTTTCGGCACGTTCCTGCCGACCAAGTACACGATCCTGGACAACCAGTTCCTGCTGACCCTGATCGAGAACGGCTACCTGGGGCTGTTCGCGCTGATCGGCCTGTTCATCGCCGCCGGTTTCGCGGTGCTGCGCGTCCGCCTGATCAGCAAGGACGCCCACTTCCGGGGATTGGCCGCCGCCGTGCTGTCGACCGTGCTCGCCGGCGGCATCGCCGCGTTCACGTTCGACCTGCTCGGCTTCAGCGTGGCGACCGGCATGGTGTTCACCATGATCGGCCTGGCCGGGGCGATGCTGCGGATAGCCAACGACGAAGCCAAAGCCGACCCGAACAAGCTCACCATCCGGGAACGACTCGCGCTCCGAGAACGACTCGCGAAAAAAGCGGGGCCCCTCCGTAGAGAGACCCCGCCCGCACCACCGACGAACGAACCACCGAGCTAGCCCAACGGGACCAGCCCTTTGTCCCCCTCCGCATACCGGCCGGCACAGTCCGGACACACCAGCCCGGCGTCCAGCCGCTGACCGCAGGAACACACCCATCCCTTGTGCCGAGCCGGATTCCCGGCCACGAAGGCATGAGCGGGCACGTCCTTCGTCACCACCGACCCGGCAGCCGCGAACGCGTGCTCCCCGATCTCCACCCCGCAGACAACCACGGTCCCGGCCCCCAACGAGGCCCCGCGCCGAACCACCGTCGACGACAGCTGATCCCCGGACCGCCGAATAGCCGCACGTGGCCGCAAGTCGTTGGTGAACAACACGTTCGGCCCGAGGAACACCTCGTCCTCGCACACCACCCCGTCGAACACCAGCGTCCCGTTCTTCACGGTGACCCGGTCCCCGAGCACAGCCTTGCTCTCCACGAACGCGTTGTCGCAGATGTTGCAGTCACGCCCCACCCGCGCCCCCGGCAGCACATGGGCGAACGCCCACACCCGGGTGCCGTCGCCGACGTCGTCACTCTCGCACAAACCCTTGGGGTGGACGAAAACGCTCATCCCACAGCCTCCACCAACGCCGAGACGACCCGCTCCTGCTGAGCTTCGGTGATCTCCGGGAACAACGGCAGCGACAGGATCTCGCCCGCGATCTCCTCGCTCACCGGGAAGTCCCCACGCGCGTGCCCCAACGAGTCGAACGCCCCAGTCAAATGCACAGGTGTCGGGTAATGAATCCCCGCACCCACTCCGGCCGCGTGCAACGCCGCCAACACCCGGTCCCGCTCCGGAACCCGCACCACGTACAGGTGCCACACCGGCACGTTGCCCTCCAACACCACCGGCAACGTCACCCCGGCCACACCACCGAGCAACCCCGAGTACCGATCCGCCGCCGCACGCCGCTGCGCGTTCCAGCCCTCCAACCGCCGCAGCTTCGCCGACAGCACCACAGCCTGCAACGTGTCCAGCCGACTGTTGAACCCCAGCACCGAGTGCTCGTACTTGCGCGGCGACCCGTGCTCCCGCAGCAGCCGAACCGCGCCCGCCAACGAGTCGGACCGGGTCAGCACCGCCCCACCGTCGCCGTACGCGCCCAGGTTCTTCCCCGGGTAGAAACTAGTCGCCGCGATGTCCCCGAGGCCGCCCACGGCCACCCCGTGCCGCCGCGCGCCCTGGGCCTGGGCCGCGTCCTCGACCACCGCCACCCCGAACGACCGCAACCGCTCCACCGGAGCCGCCTGCCCGTACAGGTGCACCGGGATGATCGCCTTGGTCCGGTCGGTCACCGCGTCCGCCACCAGGTCGACGTCGATCAACCCGGTGTCGGCGACGCAGTCGACCAGGACGGGTGTGGCCCCGGCCCGCGCCACCGCCTCGGCTGTCGCGATGAACGTGTTGGCGGGCAGCACGCACTCGTCACCGGGCCCGACCTCCAGCGCCCGCAACGCCAGCTCGATGGCGTCGGTGCCGTTGGCGACCCCGACGCAGTGCGGGACCTCCTGGTAGGCGGCGAACTCCGCCTCGAACTCGGCGACCTGCCTGCCACCGATGAACGCCGTCGTCTTGAGCACCTCGGCCCAGCCGTCGGCGACCTCGTCGGCGACCTGCTCGTGCTGCGCACGCAGGTCCACCAGCGGGATGTCGATCACGAAACGTTCCCCTCTCGCAGTCGTCTGGCGGGGACACCCGCCCAGACCTCACCCGCGGGCACGTCCGTGAGCACCGCCGAGCCCATGCCCACCACCGCGCCCGCGCCGATCGACACGCCTTCCCGGACCGAACAGCCCTGGCCCAGGTAGGCGCTCTC
>CBHFOL010000236.1:0-12753 GCA_965995405.1 uncultured Saccharothrix sp.
GACAACACGGTGATCGCGTTGCTCGATATCGACCACCCCACGACGCCCGGTGCCCGGCGAGTCCATCGCCGGGCACCGACCCTCGCCTACGGACGGCGGCCGGGCGCGGATGGTTTTTCCACCCAGATCAGGTGGGTTGTCGCGTCTTCTTCCTGGAAGTGCCGGACGGCGCACTCCGGCCGGGTGGTGGTGAGCTGGAACGCTCCGTCGGTCGAGACGACCTGTGTCCGATCTCCGAAGGCCATCCCCCAGGCGACGATCCCGTCTTCGTCCGGCTCGTCGTGTTCGTCCGGTCCGTCGTACTGGATGCCGACCGCGAACAGTCGCGGAGCGTCGGCGACAGCCAAGGCTTGCAGGGTAAGGAGGCTGTCGCCGACGGGTTCGTGCAGGTCGCGCATTGTGCGCCTTTCGTTGGCGTGGATGGGCTTCACATGTAGAGACCGGGTGTCCCCGTGCTCACTCACGGACGTTCGCGGTGCCCTCAACGGTGATCACGGTGCGCGTCGGACCATGCGACAACTGGCGCCCGTGGGTGGACTTGGCGCCGATGGTTTCGACCAAGTCCCGGAGTACCTGCACGAGGCCGGCTTCGACCCTCGCGAGAGGGATCTCGTGTTCGGTGGTGATGTACGGATTGGCCTCGTCCATCAGGCGTGCGCAGTACCGGCCGAGGCTGCTGTTGAGTTCGGCGATGCGAGAGATGAACCTCAATTCTTCCTCGGTCACAGCGGATCAACGCCCCGAGCAACCTGGGTACTCGACCGTCGGCCACATGAGCCTTCTATTCCGGCAGTCCGGTGGGCCACAGTCAGCCGCCTCCCGTTGTTCCGCTCCGTCTCACCTACCGGTTTATGCGATCAGGACCAGCCATGATTACGGAAGGAGGCAAGTCGACTACCAGGAGTTTACCCCTGCTGTCGTCCACCCGGCCATTGTGGAGCCGACCCATGAGCAACCCGACCGAGAACGATGACGCGACGCTTCCGGCGGCTGCCCGACTCGCATACGAGATCAAGGCCCACCGCCTGCGGACGGGGCTGAGCCAGCCGCAGCTGGGGCAACTGATCGGGTACACCCGACAGTACGTGTCGCTGGCCGAACGTCCAGGGCAGAACCTGCCCTCATTCGACCTCGTCAAAGCCATCGACAACGCAACAGGCGCGGGTGGTGCCCTGATCGCGCTGCGACAGGCCGCCAAGCGGCAGCAACAGGAGTACAGGGCCAACCCGACTCGTCCGCCGGTCGACGCCTCGCCGATCGCCCGGCCGTTCGGCCCTGCAACGAACAGCGGGTCGTCGGCGCGGATGACGGACTGGGTGGATCACCTGCGTGAGCAGTGGCACCTGTTGGTGAAGACCGACAACCTGTTCGGTCCCCGGTTCGCACTCGGTCCGGTCCACAGCCATCTCCGGCTGCTGAAGGAGTTGATGCCCGCCGCCCGTGGCCCAGTCCGGCAGGACCTGGTCCGGTTGGCGGCCCGGTATGCCGAGTCGGCGTCCTGGCTGCACGAGGACGCCGGAGAGGACGGGTTCGCGCAGTACTGGTCCGATCGTGCGATGGAATGGGCGCAGGAGGCCGACGACCGACTGCTGGTCTCGTGGACGCTGTTCCGCCGCAGCCAGCAGACCGCCGACGCTGCCGACGCGGCACGGACCATCGGCCTGGCCCAGGCCGCCCGGCGCGAGCATGTCGCCCTGCCCGCACCGATGAAGGCGGCCATCGCCCAACAGGAAGCGCACGGACACGCCCTGGACGGCGAGGAGACCACCGCACAGCGCAAGCTGGACGAGGCCCACGACTGGGCGGCCGACGACTCCGACGGGGAAGCCCGCAACGGGCACGGATCGTTCTGCACCGCCGCCTACCTGGAGCTGCAACGGGCAGCGTGCTGGCTCACACTCGGCAGACCCGACCGCGCGGTGCAGGTGTACGAGTCCATGCTGCCCACGCTCCCCTCGGTGTACCGCCGCGACCGCGGCCTGGCGCTGAGCCGCTTCGCCCTGGCCGCCGCACGGATCGACGAACCCGACTACGCCGCCCATCTGGCCGGGGAGGCACTGGAGATCGCCCGCAGTGCCGGATCGGCCCGGATCGAGCGCGGGTTGCGGGATGTCGAGTCCGCGTTGTCGCCGCACGACTCGATGCCCGCCGTAGTGGCCTTCGGCACCAGGTTGAATGGACGATCGTGACCGCATCGGAGATCGAGATCGGCGCGATGCACCGCGCGATCGCCCTGTCCGCGTTCGGACTGGGCCGCACCAGCCCCAACCCGCCGGTCGGCTGCGTCGTCCTCGACCCGGCCGGACGCCCCGTCGGCGAGGGGTACCACGAACGCAAGGGCGAACCCCACGCCGAGGTCCACGCGCTCGCGGCGGCCGGCGAACGTGCCCGTGGCGGCACCGCCGTGGTGACGCTGGAGCCCTGCAACCACCACGGCCGCACCCCACCATGCCGGCAGGCACTGCTCGACGCGGGCATCGCCCGGGTGGTGATCGCCCTGATCGACCCCACCTCCCGCGAGGAAGGCGGCGCGGCCCGGCTTCGCGCCGCCGGCGTCGACGTCGCCACCGGCGTGCTGGCCGACGCCGCCCGCCTGGTCCTGGGCCCCTGGCTGGACACGCTGCGCACCCGCCGCCCGCATGTCACCTGGACCTACCAGCTCGACCCCGCAGGCCGTCCGGTTCCGACGACCGCGTCCCGGGTGGCCGCGCTGTCCGCCGGCGTGGACGTCGTCGTCCACGCGGACGGACACGTGACCGAAGCCCGACCGCACAGCCACGGCGACGGCGCCTTCCGGCTTCCCGACCTCCGGCCGGGAACTGCGCCCGCGGACCTGCTCGCCGCGCTGTACGAGGGAGGAAGCCGGTCGGTCCTGCTCACCTCGGCTCCTGAGCACGCCGACGCGTTCCTCCACAAAGGATTGATCGACAACGTCGTGGTGTTCCTTGCGGCCGACAGTCCGTCGCGAACACCTCCGGATCGACTATCCGTACTGCCGGCTGGATTCGTCCTGCACACCGTGTCGAAGGACGGCACCGACGTCCGACTCGACGCCGGCCTTCCTACCCCACAGTTCAGCTGACACCCGGTTCCCACCATGTCGGGCACGTGCGCAAGCGAGCCGAATATCCAAGCCGGGGGCAAGTCACCTGGTCGGCCGCTTGACTCCTCCCGCTGCGTTGCCGCAACCGGTCTGATTGCGGCGTGTCAACTACGGATGCGGAAATCCTCCGGCCGCCGCAGGACGGATCGCCGCCATGCGACGCGTGCATCCGGCACGTTCCGAACGGGAACACCGGCGTGTCGCGGGGACCGGGCGGGCTTGTTCGGGTCGGGCTCCGGGCACGATTCGAGGCTGAGCCAGAGCAGATCGTGAACGTACTGGGGCGGGCTGTCCGGGGCCGGCACATCGAGGCAGCGGCCAGAGTGTTGTCGCGCGTGTGGCTGATCGCCCCTGTCGACACCGATGCACGATGGTGTCGGGCGCTGCACGACCACGCGGTCTCGATGGCGGCATTGCTACCGCAGTCCCTCGTCCTGGCGCAGGCGTTCCGCCATGGTGCGGAGTTCTTTCGGGCGCGTGCCGAGTACCGCATGGCCGTGGCGCAGGGTGTCCACGAGTTGGCGATTCGGCGCGGACTACCCGACCTGGACGCGATCGAGGCCACCCTCACGTTGCTGGCGGCGAACTATCGTGCCCAGGGGCGGATGCACCGTGTGATCGGGTGCGCGGAGCACGCTCTGGAAACCCGGATCGCGGCCGGTGACCGGCTGGGAGTCGCCCGGCTACTCGGCTGTCTCGGACGTCTCATGGCCGAAGTGGACAGACCTGGCGACGCGTTCAACTACCTCGAACGCGCGAAGGCGTTGTGCGAAGGGCTGACGGACGCTGCTGGGCGGCTGCGCTGGCGGGTGGAGATCGGACGGCTGCTGTGGTCGAGCGGAGACGAGTTCGCCGCGCGTCGGTACCTGCGTCGTACCCTGCTCCTTGGGGAGGAAGCAGACGAGGAGTCGGCGGCACACCTGCGCACTCTGCTGGAAGCACCGAGTGGTGCCGTACCTGATTCTCCGTGGCCTGCCTTCGGAGAGACGGGGCGTTCATGTCGGAGGCACGACTGCTCTTCGGCGTCTCCGACGTACCGACTGTGAGACGCAGGAGGAGCCTGCCCCAACGCTGGGGAAGATGTCGATCGGGCCGGACTTCACCTCACCAGGACGGCTGCACAGCCCAATCTCACCGTGACCGCTGTCGTGGACGCGCCTTCCACGGCCTACACCATCCATCGAGTTGCGAAGAAACATCAATGAGAGCTACTGATTCCACTACCGCGTTCGGCGATGGCGGCGTTCCTGACGTGGAGCGGGATATTGAGCGGTTCTACTCGGTCGCGCGTGCGAACGGCAAGTGGCATGTGGCGCTGGACGAGGCGACACGTCTTCTGGACGTGCGGGTCGAGGACGTGGCCACGAGTGCGCGCCGCGTGTTGTTGGTGGGGTGTGGCATGTTCGAGGCCGATCGACCTGCGACCGCGGAGCGGTACTTCACCCGTGCACGGCTGTTGCTGCGGGATGTGCCCGACCGAAAGCGGGAATATGTCACGGTGTTGATGTGGTTGGCCCGTGCGCGGGAGGCTCAGGGGAAGCGTGGTGCCGCGTGGAAGTCGTTGCGCGAGGCGCTGGCGCTCTTCGACGCCGGGGACATCGAGGTCGAGCGGGTTCGCGACCTCACCCGGTCTCTGGCCTACAGCACTGGATCTCGCGTCCGGGCCGGCACAGGGACGCCACGGCAAGTGCGTTCGACCGCGTACGGCAGGCTCACCTCGCTGCCGTGGTCGGTGGCGTTGAGTCCGTCGACCACGCGGCTGCTCGGCGAAGCGCAGGAACAGCTGGGGCGGTTGGACGAGGTCGCGCACCGGTCGGATCTCGGTTTCGAGTGGGCGTGGTCGGTGCAGTTGCGGGAGATTCAGTGCTCCGCGCATCTGGACGGGCTGCACGTCGCGTTGCGTGAAGTGTTCCGGACGCAACTACCGGGGGTGTCGAATCGGGTCGGCGAGGCCGGCCTGGTCCCGTACCTGCGCGCTTCCCGCCGTGCCCTCGCCCACGGAACCGATGTCACCGTCGAAACGTTGCACGGCATCGCAACCGCGTACCTCCGCGACGACGGCCGCAGCACTTCATGGCGGCAGTCGCGCACGTCCGACGGGTGCGACCCCGAAACCCGTCTCCGCCGCCTGGTGGAGTGGTCGCAGAGGGACAGTCCGATCCCTGTGGTCGCCCGGATGGCACTCGCGTACTGCTACCTCTGGGCGGTCGGCCCGTTCCAGGACGGCAACGACCACATCGCCCGGCTCTACCTCGGCATGGAACTCACGCGCCTCGGTGTGCTGCGGGGACACTGGCTGCCGATCGCCGGACTGATCGGACGGGCTCGTCAGCAGTACCGGAAGAACCTGGGCCAGGCAGGGCGTTCCGGCGACGTCGGGCCGTTCATCGACTTCTTCGCCCGTGCGGTCGTCGACACCTGTCGGGCGGAGATCCGGCTCATCGACGAGGTCACCTTCACCAGGGAATGCCTGACCAACGCGCCGCCTCCGGACTCGCACGCCGCCCTTCGGCACGTAGTGGCGTCGGTGGCCGCCCTACCTGTGATCAACAACCAGCGGGTCGCCGAGCGGTACCGACTGACCGCCAAGAGCGCGGCCACGGTCACCGACGCTCTGGCGAGCCGGGGAGTTCTGGTCCGCATGGACGACACGGGCAACCCCGGCCAGGCATACTCCTGCCCGTCGGTGCTCGACCTGTTCGTGCGGCACGGGCAGCGGAACAACTCTGTCCATTATGGACCAATATCGGGCGTCGCGTCCTCGAACCGGACACAGGCGCGGCCAACAACGTGATGGTTCACACCCGTGCACTACTGGATTTGCCCGGCGTTGCCCGCTTCCCCGTGGCCCGGGTTCGGTGCGGCGCGGGCTGGCGGCACGGCCGTTGCGAGGTCCACGGGTGTCGGCGGAAGGTGAGTGGTTGATGGCGAAGTCGGTCAAGGTCTCCGTCGAGGCGTTCCGGACGGCGGCAAAGGAGATGGGCTACCCCTCGGACTACAGGCTGGCCAAGGACATGGAGATCGCCAGGTCCACGCTGCAACGAGTGTTGACCGGCGAACTCCAGCCGGGTCCGGGCTTCATCGCGGGCGCGTTGACGGCTTTGCCCCACAAGGGTTTCGACGACTTGTTCGTGATCGTGAGCGTGTACCGAAGCCCCATCTGCCGCCCGCAGCCCGCACGGGAAGGTCGCCGTGCCGACGAGTCGGACGCGCCATCCGTGTCAACAGACTCATGATCGCCGCAGACGGCCGGCCGTGGACGAACGCCGGGTGTGGTGATCCGTAGCCACTCCCGGCGCGCCGGGGGTTCTGTTTGTAGGGCCGTGTCCGGTGTTACTCGATCACGTGTACGTAGAAGTGGTCGCCGTCGAGGATGCGGTCGTAGGAGTACCAAGTGCCCAGCCAGATACCCGACGCGCTGTTGTCGGTCACCAGGATCGACTTGACGGAGAAGTTCCAAAACACCCCCTCGGGTTGCATCTCGAACCCCTGCGGACATCGTTTCGTTGGGACACAAGCCCGTCCAGGTCCGCATGGGCCAACACCGAGTGCGCCTCGCATATACGGTCCGGCGGCGGCATGGCGGGCACTCGGCTGCCCAGAGGTGCATCGTGATGTGGAATCCGGACACAGACCGGCCCGAGTGGTGCAGGATGGGCGCCATGGCCGGATCGTTGACGGACTCCTGGCATGGAATCACGTCCTGGCTGGAAGTCCATGCGCCGGTGACGTTCGCGACGCTCGCACCGCCGGCAGGCGACGAAGACCTGCGGGCCGTGCGCGACGATGTCGGGCAGGACCTTCCGGACGACCTGGTGGCGTGGTGGCGCCTGTGCAACGGAACTGGACCGGCCGACGGCACCGGACAACTGCTGCCGCCCTACTTCGAGCCGTGCTCGATCCGTGACTGCGTGGCCGCCCGGAGGATCCGGGTCGGATCGGGCGCACCCACCGCGATTCGCGAGACCACGATCGGCGAAGCGGGCGGTCCGGCGGGGGCGTTCCTCGCCTCGTTCGTGCCCATCGCCGCCGACGGGAGCGGAGACTTCCTGGTCGTAGACCTGCGTTCCGGCACCCGACACGGCTGCGTCCAGCGCTGGAGCGGCGACGACGGCGCGGACACCGGCCCGTGGTGGACCGACGTCGCCGACATGCTCGCCGATGCACTGCACACCGGCTCCGAGACACGTCGTCGTCACGTCGATGCCGCACGCGAGCAGCACATCCGGGACACCACCCACACGGCGTCCGTCAGCGAAGAACGCCTGGTGTGGCAACGCACCCGACACCCATCCACTCCCTGACGGGAGAACAACACCGTGTTCCACAACGACGCCGACCCGCGCCCGAGGGCATCCGGCGACCGCTGGTCCTGGCCGCGGTCGCGGTCGGAGTCATCGTGATCGGAGTGACGACGTCGGTCCGGTCCACCGGCGGGACATCCGACGAGGTTCCCTTCTGTATGGCCTGGGCAGCGGAGTCACGGGATTCCCCGGACTCCTGTGATCGGATGCCGTCCGACACGGGCTGGCGCAGCCGGATCACCGACGCGCAGCGCGTCGCCGCCGAGGCCGCGTACACCAAGGTCGACGCCATTCTGGTTCGTCTGGGCCGATGCTTCACCGACCAGGGTCGACCCTGTCCGCTCGAACACCCGGCCCGACGACCGACCCGGGCCGACGCCGACCGGTTCACGCAGGATGCCACGGGCGCAGGCTTCACCCGCACCACCGCCCGCGTCGCCGACAACGACGACCCGGCACCGACGGGCAGCCTGCTCTACGCGGTCCAGGTCGACGACAACACCTGCGCCATCGGCTACATGCTGCACATCCCCCAGGGCGCGGGCGGACACGACTTCGTGGGCGTCCTCCCCCACGGCGGCTGCCTCGACGGTTGAGAACCCGGCAGTCCGCATGCCGGTCCGGCTTCGGGCTCGGTGTGAGCGAACCAGGAGTGCAGTGGTGATCGACCGAAACGAACAACCCGGCCCAAGGGTCGCGGCGTGGCCTGAGGCAGGGAACGAGGCGGCGGCGGTGTGCGGGGTGGTGTGCGGAACCCGCATGGCCGCGTCAGGGAAGCCCTGTCGTCGTGCGGGCTGTTCCAGTCGTCGATGGCGAGCCAGGCGTAGCACATCACCCCCTACAAAGAGTAACACTTATGTCACAGAGAGTGTGCCATCTGGTGGATGTGGCGCGGACCGGCCTAGGGCAGCGTGGTGGGGGCACAGGCAGCAAGCTCTCTGCGCGACCTGGAAGTGATGGTGTCACAACGGATCCGTGTGCGTAACACTCGCCTCCAGATGCTGCTGGACGAGGCGGGGTGGACCCATGACACGGTGGCCCGCAAGGTCAACGCCCTGGGGGCCGAGACAGGGCTGGGCTTGCGCTACGACCGGTCCGCGGTCTCGCACTGGATGGGGGGAACCCGGCCGCAGGACCCGGTACCCGCGCTGATCGCCGAGGCGCTGACCCGGCGACTCGGTCGCACCATCACGCCTGGTGACATGGACTACCTGTCACGGCACGCCGACCCGTGTCCGTCGTTGCCGGCCGACCCGGTCGCGCGCCTGGCGGAACTCTCCCATGCCGATCTCGACCCGGTCGGACATGCCGGTCTGCGGCGGTCGGTCTACCGGCTTTCCGCCTTGCCCCTTCTCGACCGGCCGGCGGGCCGGGTGCCCGCACCGGACACCACCCTGAGCGCGGAGAGCGCGCCGCACCTGTTGGCCGCCCGGCACATGCTGGAGGTCTTCGCCACCGCCGACCACCGCTACGGCAGTGGTCACGCCCGCGCCGCCCTGATCGCCTATCTCGCGCACGACCTCGCGCCCCACTTGCATACCGCCGCCCCGGACACGCCGAGGCGGGGCCTGTTCACGGCGGCGGCGGAGTTGGCCTACCTGGCGGGCTTCCGCTGTTTCGACAGCCTTGAGCACGGCCTGGCCCAGCGCTACTACCTCACTGCCCTGGCGCTGGCGACCCGTGCCGGCGATCCTGTCCGCTACGCCGTGATCCTGGGTGGCCTGAGCCAACAGGCCCGCTACCTCGGCCACTACCGGCACGCACTCACCCTGGCCACCACGGCGCTGGCCCTCACCGGCGGCGCGGCACCGCCGCACACCGAGGCGTTCCTGCACCTCCAGGCGGCGTTGGGCGATGCCGCACTCGGCCACCGGGAGGCCGCCCTCGTCCACCACCACCGTGCCCAGCAGCACATGCGACACGCCACCGGCCCCGCCCCGGTCACCGGCTCCTGTCACCCAGGTGAACTGGCCTACCAGACCGCGCAGATCCGCACGCGCCTCGGTGAGACGAACCGGGCCGTCACCGCGCTGCACACCGCTCTTCGCCACTATCCCACCGTGTATCACCGTTCCCGCGCGCTCGCCCTGGTCTCCCTTCTCCAACTCCACCTCGATACGGGCCACCACACCTCCGCCCGCACCGTCTGGCACCGCGTTTCCGACTACGCCCACGTGCGTTCCGCCCGCACCTGCACCGCCCTCACCGCCATCAGCACTCGTCTGGGAGGTCACGGGTAGGCGGGCATCGACCTGCCGGGAGCGGACGGGCCACGAGCCGGACGGTGGCGCCTGACTGTGCCGTGTGGCCGAAGTCGACGTCGGTCTGCTGTGGCGGCACCGCTTTCCGGCGTAGCGGGCACGAGCGCACCGACGTCGGGGTTTCACCACGTTCACCATCGTGCTGCCCGCTGGAGGTTTATTCCTCCGACCATCGGATGGTGGACTCTGGATGGCTTCGTTCTCGAACTCTGATCGCCGGATTGATCGATTTCGTGTTGCAGGCGGTGTGGCAATGATCAGCGACGAAATCCCGGACCCGCGGCCTTCAACGCCGCCGATGGCGGTGTGCCGGACCAGTCGGGCCGCGCCTACGCGGACGATCGCGCTGGCCGGTGGACCCCGCAGTATGAGGCGGGTGTACCGGGTGGCCGTCGCGGATTTCGCCGACCGGGTGACGGTGGATTTCTACGGGCGGCACGAGCACTTTGAGTCCACCGGTGAGTTCGAGGTCGTCGACGGCCGGCAGGTGCCGGTCTTCCGGTGGTCGTACAGCACGGCGATCGCCGAATAGGAGGCGTGCGGTGTCGGCATCGAATGACGAACCGATCGCGATCATCGGGGTCGGGTGTCGTTTTCCCGGTGGAGTGGAGACTCCCGGGGGTCTGTGGCGGCTGGCGGCCGAGGGCCGCCGGACGGTGGGTCCGGTGCCGGCGGATCGGTGGGACGCGCAGCGGTTGGCGGCCTTGCACGATCCGGGTCTACTGGCGTCGGCGGCGGTGGGGTGCTTCCTGACGGGGGATGTGTGGGAGTGGGAACCGGAGGCGTTGTCGGTGGCCCCGGCCGAGCGCGAGTGGGTGGATCCGCAGTCACGCGTCATGATGGAGGTGGCGTGGGAAGCGGTGGAGCACGCCGGGATCCCGACGGATTGGGTGCGTGGCTCGCGTACTGGCGTATATGTCGGAACGTACGCCCCGGACAACCTCTTTCGTGAGGCGCGGCCGGTCGAGGACGCCCCAAATCCCGCGTATCTGTTCGGGAACTACACCGCCAGTACGGCGGGCCGGGTGGCGTTCGCAATGGATCTGCGTGGCCCGGTCATGGTGGTGAGCACCCACTGCTCCTCCGGTTTGGTCGCGGTGGATACCGCGTGTGGGGCGCTGACGCTGGGCGAGTGCGACCTGGCGCTGGCCGGGGGCGTGTTGCTGATGCTCGCGCCGCAGACGCAGTACATGGAGGCACCGCTGCTGCTGTCGCGGCGCAGGGCGTGCCACGCCTTCGATGCGCGCGCCGACGGGTATGTGCGGGGTGAGGGCGCCGGGGCGGTCGTGCTGAAGCGACTGGCCGATGCGCGGCGGGACGGAGACCGGGTGCTGGCGGTGATCCGGGGCGGCTCGGTCAACAACGACGGGCAGGCAACGCGGCTGACCGCGCCGTCCACCGAGATGCAGCAGCAGTTGTTCCGCGACGCCGTGGGCAGGGCGGGAATCGATCCGGGTGAGGTGGGGCTGGTCGAGGCGCACGGTCCGGGCACTGCGGTGGGCGATCCCATCGAATACGCCTCCATCGACGCCGTCTACGGCACGGGCCGGGGCCGCTGCGCGCTCGGTTCGATCAAGACGAACATCGGGCATTCCGAGCCGGTCTCCGGGATCGCCGGTCTCATCAAGACCGTGGAGAGCCTGCGCCGCGGGGTGATCCCGCCCAATCAGCATTTCCAGGAGTGGAATCCGGGCATCGACCGGGAGACGGACTCACGGTTGTTCGTCCCGACCGAACTGACCCGGTGGCCGGTGCCAGGGACGAGCCGTCTGGCGGCGGTGTGCTCGTACGGGGTGAGCGGCACCAACGCACACGTGGTGCTGGAAGCGGCCCCCGGCCGACCGGAGGGCACGGCGCGCCGTGGTCGGGAGGGCCCGCGACTGTTCCTGCTCTCGGGCAACTCCCCCCGGTCCGTGGCCGGTTCGGCCCTGCGGCTGGCGGACTGGGTCGAGGGCGAGGGCGCTTCGGTGAGCACGGAGGATGTGGCGCACACACTCGCCGTGCGCCGCCGCCACGCCGAGCATCGCGTGGGCATCGTCGCCGGCGACGCCCGGCACCTGGCCACGCTGGCCCGCGCGTTCGCCGGGGGCGAGGCACCTGAAGGGGTGGTGAGCGGCACACCCGTGTTGTCGCCCGAACATCCGGGCCCGGTGTTCGTGTTCACCGGGCAGGGCTCGCAGTATCCCGGCATGTGCCGGCGCCTGCTGTCGAGCGAGCCGGTGTTCGCCGCCGCGATCGACGAACTGGAGCCGCTGATCAGCGTGGAGGCCGGCTTCTCCTTGCGGGACATGATCCTCGCGCCCGAGGGCCTGGTCGGTGTCGACCGGATCCAGCCGACGCTGTTCGGGGTGCAGGTGGCCTTGGCCGCGCTGTGGAGATCCTGGGGCGTGCGTCCCGCAGCTGTGATCGGCCAGTCGCTCGGTGAGGTGGCCGCGTCCGTCGTCGCCGGGGTGCTGGCCCCGGCAGACGGAGCGACGGTCATCTGCCGACGCGCCACGCTCCTGGCCCGCATCGCCCACGGCGCGATGGCCTCGGTCATGCTCGGTGCCGCCGACACCCGGGCCGCGATCGACGAGGCGGGCACCGACGGGGTCTCGCTGGGGGTGCTCACCGCGCCGCGCACCACGGTGATCTCCGGAGACTCGGCACAGGTGCGATCCCTGGTGGACGAGTGGAACCGGGCCGGCATCGTGGCCCGGTTGGTCGATGTGGACGTGGCCTCGCATTCCGCGCAGGTCGACCCAGTCATCGACGAACTGCGCGCGGTCCTGGCCGATCTTCCCGCGAACCGCCCGAACGAAATCCTGTTCTACTCCACCGTCAGCGACGATCCGCGAGATCCCGGCCCCCTGGACGCCACGTACTGGGTGCACAACCAGCGCGACACCGTGCAGTTCCAGCGGGCGGTGACCGCCGCTCTGGACGACGGCCACCGGCTGTTCATCGAGTGCACCGCCCACCCCCTCGCCTCCCGCTCCATCCTGGACACCGCAGCCGAGGAAGGCGTCGACGGTGTCGTGGCCGTGGGATCGCTCCGCCGGGGCACCGACGACCAAGAGGCGTTCCTGGCACACCTGGCCACCGC
>CBHFOL010000237.1:0-12628 GCA_965995405.1 uncultured Saccharothrix sp.
ACACCAACCGGTCGTAGCAGTCCTGCCGTCCAGATCTGATGTCGACCAGATTCCCACTGGACGTAGGCGACACGGTCTTGGGCAGCGACCCCCACTCGATCCCGCAATACCCCGGCGCGGCAGAAGCCGAAGGCACCGCAACCACCGCCAAGGCCGAGACCGCGGCGACGACCATCAACGCAACACGACGAAACATCGACACCAACCCCTCATCACAAGCCGACCGACCCGAAAGTGATGCCGGTCACACCAATCATGACGGCGATCACACCCCCAAGGTTGCGCACCCCTTCACCCCAATTTCTCCCCAGCCCGCCGCCCCCGGCCCACTCCTCACCACCCACCCGTCGCCACTCATCCACCGCCACCCACCCGCCACCCGCCTGCGGCACAGCGGCAACCACGCCGCCGCCACACCTTCGGGTGATCAAAAACGTGAAATGTACAAAAACGCCGTTACCGCCACTCGGTTGAATATCGAATCCCGCGAACCCACCCGAACCGTCCACCCCCCACACCCAGACGATGTCCATCCAGACGACGCCCACCCCACCCCCCCACCACGCCCCGAAAGGCAGACCCACCCGATGCCACACCACCCCCAGCGCCCAGCAGCCGGAATGCCGCACGTGCCCGCCTGGACAGGAGCCCCGGTCGCGCGCAAGGTGTCCCGGTCGCGCGCTCGTGGAGTCCTGGGGCGGCAGCACCGCAGCCGGTCGGCCAGTCCGGCCGGCACGCCGGAAGGCCGGACGGCGGCGGGTGGGCCTGCTGGGGCAGGATGGCGGGCCGGATCCTTGACGAGGTGTGATGCTGCGCCGACTGCTCGTCCTCATCGTGCCGCTGCTGGTGGCGCTGGTTGCCGCCCTCGGGGTGCCGTTGGCGTTCGCCGTCGTCCAGCGGGAGAGCCAGGAGACCTACCTCGATCGCCTCGGCGATGCCGGCCGCTTCGCCTCGCTCGCGGAGAACGCCCTCGCCTCCGGGCGCCGCACCGCCCTTCGCGAGGAACTGCACCGCTATGACCAGCTCTACGGGATCGCCGCCGCCTTGGTCGGCACCGACCGCACGGTCATCGAGAGCTCCCGCGAGTCCATCTCCCTCGGCGACCCGAACGTCGAGGCCGGGCTGGACGCGGCGTTCAGCGGCTACCGGGGCGACGCCGACCACTCGATCTGGCCGTGGGAGGACGTCGACCTGGTCGTCGTCGAGCCGGTCGGGCGGGACAGCGAGGTGGTTGCCGCCGTCGTCACGATTTCGCCCACCGACGGCCTGCGCGGCGTGATCCTGCGCCAATGGGGACTGCTCGCGCTGATCGGCCTGGTCCCGATGCTGGCCGTAGTGGCTGTGGCATGGCCGATGTCGCGGTGGGTGCTGCGGCCGGTGCGCACGCTGGACGAGGCCACGGCGGCCGTTGCGCGTGGGCGGCTTGACGTGCGGGCCGACGAGGTGGCCGGGCCGCCCGAGCTGCGGAGGCTGGCGGCCTCGTTCAACGCCATGGTGGACGTGGTCAGTCGCGCGCTTCGCCGCCAGCGGGCGTTCGTGTCGGATGCCTCGCACCAGTTGCGCAACCCGTTGGCCGGCCTCCGGCTCGCGGTCGACAACCTGGCCCCGCACGTGTCGGACGACGCCGGTCGGGAAGCCCAGCGGATCGCCGTGGACGAGGCAGAGGAGATGGGGCGGGTCCTGGACACGTTGCTTGCCGCGACCCGGCTCGACAGCGCGTCCGCCGCCGAGCCGGTCGAGGTCGACGCGTTGCTGGCGGCGCATGTTCCGGGCTGGCGGGCGTTGGCCGGTGCCGGCGGCATCGCGTTGGAGATCGACGTGCCCGAAAGGCTGCGGGTGCTGGAACCGCCGGGTGGACTGGGCAGTGTGCTGGACGAACTGGTCGGCAACGCGATCCGGCTGTCCGGTGCCACCCGAATCCGGATCTGGGGCACGCCGGACGGAGGCAGAAGCGGGGACGGAGGCGGGGACCGGGGCCGGGTCGTCTTGCACGTCACCGACGACGGCGACGGGCTCTCGCCGGAGGAATGCACGCAGGCGTTGCGGCGGTTCTGGCGCGCGGCGAAGCACCAGAACACCGCAGGCACCGGGCTCGGCCTGTCGATCTGCGCCGAACTGATCGCGGGCGCGGGCGGCGAACTGCGACTCGATCCGGTTGAGCCGCACGGCCTGGACGCCGTGGTCACGCTGGGCGCGTGATTAGCCGTGGCCGGCGAAACGCAACGTTGCACCTTGCCTGAAGCGAAGCGTTGTTGGGCGTCGGCACGCGGGCGGCGACGCACAGGCGGCAGACAGGCGATGTACAGGCGGCAGTCAGCCAGCGGGCCGGCGGCGTACAGGCAGTGGACAGGCATTAGACAAGCGGCGGAGCGAAGTCAGCGTTTCACCGAGCGGAACCAGCGTTCCGCGCCTCGGTGCAGGGGCACCTGGCCCGTCGCGATGCCGGTGCGCACGTTGATGCGGCTCGCCTCCGGGTGCCCGGCCGCGATGCGGGCCGACTCGGTGAAAACCGTCCGGGTCACCACCTCCACCACCGACGGGTCCAGCGAACTCCGCGCCAGCAAAAGGTTCGGCACGGCGAACGTCCGGCAAGGCCCCAGCGCGCCATACGTCGTCGCAGGAATGGTCACCGGCACATAAGGCCCAGGCGGATACGCCTCGGCCAGCAACTCCGCCTCCTCCGACAACTCCAGCAACCGGATCGGGAACGTGCCCAACAGCCCCGTCACCGCCGGCGTCGGAATCCCGGTGAGCGCCAACATCGCGTCGATCGCCCCCTCCGCCAACCGCCGGGCCGCCACGGCGTGCGCCATGCGCTGCGCATCCACCCGCACCCGCAACAGACCCAGCAACCTGGTGGCGGTGAACTCGGTACCGGATTCCGTCGGACCGAACGAAACCCGCCGACCCGCGAGATCGGCCAGTCGTCGGATATCGGACCCGTCCGGCACGACCACCTGGAGAAAGCTGTCGTACAACCGCCCCACCGCACTGATCCCGTTCGGATCGTCCGCACTCAGCAGCGCGCCGTCCAACAAGGAATCCAAAGAGGACAGTCCAAGGTGGACTGAACCCTCCCGGAGCAGCCGGACGTTCTCCACCGACGCATTGGTCGACCGGGCCACCACCCGGGTATCCGGCAGCTGATCGCCCAACGCCGCGGCAAGCGCACCGCCGACCTCCCGGAACACCGCTCCGTCCGGACCCGTGGCGAGCACCAGTTCCGCCGGCGCAGGCAGCCCGGACGACGTGCACGCGGGCACACCCGCCGCCAGAGCGGCGAGCAGCACCGAGCGCCGGGACACCTGCACGACCCGGAGACTAGTCCTGTCGGACAAGCGGACAAGCGGACAAGCGGACAAGCGGACAAGCGGACAAGCGGACGAGTGAACGGCGCGTTACGTCAGAGGGATCTGAAGTTTCCGCCGACCACCTTGTCGCGGCTCCCGGCTGTGCCCAGGATCACGGCCAATCCCCATCCGGCCCTTGGAGGACACCGTGGTCACCGCGCGAACCCGTGAGCGCAAACCGATCTACCGGCACCTGTACTTCTGGGTCCTGGTGTCGATCGTGCTGGGCGTGATCGTCGGCTACGCGTTCCCCGCCCAGGCCGCGGGCATGAAGTGGCTGGCGGACTTCTTCGTGGCACTGGTGAAGGTGGTCATCGCGCCGACCATCTTCTGCACGGTCGTCGTCGGCATCGCCGGCCTGGGCAACCTGGCCAAGGCGGGCGGCCTGGCGCTGCGGACGATCCTCTACTTCACCGCGATGACGACCGCCGCGCTGGCGATCGGCCTGATCGTGGTGAACATCGTGCAGCCCGGCCACCACGGCCCGCCGATCCCGATCAACGACGACGCCGCCTCCAAGACCCTCGCCGACGCGAAGACCGCCGAGACCGGCGTGACCGGGTTCGTCCTCAGCCTGGTGCCGAAGTCGTTCGTCGGCGCGTTCACCGACGGGCAACTGATCCAGGTACTGGTGGTGGCCATCCTGGTTGCGGTCGCGGTCGCCGGGATGGGTGCGCGCGGCGAGAAGGTGGTGGCCGCGCTGGACACCGTCGCCAAGGTCATGTTCGGCGTGATCCGGATCGTCATGTACGCCGCGCCGATCGGTGCGTTCGGCGGGATCGCCTACACGATCGGCAAGTTCGGCGGCACGATCCTGGGCAAGCTGGCGTGGCTGATGGGTTCGTTCTACGCGACGTGCCTGCTGTTCGTGCTGCTGGTGCTGGGCGGCGTGGCGCTGTACTCGGGGTTCTCGATCCTCAAGTTCCTCCGGTACATCAAGGACGAGCTGCTGATCGTGCTCGGCACCAGCTCCTCGGAGTCGGTGCTGCCCCGGATGCTGGTGAAGCTGGAGGCGGCGGGCGCGGACAAGTCCGTCGTCGGGCTCACGATCCCGACCGGCTACTCCTTCAACCTGGACGGCACCTGCATCTACCTGACCATGGGCGCGATCTTCATCGCCCAGGCCACCGGCCACGACGTGGGCCTGGGCACCCAGATCGGCCTGCTGCTGTTCATGCTGCTCGCGTCGAAGGGCGCGGCGGGTGTCACCGGAGCCGGCCTGGTCACGCTGGCCGCGTCGCTGACCGCGTTCGAGGCGAACAGTGCCATCCCCGCCGTCGGGATCGCGCTGATCGTCGGCATCGACCGGTTCATGTCCGAGGCGCGGGCCATCACGAACGTCATCGGCAACGGCGTGGGCACCCTCGTGGTCGCCCGCTGGCAGGGCCAACTCGACCGCGCGCGCCTGAAGGAAGTCCTGGACGACCCGTCGCGGGTGGACGTGGACCACCTGATGGACCGGCAGCACAAGGACGACCGCGAACCGGTGGCTGCCGGCACCCACTGAGACCACCGCGTCCCCGCAGCGGTCGAGCTGCGGGGGCACGTCCGGCCGAGAACCTGGTTCCACCTGCCCGGTTCACACAACCTGGTTCACACAACAGGGTGAAACCGTCCGAAGCAGATCCTCCGGAGACGCTGTCGGCAAGCTCTCAAGGGCGCGCGGGACCTGCGCCACTCGGTTATGCTTAACAGCGCGTAACAAGGTCGGCCCCCAATGTCGCCAGGCCCACCTGAATCGTTACGCGTCAATGACCTGGATCACCCGATGGATGGTGTCTCCCGGTTTCGCGGCTGTTAAAGTCGCGTCAACACGCGGGCCATCGTCGTCCCGTGCCCAGCATCCGGATTCCCAGGAACTGGACACGAGGACTCGTTCTCTAGCAGGACGACGAAGGAGGTCTGCGCAGTGATCTTCTCCGCCATCCCGTCCGCACGGGGGCTCTACGACCCGAGCGCGGAGCGTGACGCCTGCGGTGTGGCGATGGTCGCCGACATCGCGGGGCGGCGGTCCCACGCCATCGTGGTGGACGCGTTGACCGCGCTCGCCAACCTGGAACACCGGGGCGCGGCCGGTGCCGAGCCGACCAGCGGTGACGGCGCGGGGATCCTGGTGCAGCTGCCGGACGAGTTCCTGCGGTCGGTTGTGGACTTCACGCTGCCCGAGGCGGGCTCGTACGCCGCCGGGATCGCGTTCCTGCCCGCCGACGAGAAGGAACGCGCCAAGGCGCAAGCGCTTGCGGAGCGGATCGCGGAGGAAGAGGGACTGCGCGTCCTGGGCTGGCGCGACGTGCCCGTGGACCCGGACCTGGCCGACGTCGGGCCGACCGCCCGTTCGGTCATGCCGCACTTCGCCATGCTGTTCGCGCGCGCCGAGTCCGGCGACCGGTCCGGGGTGGAGCTCGACCGGCTCGCGTTCGCGCTGCGCAAGCGGGTCGAGCACGAGACGGTCGCCGCGCAGGTCGGCACATACTTCCCGTCGCTGTCCGCGCGCACCATCGTCTACAAGGGAATGCTGACCACGGGCCAGCTGCCCGCGTTCTTCCCGGACCTGCGCGACGAGCGCCTGGCCACCGCGATCGCCCTGGTCCACTCGCGCTTCTCCACCAACACGTTCCCGTCGTGGCCGCTGGCCCACCCGTTCCGCTTCGTCGCCCACAACGGCGAGATCAACACCGTGCGCGGCAACCGGAACCGGATGCGCGCCCGCGAGGCGCTGCTGGCGTCCGACCTGATCCCGGGCGACCTGTCCCGGCTGTTCCCGATCTGCGACCCGGACGGCTCGGACTCGGCGTCGTTCGACGAGGTCCTCGAACTGCTGCACCTGGGCGGCCGGTCGCTGCCGCACGCGGTGCTGATGATGATCCCCGAGGCGTGGGAGAACCACACCTCGATGGACCCGAAGCGGCGCGCGTTCTACGAGTACCACGCGTCCCTGATGGAGCCGTGGGACGGCCCGGCGTGCGTCACGTTCACCGACGGCTCGCTGGTCGGCGCGGTGCTGGACCGCAACGGCCTGCGCCCGGCCCGCTGGTGGCAGACCGCCGACGGCCGCGTCGTGCTGGCGTCCGAGACCGGCGTGCTGGACGTGCCCCCGGACCAGGTGGTCGCCAAGGGGCGGCTCCAGCCGGGCCGGATGTTCCTGGTCGACACGGTCGCGGGCCGACTGGTGGACGACGACGAGGTCAAGTCCCGGCTGGCCGAGGACCTGCCCTACGACGAGTGGCTGCACGCGGGACTGCTGGACCTCGCGGACCTCTCCGACCGTGAACACGTTGTGCAGAGCCACGAGTCCGTGGTGCGCCGCCAGCTCACGTTCGGCTACACGGAAGAGGAACTGCGCATCCTGCTCGGCCCGATGGCGGTCGTCGGCGCGGAACCGTTGGGCTCCATGGGAACCGACACGCCGGTCGCCGCGCTGTCCCAGCGTTCCCGGCTGCTCTACGACTACTTCGTGCAGTCGTTCGCCCAGGTCACCAACCCGCCGCTGGACGCGATCCGCGAGGAGATCGTCACCTCGGTGTCCCGGGTGATGGGCCCGGAGCAGAACCTGCTCGAACCCGGACCGGTGAGCTGTCGGCACATCAAGCTCTCCTACCCGGTGATCGACAACGACGAGCTGGCCAAGCTCATCCACGTCAACGACGACGGCGACCTGCCCGGCTTCGCCTGTACGGTCCTCAATGGACTGTACGAAGTGGACGGTGGTGGGGACGCGCTGCGGGAGGCCGTCGAACGGGTCCGCCGCGAGGCGTCCGAGGCGATCGCGGCCGGCGCGCGCACGCTGGTGCTGTCGGACCGCGACTCCGACCACCGGCTGGCCCCGATCCCGTCGCTGCTGCTCGTTTCGGCCGTGCACCACCATTTGGTGCGCACCAAGGAACGCCTGCGGGTCGCGCTGGTCGTGGAGACCGGCGACGCCCGCGAGGTGCACCACATCGCCGCGTTGCTCGGCTACGGCGCGGCGGCGGTCAACCCGTACCTGGCGTTCGAGACCATCGAGGACCTGATCACGCAGGGCGCGATCACCGGAATCGAGCCGCGCAAGGCCATCCGCAACTACGTGACGGCGCTGGTCAAGGGCACCCTGAAGATCATGTCCAAGATGGGCATCTCGACGGTCGGCGCGTACACCGCGGCCCAGGTCTTCGAGGCCGTCGGCCTGTCCCGGGAGCTGCTGGCCGAGTACTTCACCGGCACGGCGTCCAAGCTCGGCGGCGCGGGACTCGACGTGCTGGCGGAGGAAGTCGCGCTGCGCCACCGCCGCGCGTACCCGGACAACCCGACCGACCGCGTGCACCGCCGGCTCGAAGTGGGCGGCGAGTACTCCTACCGCCGTGAAGGCGAACTGCACCTGTTCTCGCCGGAAACCGTGTTCCTGCTGCAACACGCCACGAAGACCGGCCGCGCGGACGTCTACCGCCGGTACACCGAAGAGGTGGAAAGCCTTGCACGCCAAGGCGGAACGCTGCGCGGCCTGTTCACGCTGAAGACCGTGCGCGAGCCCGTGCCGATCGACGAGGTCGAGCCGGTGAGCTCGATCGTCAAGCGCTTCAACACAGGTGCCATGTCCTACGGCTCGATTTCCGCCGAGGCGCACGAAACCCTGGCCATCGCGATGAACCGGCTCGGCGGCCGGTCCAACAGCGGTGAGGGCGGCGAGGACCCGGAACGCCTGTACGACAAGGAACGCCGGTCCGCCGTGAAGCAGGTCGCGTCCGGCCGGTTCGGCGTGACGAGCGAATACCTGGTCAACGCCAGCGACATCCAGATCAAGATGGCGCAGGGCGCGAAGCCCGGCGAAGGCGGCCAGCTGCCCGGCTACAAGGTGTACCCGTGGATCGCGCGGACCCGGCACTCCACGCCGGGCGTGGGCCTGATTTCCCCGCCGCCGCACCACGACATCTACTCCATCGAGGATCTGGCGCAGCTCATCCACGACCTGAAGAACGCTAACGAGCAGGCCCGCGTGCACGTGAAGCTGGTCAGCGAGGTCGGCGTCGGCACGGTCGCGGCGGGCGTCGCCAAGGCGCACGCGGACGTCGTGCTGATCTCCGGCCACGACGGCGGGACCGGCGCGTCGCCGCTGAACTCGTTGAAGCACGCCGGGACGCCGTGGGAGATCGGCCTCGCCGAGACGCAGCAGACGTTGCTGCTCAACGGTTTGCGCGACCGCATCACGGTGCAGGTGGACGGCGCGATGCGCACCGGCCGCGACGTCGTGGTCGCCGCGCTGCTCGGCGCGGAGGAGTTCGGCTTCGCCACCGCGCCGCTGATCGTCGCGGGCTGCGTGATGATGCGGGTCTGCCACCTGGACACCTGTCCGGTCGGCGTCGCGACCCAGAACCCCGAGCTGCGCAAGCGCTACACCGGGCAGGTCGACCACGTGGTGAACTTCTTCGAGTTCGTCGCGCAGGAAGTCCGGGAACACCTGGCGGCACTGGGTTTCCGCACCATCGACGAGGCCGTCGGCCACGCCGAGCTGCTGGAGACGAACCAGGCGATCGAGCACTGGAAGGCGGCGGGCCTGGACCTGACGCCGGTATTCGACGTGCCCGAAACCCCTTACCAGACCGCGAAGCGGCGCGTTCGCGAGCAGGATCACGGTCTGGCGCAGGCACTCGACCGCACGCTCATCCAGCTCGCCGAGGCGGCACTGGAGGATGCGCACCCGGTGCGGCTGGAACTGCCGCTGCGCAACGTGAACCGCACCGTCGGCACGCTGCTCGGCGCGGAGGTCACCCGCCGGTTCGGCGGTGACGGGCTGCCCGACGACACGATCCACGTGACGTTCACCGGTTCCGCCGGCCAGTCGCTCGGCGCGTTCCTGCCGCGCGGCATCACGCTGGAGATGGTCGGCGACGCCAACGACTACGTGGGCAAGGGCCTGTCCGGCGGGCGGATCGTCGTGCGCCCGCACCCGGACGCGCCCTTCGCCGCCGAACGCCAGGTGATCGCGGGCAACGTGATCGGCTACGGCGCGACCGGCGGCGAGATCTTCCTGCGCGGACGCGTCGGAGAACGTTTCTGCGTAAGGAATTCCGGCGCGCTGGCGGTCGCGGAAGGCGTGGGTGACCACGCGTTCGAGTACATGACCGGCGGCCGGGCCGTGGTGCTCGGACCGACCGGGCGCAACCTCGCGGCCGGCATGTCCGGCGGCGTCGCCTACGTCCTGGACCTCGACCCCGCGTCGGTGAACCGGGATATGGTCGAGTTGCAGCGACCCGACGCCGACGACCTCCGCTGGTTGCGCGAAGTCGTTGAAAGGCACCACAAACTCACCGGATCGGCGGTGGCCGCGTCGCTGCTCGGCGACTGGCCCCGACGTTCCGCGTCGTTCACCAAGGTCATGCCCGGTGACTACCAGCGCGTGCTCGAAGCGATGAGGCTCGCCCGCGCGGAAGGCAGGGACGTCGACCAGGCGATCATGGAGGCTTCCCGTGGCTGACCCGTACGGTTTCCTCAAGCACACCCGCGCCGACGCGAAGAAGCGTCCGGCCGCCGAGCGGCTGGACGACTGGCGCGAGGTGTACGCCGACCTGGACCCGGAAACCCGGGACGGCCAGGTGAAGACGCAGGCGGCGCGCTGCATGGACTGCGGGATCCCGTTCTGCCACTCGGGTTCGGCGGGCTGCCCGCTGGGCAACCTGATCCCGGAGTGGAACGACCTGGTGCGCCGGGGCGACTGGGCGTTGGCGTCGGATCGCTTGCACGCCACCAACAACTTTCCCGAGTTCACCGGCCGGCTGTGCCCCGCGCCGTGCGAGGCGGCGTGTGTGCTGGCGATCAGCCATGACGCGGGTGGTGCGGTGGCGATCAAGCGCGTCGAGCAGGCGATCGCCGACGTGTCGTGGGACCAGGGTCTGGTGCAGCCGACGCAGGCGCAGGTGACGTCCGGGAAGCGGGTCGCCGTCGTCGGTTCCGGCCCGGCGGGTTTGGCGGCGGCGCAGCAGCTGACGCGGGCCGGGCATGAGGTCACGGTGTACGAGCGGGACGACCGGCTCGGCGGTCTGCTGCGGTATGGCATTCCCGAGTTCAAGATGGAGAAGAAGGTTCTCGATCGGCGGTTGTCGCAGCTTCGCAAGGAGGGCACGAAGTTCGTCACCGGTTGTGAGGTCGGGGTCGATCTGACGGTCGAGCAGTTGCGGGAGCAGTTCGACGCCGTGGTGTTGGCGGTCGGTGCCTTGCGTGGTCGTGACGATCAGGTGACGCCCGGTCGTGAGTTGGCCGGTATTCATCTGGCGATGGACCACCTGGTGCCCGCGAACCGTGCGTGCGAGGGCGATGGCGCGCCGGAGATTTCGGCTGCCGGCAAGCATGTGGTGATCATCGGCGGCGGTGACACCGGGGCCGACTGCTACGGGACGGCGTCGCGGCAGGGTGCGGCGTCGGTGCTGCAACTGGACCAGTATCCGCAGCCGCCTTCGTCGCGGGACGACGAGCGTTCGCCGTGGCCGGTGTGGCCGTGGATCCTGCGGACCTACCCGGCGCACGAGGAGGCCGGGGAGCGGAAGTTCGCGGTGGCGGTGGAGAAGTTCGTCGGTGACGGCGATGGGCATGTGAAGCAGATCCAGTTGCGCAAGGTGCGGGTGGAGCGGGATGCGTCCGGTCGGCGGGCGGTGGTGCCGACGTCCGAGGAGGTCGAGTTGCTGCCGGCGGACCTGGTGCTGCTGGCGATCGGCTTCGAGGGCGTCGAGCACATGCCGTTGCTGGGTGGTTTGGGGATCGAGCTGACCGCGCGGGGCACGATCTCGTGCGGTTCGGACTGGCAGACGCAGGCGCCGGGTGTGTTCGTGTGCGGTGACGCGCATCGGGGCGCTTCGCTCGTGGTGTGGGCGATCGCGGAGGGCCGTTCGGTGGCCAACGCGGTGGACAGGTACCTGACCGGCTCGTCCGACCTGCCGTCCCCGGTCATCCCGAACCAGCTACCGCTCGCCGTCGTGTGACCGAGAGCCGTCGGTGGATGGTCGAGCAGACGGTTTACTTTGCAAACCCCACTTCGTAAGCTTCACCTTGTAAGTCCCACTTTGTAAATCCAACTTTGTAAAGTTTGCTGCACCGTGGGCTGTCTGGGTGGGGTGGTGGGCGAGGCTTTGCGGTGTGGTTCTGGGGTGAGGAAAGCCGCCGGTTGATGCGTAAGGTTGCCGCTGAGTACAGCTAGTAGCGTGTCGCTTCTAACCTTTGGGATAGAGGTGGCGGAGTCGGGTGCGGGCGTCGTCGGTGGTGAATTGCCAGTCGACTCCGCGCTGGTTGGTGTTGGTGGCGTGCTGCCAGGCGTTGAGTTCGGTGTTGAGGGTGTCGAGGTCGCCGATGCGGCGGTCGAGGCATTGCCGTGACAGTGCGGAGAGTTCGATTTCGGCGATGTTGAGCCAGGACCCGTGTTTGGGGGTGTGGTGGATCTCCAGGCGCTGCGCGAGCGAGAACGCCTCGGCGGGTTCGAACGCCTCGTAGAGCGAGGCGATGCCGTGGGTGTTGAGGTTGTCCATCACCAGCACCACGGTCTCGGCGTCGGGATAGTCCACGGTCAGCAGTTGTCTGACCTGCCCGGCCCAGTCGAGTTCGGTTCGCTGGGTCAAGGCATGGACACGGCGCCAGCCACGTAGGGGTTCTGTCCACACGAAGATCGAGCAGGTGCCGCACCGGACGTATTCGCTGTCCTGGCAGGCATCGCGGCCTGGCCGGGCAGGCAGCGGGTCGCGGACCTCGCCAAGGAACTGGAAGGGTTTCTCGTCCATGCACACGACCGGACGGGCGGGATCGTGCGGGCGGGCGTAGACGGAGAGGACGTCTTCCATGCGGGCGGCGAACTCGGCGTTGGCCCGCGGCGGGATGTTCCAGCACTTCCTCAGATGAGGACGCAGTTCCGTTTTTTCAACACCCGGCCGATGGTCGAGTGGTCCAGGTTCGGGATGTCCTCGGTGAGCTGGACGTGTTTTTCCAGCAGCCGCAACGACCATCGGGCATACCCGGCAGGCGGCTGCGAGCACGCCAGCGCGATCAGTCGCGCCTCCACTTCACCCGTCACCGGCGACGGCACCGGCGGGAGGTCCCGCTTCTTGCGTGAGATCGTGGCCAGGACATCACCACCGGTCTCGGCGAACCGCCTGGCGACCAGTCGCAGCGTCTCACCCGAGACCCCGAGCCGGGCCGCCACCACTTCCTTCGGACCAGGCCCGCCCACCGAGGTGTCCAACGCGAGCAACACCCGCGCCCGCATGATCGACGACGCCGGATGCACACCCGTTGTGGTCCACCGGATCAACTCCTCACGATCCCGC